>CAZDAQ010000175.1:0-6105 GCA_964503425.1 uncultured Opitutales bacterium
ACGGGGGCGGGCGGCGCGGCCTCGGCGGCGGCGGCGCAGGCGATCCGCGACATTTTCGAGCAGCACGGCTATGTGTATGAGGCGAGCGGCGCGGTGGATTTCCAGGTCGCGGCGGCGTGGCAATACAACACGAGCGCGAATCCCTTTTACACGCAGACGCAAATGGGGGCGCCGCCGGCGACGCCGGTGAATCTGCAGCAGATCACGCTGTCCATCGTGGTGCGGGATGACAAGGGCAAGGATATTTTATGGCGCGCGGAAACGCCGTTCCCGATCACGGCGGTGTCGCTGACGCCGGACGGGGCGACGTCGCTGGTGCGGCAGGCATTGAAGAACCTGCCGGTGATGCATCCGGGGCCGGCGCCCGCGGCGGCGGCGAGCAAGCCGTAGCCGTTTTGCGGGGTGCGTGCGGGGTGGACGAAGGGGCAGGGAAGGCCGGGCAAGTGTGTAACGACGGGGAAGCCGGCAGAGTGCCGGCATGGGCCGAATAAAAGAGCCGAAGGGGTTGGGGTGAACAACCCATGCATAATTACACGGGTTTTCAAGATAACAGGCCAAAGAGGTGCTAAGCTACCCGATGCATACACACTCCCAAGCTTGGATTTTTGGAATAGTCACGATTGCGACCCTGGCGCTCACGGGCTGCCAGGATTCCAACGTAAAAACGGTTGGTCCGGCGACGCCGGCGAGCACGCAGGCCGCCGCCGATGAAGACGCGAACGATACCCAGTCCGTCCAAGCGATGTATGGCAAACGGACTTACACCATTGCGGCGGCGACTGGCGGCGGGCACAGCCCGATTACCGGCGTGGAGGGTGGGGCGACGCAAGCGGTGGACAAGACTTTGCAGCAAGAGATGGCGCAGCGTAATTATGTTTATCGGGAATCCGGCCCGGTCGATTTCGTCATCACGCCGCGGTGGAGCTACAGCTCCATTGATTCGGCGACTGAGCAGCCGGCGCCGACCCTGCCGAATGAATTCACCTCCTCGACGCGGCAGGCGCGGCTAACCGTGGTGTTTACCGCGGGCACGAGCGACACAATTATATGGAGCGGACATGGCGGCAGATCCGTGCTGACGACCCTGTTATCACCCGAAATGGCCGTGGACATGACGCACCACGCGATGCAAAGACTGCCGGACGCGAATCCGCCGGCGGTGGCCAGCGCGAACTCAATGTAGGCGCAGGCCGCTGAGAGAAATGGAGCAGGTTAGTGACGGCGGCAGATGGCAGCGGTGCCTAATGGCGGGCGGTTTTGTAGATGCGGGGAACGCGCTTGGTGAGGGAGCAGAAGGTTTCCCAGGGGATGCAGTCGCACCAACGGCTGAATTCGGCGACGCCGATGCTTTCTTCGTCTTGCGCGCCGATGAGCGTGGCAACGTCGCCGACGGCGATTTCGGGGAGGGCGGAGACATCCACGATGGTTTGATCCATGGTCACGCGGCCAAGCACGGGACAGCGGACGCCGCGAAGGAGGATTTGCGCGCGATTGCTGGCGGCGGTGGGCAGGCCGTCACCATAACCGACGGTGAGAACGGCGACGCGGGAATCGCGCGCGAGGGTATGGGTGCGGCCATAGCTAACGCCAGTGCCGGCGGGGAGGTCTTTCACCAGGCTGACGCGGGCGTGGAAGGAGAGGACGGGGTCGGGCGAGAGGCGGGCGAGGAGGGAGTTGGGGTAGGGCAGGAGGCCGAATTGGAGGAGGCCGACACGCACGGCGTTGATGGGACTGTCAGCGGCGAAGCTTTCGAGCCCGGCGCTGTTGTCGGCGTGAATGAGGAAGCCGGCGGGCTCGGGCGGAGCAGGAAGCTGGCGGAGGGTATCGAGAAACAGGCGGCGCTGGATGGCGGTGAAGACGGGGTCGGAATCGGCGCAGGAGAAGTGGGTGAAAACGCCGCGCCAGGAGAGGTTGGGTGCGGCGACGAGACGGCGGGCGAGCTCGGCAGCTTCGAGGTGCCAGACGCCGAGGCGGCCCATGCCGGTGTCAATTTTCAAGTGGACGGGCAGGCGGCGTTCGGCATCGCGGCCAGCGGCGTCGAGGCGCTCGATTTCGCCGACGGTGGAAACGGTGGCCATGAGGTCATACTCCGCGAGGGCCGATTCCTCGCCGGGGAGGAGCGCACCGAGGACGAGGACGGGCCAGCCGGAGCCGATTTCGCGGACTTCGGCGGCTTCGGAGACGTTGGCGACGGCGAAACAATCGGCGCCGCACTGCATGAGGCGGGAAACAGTTTGCGCGAGGCCGTGGCCGTAGGCGTCGGCCTTGACGACGGCGACGTAGCGGACGCGCGGCGGGAGGGCGGCACGGATTTTGCCGAGGTTGCGCTCGAGGGCGGCGAGATCAATTTCGGCCCAGCAGCGTTGGGGGAGGGAGGACACGGAAGAAATTCAAAATTTAAAATTAAGAACCCGAAAGGAAAAGTGCCACCACGATAATCAGATGGCGGCGGCGGGATTGGCCCATTTGCGGTATTCGGGGGCTGGGCCGGAAAAGGGGGTGGCGGCGGGCGTGGATTGGAAGAGGTGGGGAATGGCGAGGACTGCGGGGTGGTCGCGGAGGGAGGCGGGCAGGGGCGCGGAGGGGCGGGGAAGGTTTTGCCAGCTTTTGCGGGCGGGGAGGTAAAAGAGCGGGCCAGGAAGTTGCGCGAGCTCGGGGGCGTCGGCCTCGCGGGGGGGATTCTGATTGAGGGTGGAGGGATTGGCGGCGGGGACTTCGAGGAGGTGCCAGCGGCCCTGGCGGGCGTCGGTGCAGACGGTGAAGGGCGGGTGCGCGCCGCCGGCGAGGGCGAGGGCGGCGGCGAGGTGGAGGGAACCGCAGGAGAGAACGGGTAGTGTGGGCAAAGGGTGGTCGGCTTGCCAGGTGCGGATGGCCATGGCGGCGAGGCGGAGGCCGAGGACGGAGCCGGGGCCGGAGATGTAGAGGAAGCCGCCGATTTGAGGAAAGGTGAGGTTCGCTTCGGCGAGGACGGCGCGAGTAGAAGCGAAGAGGGCGGCGAGGGCGGGGGCGGGGTCTTCGCGGAAGGCGAGCCAGCGGGAGTTTTGCCAGAGGCCGACGCGGGTGGACAGGCCGGAGGCGTCGAGGAAGAGGAGGGGATCATCCAGGGACAAGGCGGTGGATGCGGAATCCATGCGTCAACGGCAACCGAGAAAGCGCGGCAGAGCAAGACGGCAGTGGCGGCAATATGCGAAAACGACGCGAGTAGTTAATACTGCCATGATAAGAAATGCACAAATTCTTCAGGAACTTGCGCAACAGGCGCGGTTCTTATCCAGTGCCATAGTGGATTCAAACCCAATGCATGCTGCGTATCTTCGAGGACTGAGCGTGGGCATTCAACCCATCGGGATGCCACAACAGCATTGGCGTTTGTATGGAATTCGCTTCAGTGAGGCAACCCAAGAGGCCAACACCTTGATGAAGCTATATTACTTTGGGGAGGCGAAAGGCCACAGCCTAGCTGCTACCATACTGAGCGATACCGGCGGAAGATGTTGACGAGGATGATGTTGAGTATTTGCGACGTTTGCGAACCATGGAAGCGGGGTAGTCGGGTTCGTCGGCGGAATAGGCACGGGCGAGGCCGGCTTTGGAAAGGGATGTCCAGTCCGCGCGTTCGGAGTCGTCGCGGAGGACGGTGACCATGAGGCGGGCGTCGGTTGGGAGCTTGAACGGCTCGTCCAACTGGATGTGTTTCCCGTCAAAATGGGCGGGGAGGGTCACGGCTTTCATGGCGGAAAGATTAGAAATAATCGGATGGTGCGTCAAGGCTGCGGAGAAGAAAGGGACGCCGCAAGCGGCGCCCCTACAGCTTATCGGACGACGGAGTTACTGGACCAACGCGCGGGCCATTAGCGATACCGGCGGCGGAGGTTGGTGGGGAGGATGCCGAGTTCCTCGCGGTATTTGGCGACGGTGCGGCGGGCGATTTTGACGTGTTTCTCGCCGAGCATGGCGACGATGTCCTGGTCGCTGAAGGGTTTGGCGGTGTCCTCCTCGGAGACGATTTGGGCGATCTGGTCCTTGATGCTGGTGTTGGAGAGGGTTTCGCCGTTGTGGGCGGTGTAGCCGGGGGTGAAGAAGAATTTGAATTCGAAGACGCCCCAGGGGGTTTCCATGTATTTGTTGGCGATGGCGCGGGAGACGGTGGTTTCGTGGACGCCGACGGCTTTGGCGACCTGGTTCATGGTGAGGGGGCGGAGCTTGGAGACGCCGTGTTCGAAGAAGTCCTTCTGGCAGTCGAGGATGATGCGGGTGATGCGTTCGATGGTTTGCTGGCGCTGTTCGATGGAGTTGATGAGGAACTTGCCGGAGCGCATTTTCTCGGAGATGTATTCGCGTTCCTTGGGGCTGAGGGTGCCTTTGGCGAGGAGTTCCTTGTAGGTGGCGCTGAGGCGGAGGCGGGGGATGTAATCGTTGTTGAGGGAGATGAGCCATTTGTCGCCGTCCTGCTCGACGTGGACATCGGGTTCGACGACGCGGTTAGTGTCCTCGCCGAAGCGGCGGCCGGGGGCGGGGTCGAGGCGGGCGATTTCTTCGAGGGCGGATTCGACCTCGTCCACGTCGGAGGAAAGCTTGCGGGCGATTTCCGGGATGCGGCGGCGGAGGAGGAGGGGGTAGTGGAGGCGGATGATGTTGGCGGCAAGGCTGTCGCCCCGGCCGCGGAGCTTGAGTTGCTGGAGAAGGGATTCCTGGACGTTGGCGGAGCCGATGCCGGGGGGGTCGAAGGTTTTGAGGATTTCAGTGGCGGACTGGACGGTGCTGAGGGGGAGGCTGGAGAGGAGGGCGACGTCGGAAGGGGTGGCGGTGAGGAAGCCCTGATCGCTGAGGCTGCCGACGAGGTAGCGGAGGGCTGCGCGTTCCTGCGGGGGACAGTCGGCCAGCTCGACCTGGCGGAGGAGGTGCTCCTGGAGGGAGGTGTCGCTGACGAGGGAGTCGAAGAAGTGCTGGCGGCGCTGGGCGTCTTCGCGGGTGAAGGTGCTCTGGCTGTTTTCCTGCTGAAAGTGTTCGCGCCAGTCTTCGTCGAGTTTGCGGAGGATTTCAAAGTCCTCCTTGAAGCGGAGTTCCTCGGGGGCGTCGTCGTTGGTTTCCTCGTCGGAGGAGGCGCGGTCGGCGTCGGAGGAGGTGTCGCCGACGGCCTGTTCGAGGGAGGCGCCGTCGAGGGGCATTTCCTCGAGGAGGGGGTTGGACTGGAGTTCCTCGAGGATGGTGTGACGCAACTCGAGGGCGGGGGCCTGCAAAATCTTGAGGGACTGGCGCAATTGCGGCGCCAGAACCAACGAGTGGGTTTGCTTTTGGAACTGATGGAGTCCCTGATTTGGCATAGGCCGCTTTCCGCACACCGCGCGGGGTGTTAACGGGTGTTCTTTTCAGACCAGCGCTGGCTGGCGGTGGCCGTTTCGGGTCCGTAGAAGTCACGGATATACTCGGCGAGTTTTTCGTTGGTGGGGCCGTAGCCGTCACTGTAAAGATACATTTCGAGGGCGGTGAGCATCTCGGCGGCGGACTGGTAGCGCTGGTCGCGCGGGCGGCAGAGGGCTTTGTGGAGGATGTGGTTGAGCTTGGGGTCCACGCCTTCGCGGAGCTTGGTGAAGTCCGGGATGGGCATTTTGAGGATGTTCTCGCGGGTGGCCTCGGAGGAGTCGCCTTCGAAGATGTTGTAGCCGGCGAGCATTTCGGCGAGGACGATGCCGCAGGAGAAGAGGTCGGCGCGGGCGTCGGTGACTTCGCAAAGGGCTTGCTCGGGGGAGAGGTATTCGTCCTTGCCGGCGATGACCTCGCCTTCCTCGTTATACATGAGGTCGAGGGCTTTCGCGATGCCGAAGTCGGTGAGTTTCACGTCGCCCTCCTGGGCGAGCATGATGTTCTTGGGGTTGACGTCGCGGTGGACGATGCCGAGGAGGCGGCCCTGGGTGTCGCGCTTCTGGTGGGCGTAGGCGAGGCCGCGGCAGACGCGGGAGACGATGAAGACGGCGAGGGTGACGGGGATTTTCTGGCCGACTTCGATGTGGCGGAGGATAAAGTCCTCGAGGTTTTTGCCGGTGACGAATTCCATGACCATGTAATACTGGCCGCCGATGACGCCGAGGTGGTAGGTCTGGACGA
>CAZDAQ010000176.1:0-1428 GCA_964503425.1 uncultured Opitutales bacterium
CCCCCCCCCCCCCCCCCCCCCCCCCCCCCGCCCCCCCCCCCCCCCCCCCCCCCCAAGGGAAGAAAGTTTAAATTTTAAAATTCGAATGAGAAAAGGAAGGGGAAGAGTGGACAAGGTGGACGGGGTGGACGAAGGGAGGTGGGAGCGGAGCAGATCAGGACGATATTCTCCGGTGCGGGAGAATCGTGTGGCAAGAGGAGCAGGAGGACGAGATTCTCCCGTACGGGAGAATCGTGTGGCAAGACGATCGGGCCGGCAGTGGTGGTTAAACGATCATGCCGGCGGCGACGGTGGCGTTGGTTTGCTCGTCAATGAGGATGAAGGAGCCGGTGGTGCGGTTTTTGGAATAGGAGTCGTAGAAGAGGGGGGAGGAGGTGTGGAGGTGGAGGCGGGCGATGTCGTTGAGACCGAGGGAGAGGTCGTTTTCGATTTTGTGGAGGGTGTTGATGTCGACTTTGTAGCGGACCTCGCGGACGAGGGCGCGGACTTCGCGGGTGGTGTGGCGGAGGAGGTATTTGGCGGCGGGGTTGAGCTTGGTTTCGGAGAACCAGCAGACCATGGCTTCGACGTCCTGGGAGATTTGGGGGGGGTTGTTGGGCTTGACGAGCATGTCGCCGCGGCCAAGGTCAATTTCGTCCTCGAGGGTGAGGGCGAGGGAAAGCGGGGCGAAGGCTTCGGGCAGCTCGGCGTTGTAGGTGTGGATGGATTTGACGCGGGTGGTGAAGCCGGAGGGGAGCGCGAGGACGGGGTCGCCGGGTTTGAAGACGCCGCCGGCGACGCGGCCGGCGTAGCCGCGGAAGTCGTGATGGGCGGCGAGGTGCGGGCGGATGACGTATTGGATGGGGAAGCGGGCGTCGACGTGGTTGGCGTCGGGGCGGACGTAAACGGTCTCGAGGTGGTAAAGGAGGGTGGGCCCCTGATACCAGGGCATGTTGGTGGATTTATCGACGATGTTGTCGCCCTTGAGGGCGGAGATGGGGATGAAGGTGACTTCGACGAGGTTGTCGAGGCGGGAGGCGAAGGCCTTGAAGGTGGCGACGATTTGGTCGAAGACCTCCTGGGAGTAGTTGACGAGGTCCATCTTGTTGACGGCGAGGACGACGTGCTGGATGCGGAGGAGGTTGGCGATGAAGGCGTGACGGGAGGTTTGCTCGATGACGCCTTTGCGGGCGTCGACGAGGACGATGGCGAGGTTGGCGGTGGAGGCGCCGGTGACCATGTTGCGGGTGTACTGGATGTGGCCGGGGGTGTCGGCGATGATGAACTTGCGGCGGGGGGTGGCGAAGTAGCGGTAGGCGACGTCGATGGTGATGCCTTGCTCGCGCTCGGCGCGGAGGCCGTCGGTGAGGAGCGCGAAGTCGATGGGGCCGCCGGAACGGTTCACGTTGCTCTTCCGAACGGAGGCCAGCTGATCTTCGAGAACGGACT
>CAZDAQ010000176.1:1438-6069 GCA_964503425.1 uncultured Opitutales bacterium
AGTCGGTGCCGCGCTGAGTGGAGGCGCGCTGGAGGGCCTCGAGCTGGTCTTCGAAGATGTTTTTGGAGTCGTAAAGGAGGCGGCCGATGAGGGTGGACTTGCCGTCGTCAACGCTGCCGGCGGTGGTGAAGCGGAGGAGGTCCATGTCGAGGTAGCCGGTGGTGCTCATGAGAAGAATGATAAGGGATAAATGATAATTGCTAAACAAAGAGGGGGTGGGGACTAAAAGTAGCCCTGTTTTTTGCGATCTTCCATGGCGTTGTCGGAGCGTTTGTCGTCGGCGCGGCACCCGCGCTCGGTGACGCGGGCGGCGGCGACTTCGGCGATGATGTGGTCGAGCGTGGAGGCGGTGGACTCGACGGCGCCGGTGCAGGTGGCGTCGCCCACGGTGCGGAAGCGGACGAGGCGGTCCACGGGCTTTTCGTTGGGGAGAAGGGCGAGGAAATCGGTGACGCCGAGGAGCATGCCGGAGCGGCGGATGGTGGGGCGAGTGTGGGCGAAGTAGAGGGACGGGAGGGGGATGTTTTCCTGTTTGATATACTGCCAGACGTCCATCTCGGTCCAGTTGGAGAGGGGGAAGACGCGGAAGTGTTCGCCGTGTTTCATGCGGCCATTGAAAAGGTTCCAGAGTTCGGGGCGCTGGTTTTTGGGGTCCCATTCGCCGAAGGCATTGCGGTGGGAGAAGAAGCGTTCCTTGGCGCGGGCTTTTTCCTCGTCGCGGCGGCCACCGCCGAGGGCGGCGTCGGCCTGGAGCTGGGCAAGGGTGTCGAGGAGGGTGATGGTTTGAAGGGCGTTGCGGGAGGCGGTGGGGCCGGTTTCCTCGACGGCGCGGCCATCATCAATGCTTTTTTGGACGGAGCCGACGATGAGGCGGGCCTGGACCTCGGCGACGAGCTGGTCGCGGTAGGCGATGGTTTCGGGGAAGTTGTGGCCGGTATCAATGTGGACGAGGGGAAAAGGAATGCGGGCCGGGGAGAAAGCCTTGCGGGCGAGCCAGGTCATGACGATGGAATCTTTGCCGCCGGAGAAGAGGAGGACGGGGCGCTGGAATTGGGCGGCGGTTTCGCGGAGGACGTAGATGGCCTCGGATTCGAGTTGGGTGAGGTGGTTGACGAGGTAGGAGGGCATGACGATAAAAAGGGGAAATGTTAAATAAGGAATGATAAAATAAGAAAGCGAGCGCGGGGCCGTTTAGCTTTTCGGGGTGTAGCGGGGGCGGACGGCGGCGGCGAGGTGGTCAAGCGCGACGGGGTAAGGGAGTTGCTCGGTGTCGAGGGTGAGGTCGGGGGCGGTGGGTTCTTCGAAGGGTTGATCGCGGCCGGTGAATTGGGGGACCTGGCCGGACTGGGCCTTGGCGTAGAGGCCCTTGGGATCGCGGGCGGCGCAGGTGGCAAAGGAGGCTTTGACGTAGATGCCGAGGAAGTCGGCGGGACCGATGATTTCGCGGGCGAGGGCGCGGAGGTCTTCGCGCGGAGTGATGAAAGCGGCGATGACGATGTGGCCGGAGTGGGCGAAGAGCCTGGCGACTTCGGCGATGCGGCGGATGTTTTCGCGGCGGTCGGATTCGGAGAAGCCGAGGTCGCGGTTGAGGCCGGAGCGGATGTTATCGCCGTCGAGGAGCTGGACCACCCTACCCTGCGCGAAAAGCTGGCGTTCGAGGCCGAGGGCGAGGGTGGATTTGCCGGAGCCGGAAAGGCCGTAGAGCCAGGCAACGAAACCACGCTGGCCGAGACGGGCCTCTTTTTCGGCGCGGGGGAGCATTTTGTCGAAATGCGGGTAGAGCGGCGCCGGGGCAGGGGTGGCAGGTGACTGTGACTCGGCGCTCATGGTGTGAGTAGCTGGTATCTTAGGTTTGTTGCCTAAAGAACCATAAATAAGATGTTTTGGGGCAGGGCGTCGAGACGTATTTTTTAAGTTGTTGGTTATCAAAGGAATTTTAATGTCTAGGCGGGGAAGGCTGATTGGGAGGTGGAGAATAAGCCGGGGAACGAACAGATCGAGCTTCGTTGCAAATGGGCTCGCAGTGGGATGGAAGAGTTTTGATAGTGAAGAGCATGGCGACAAGCCGATTTCGTGATGGGCGGGGATTGGCGGTGAGCGCCGGGAGCGCCAAGGCGGTGGAGGCGCTGGACCGGTTTCAGGAGAATTTAGTGCGCGGGAATGACGCGGCGGGCGAAGTGTTGAAGGACGCGGAGGAGCACGGGAGTTGCGCGTTGCTGCAAGCCGGGGCGGCGGCGGTGCATTTGTATTCGCAGGCGACGACGGAGATTACGGAGAAGGGGCGTCCCCTACTCTCCCGGGCGGCGGCGCGGGCGGGGAATGAGCGGGAGAAACTTTTCGTGGCGGCGCTGACGGCCTGGGCGGACAACGATTTCTGGCAGGCGCTGGGGTTATTGGAGCGGCTGACGACGGAGTGGCCGCAGGACCTGGTAGCGGCGAAGGTGGCGGAGATGCTATTTTTCATCACCGGGCAGAGCCGGAGCGCGCCGCTGCTGATGATGATGGAGCGGCTGGCGCCGGAGCATCCGCGGAGTGCGCCGTTTTTGGCGATGCATTCGTTTGCGCTGGAGTTGAACGGGCAGTTTGATGCGGCGGAAGCGCGGGCGCGGGCGGCACTGGCGGAGGATGATAATTTGGCGTGGGCGCAGCACACGCTGGGGCATGTGTTTTTGAACCGCGGGCAGATCAAGAAGGGGCTGGGAGAATTGACCTTGCGGGCGCAACGCTGGGACAAGACGGGACGGGGAGTGGCGTGCCACAACTGGTGGCACCTGGCGCTGATGCACCTGGCGGCGCAGGACACGGCGACGGCGAAGGCGATGCTGCGGGAGAAAATTTGGGGCGTGATGCCGGACAATGTGTTTGAGCTGACGGACGCGATTTCGCTGTTGTGGCGGCTGGAGCTGGCCGGCGAAAACTGCGACGAGGAATGGCCGAAGATTGCGCCGCATGCGCGGCCGCGGGTGATGGAGCAGGTGTTTCCGTTCTTGAGCGCGCATGTGATGTATGCGCTGGCGCGGGCGGGCGAGCGTGAGACGACGCAGGCGGCGCTGGCGGGCGTGGCGGCGCACGCAGCGGCGCAGCCGCCGGGGCCAGCGCGGCGAACGTGGGGGGAGATCGGCCTGCCGCTGGTGCGCGGGGTCAAGGCGTTTGGCGAGCGGGATTATGTGACGGCGTATTTGGAGCTCGCGCCGGTGGCGGGGCGGTGGCTGTGCGCAGGCGGGAGCGACGCGCAGAATGATTTGTTCGACCAGACCTACCTGCTGGCGGCGATGCGGGCGGGAGAACTGGCGACGGCGCGGCGGCTGTGGGAGGCGCGGGTGGCGAGCCGGAAGCCGTGGCCGCTGGAGGAGAGCTGGCGGGGGAAGATTGCGCACTAAGAGAAGCCGCGCCGGCTAAAGCTCAGCGCTACGGCAGTGCGGCAGGCTGCGGCGACCCACCCCTCTGCGGGGGAAACGTTTTTTAAAAAGTCGCTTGCGTTTTTAACTGTTACCATTAAAGTAACAGAACAAATGGCGACGAACACGCAGTTTTCCATCGCCGTGCATGCGCTGGCGGGGCTGGCCTACCGGGGCGAGCAGGAGACGATCTCGGCGGACCTGGCGCGGAGCGTGAACACGAGCGCGAGCTTTGTGCGGCGGGTGCTGGCGAAGCTGTCGAAAGCGGGGCTGGTGCGGACGGCGACGGGGAAGCATGGGAGCAGCCGGCTGGCGCGGGCGGCGAAGGACATTTCGCTGCGGGAAATTTACCGGGCGGTGGGGGCGCCAAAGGTGTTCGCCATCCATACGCATGCGGAGCTGAAGCCCTGCCCCGTGAGCTGCCACATCAAGGCGGCGCTGACGCAGGCGCAGGGGAAGGCACAGAAGGCGGCGGAGGCGAGCCTGGGGAAGATCAGCCTGGCGGACGTGCTGAAGGAGATGCGGTGCGGGTAAAATTTTTGCCTTTTATTGTTACTTTAATCGTAACAATAAATTCACCCAACCATAACCTAGAAATCAAAAAGCGGAGAAAACGAATCATGAGCAACGAAACGAAGAAATTGAGCGGAAAAATCGCGCTGGTCACCGGCGCATCGAAGGGCATCGGGGCGTCCATCGCCAAGCACCTGGCGGCGGAGGGGGCGAAAGTCGTCGTCAACTACTCGTCGAGCAAGGCGGGGGCGGAGAAAGTCGTGGCGGAGATTGTCAAGGCCGGGGGCGAGGCCGTGGCCGCTGGCGGCAACGTGTCCAAGCCGGACGAGATCAAGAGCCTGCTCGCCGAGACGAAGAAGGCCTATGGCAAACTCGACATCCTCGTGAACAATGCGGGGATTTATGAGTTCGCGCCGCTGGAGGCGATTACGCCCGAGCACTTTCACAAGCATTTCGACCTGAATGTGCTGGGGCTGCTGCTGACGACGCAGGAGGCGGTGAAGCTCTTCGGGCCCGAAGGCGGAAGCATCATCAACCTCAGCTCCATTGTGACCCGGCTGGCGTTACCTGGCTCGTCGGTCTATGCCGCGACCAAGGCGGCGGTGGAGGTATTTACGCGCGTGCAGGCGGCAGAGCTCGGGGCGAAGAAGATTCGGGTCAATGCCATCGGCCCCGGCATGGTGACGACGGAAGGCACGCACACGGCGGGCATCACCGGGA
>CAZDAQ010000177.1:0-6055 GCA_964503425.1 uncultured Opitutales bacterium
CTCAAAACATCCCCCGCCCCAAACACCCCTATACACTCGATCACTATCCCCACTCTCCCCTCGCTCACCTCCCCCTTTCCAATTCCCCTTCTCAATTTTACCCTTACCCCCCTTCCCCCGCCACCCCCTAAATTTCCCCATTGCAAATATTTTTGCAACCGACCCAAATTTCCGGGGTTCTTGTTTTCTGGCAGTATCTCCAAAGACTATGAAAATCCCCTCAAAGACAGTTATTTGTTTACTTGCAGCCAGTATGCTGGCTGCTACGCCGACGGTGTTCGCTCAAGGCGACACCTCGTCCACTACTGGGGCCACGGCCTCTCCCCCTCCTCCTCCCCCCCCTCCCCCTCCCCCCCCGCCCATGGGCGGTCCCGGCGGCGGCGGTGGTGGTCCTGGCGGCGGCGGCGCTGCCCGCGGCGGTCGCGGCGGCTTCGTCAACCCTTGGGGCAACCTGACTGCGGAACAAATCACCGCGGTTCAAGCGGCCCGCACCAAAGCCATCGCCGATCCGGCGGTGGCGGCGGCCATCAAGTCCGCGGCGGACGCCCTCAAAGCGGCGATTATCAAAATCGACGCGACCACGGCCCCGTCCTTTGACACCAATGCCAACCTCTCCACCATCCTGCTCAATCCCCCCATGAATGGTGGCGGCGGACGTCGCGGTGCTGGTGGCGCTGGCGGCGGCGCTGGCGGTCGTCGTGGTGGCGGTGGCGGCGGTGGTGGCGGTGGTGGTGGCGGTGGCGCAGCCGGCGGTGGCGGCGCAACCTAGTCCCTCCTCCAACGGTTGAAGACTTAATCTTCCACCTCGATATCACGCCCGCTGTGCACTTGTGCCGGCGGGCGTGATTGTTTTTCCCCCCGGCAGTGCCCCCGCGGTAACTCACCGTGCACGGTCAGCCTGCAAGCGATAGGATAGGGCGATCAGTTTTCGATTGACCGACATCCAGCCTTTCCATTGACAGCCGGAGAACGAGCAGCCATGTTCGGCCTCCCACGGTCAGCCGGGTGAAGGCCAGCCGCAAGGTTGGTCTTCGCCGGGCGGTCCGTTTTCATCCGGAGTGCTCCTCCCGCTGATATGACTCGATTGCGGCGTTCGGTCATGGTTCCTCTTTCTACCCCTCAACCCATTAGATTCATGGACGGTTTTCCATCCTGCAATGCCCGGTGGGGCGCGCCGGTTTTCCCGTCGCCAACCATGGGCCGCGCGCGTGTGGTGTCCACAACCCACACCTCCGGCTTCACCTTGATTGAATTGATGGTCGTGGTGGCCCTCATCGGGATCCTCGCGGCGGTGATTGGCTTTTCCCTTACTGGCGGCAGCCAGGCCGCCTCGCTTGAGGATGGCCAGCGCAACCTGCTCGCCATGATTCAGGCAGCCAAGGCCAATGCCGTGCTCGAAGGCTCCCCCGCGCGCTTGATTATTTACGCCGACGCCAACAACCCCATCAACGATACGAACATCGGCACCGTGGGCCCAAAGGTCCTGCGTTACTACGGCGTTATCTACAGCACGACGGACTCCACCGGCAATGTCACCTGGACGGCCGCCAATCAAGGCGCTTACCTGCCGAGCGGCATTTATTTCGTTCCCGCCCAGGATGGCGGCACCGGTTTTGTCGGCACCGGAACCCTCCCCCCCAAAACGAATACCAACAACGCCCTGACGACCAGCCAGAGTGGCAACGGCCATGCCTTTGGCACCATGACGCTCGCCTCCTTCCCCTCCAGCCAGCCGCAACCAGCCAATAACGGCGGCGACACTTATTATTACGTCGAGTTTACCCCGGACGGAATTTTTCGCGATGCCACCAGCGGCGCCACCACGGCCAACCTCATCATTGGCACGGGCAATCCGGTTTCGGACCGGGTGGTGGACTTCCAGGGAAGTAACAATAAAAACCTGTCCGGCGTGCAACTGCGCTTTTTGGGCATCGCCCCGTTCAGCGGCCTCGAGGATATCATCGGCAGTCAGTAAGCCAAATGTGCGCCACCCTCACGCCAACCCTCCAGCCCCGTTTATTCGCCATGCCTTCATCCCGTCCAGCTCGTCCAGTCGCTTTTTACGCCCGCCGAAGCGGCTTCTCCCTTATCGAGGTGATCCTCTCCATCGGCATCCTCGCGATTGCCATTGTGGCGCTGCTGGGGTTGATCGGTCCTACGCTCGGCTCGGTGGGAACGGTGCTCAACACTAACGCCGGCGTTTCCGCCATCGCCAAGATGAATGAGATTCTGGACACGACGCCGTTCTACAATGGCACTAGCGGGGTCAGCCAGAGAGCCAGCGTCTATACCTGGATTAGAAACTCGAACCCGGCAGGTGCAAGCGGCCCTGCAATTTTCTTTTTCTACAACGAACTTGAAACCAGCTCCGGCAACGTGACTCCGCAAATTGCCGTTTCCGACGGCATCACCCTGCCCTGGGGCGACCCCGCCAGTCCGCCGACCACCAGCGGCAACGCCACCCCGCCCTTTGTTTCCTACACGGTTTTGAAAAGCGACGCCATTGGCGCCTCCGGCAAAAGCATTGATGGCCCGGTGATCGCCATGGTGCTGTCCCTCTCACCCATGGCCCAGGACTCGACCAAAGGCGGCAGCTTTCCCACGGGAGAGAATTACTACACCACCCCCGCCACCGGCAGCCTTTTCCCGACCGCCTCGGCGCTGCCCGCGAACCCGAATACACAATCCGGGGCAAACATTAGCTACCCCGAGGCCTACCTGCCGATTCTCGTGCAGGCCTTCACCGTGCCGGTGGATCAAATCATCCTCGGCGGGACCGGGGGCACGATTACCACAAGCGCCGGCTTGGTGCCAGTCCTCATAGATTCCAACCGCATTTTCACCTACACCACCGCCAAATTGCGCTGATGCCTGCCGAAGCCTGTTCGCACTGCGCTGATTCTTTCCTCCTTCCCATGCCTACCCTGCGCCACCGCGTCACCCGGGGATTCACCCTTGTGGAAATTCTCACCGCCACGGCCATCATGGCGGTGATTGTGGGGTTTGTCATGACCATTATGACCCAGGTGTTGGATGTGTGGAACAGCTCTTCCGATGAGTTGGCGTTGAGCGGCCAGGCGCGAGTGGGGCTGGACTTGCTCAAGCAGGATTTGCAACAGGCGTATTTCCGCCGCGATGGCGCACAATGGATGGTGCTGACGACGGAATTGCCGCAGGACGTGGGAACTGTGGGGAGGCAGTATTCCACCATGGCCTCAGCCGCGGGAACCGCCTCCATCACCACGATGGCCAGTCGCCTGATGATGTATGCACCCAGCACACTCCGCCAGACCACGGACACCGCGCCCCCCCCGCCCAATCCATTGTTTGGCGACGTCTGCGCCATCGAATACCGCATGACCTATGGGCCGCTTTTCGCCGCCAACCTCTCTTCCCAGCCCATACTGGCTTTGCATCGCGCAGTGGTGAATCCCAAAAGTACCATGATCGGACTAACGCAGAGTGGGGGTGCTGGTGCCATTATCTTGCAGATGGGCAACATCAACATCGATTTGACGGTGGCGTGGAACGCACTGGACACTGCGACTGTCGCTAGCGGAGCTGATAACCCAATTGTCACACCCACGACCAATGGTGGCAATCTATCCATTTACGGCGGCACGGCTCCGGCGACGACCGTCCTCTACAACGTAGCCCAGTTCGCGGTGACGCTGGCATTTTACGACCCCTCGCAACCTTCGGGCCTTTCCTTGTATACGTATTCGGCCGCGTCTTATGGCGGGAACGCGACGATGGCGCAGAACAATCCGCCAAGGCCATTTGTACCGGGGTCGTCGCCACCCATGCCCAGCACCGTGTCGCTAAATCCGTTGCTTGATTACACCGGCGCTACAGCTCCTAGAGGTGACACCAATACGCCCCCTCCCTATAACCTCGCTTATGCCGATGTGACGTTGACGCTCATCACCGACGAAGGGGCCACGCTCTTTGCGGTAACCCCGGCCGCGTATTTGAGTTCATCGTCCACCAGCGGAAGCATGAGTGCATGGACGCAGTTTCTCCTGCAATATGGCAGAACCTATACGGAGCGAGTCTATTTCCAGAACACGCCGCAGTAAGAAACAGTCAGGCACCCGTGGCGTTCGCGATTGGGGATGAGTAAAGTTGCGTGAGGAAAAGGCTGGTCGGCTAAGGGCCGAAACTCAATGCTGCGCGGTCAATCCATGCCCGCGCAGAATTTCTCAACCTGGCTGATGGCGGCAAGGCCGCGCACGCTGCCGGCCGCAGCGGCCCCGGTGGCATTGGGCAGTGCGCTGGCAACACAGGCAGGGAGATTTGACGCCGGGGCTGCGGGTTTGTGCCTGGCGTTTGCCTTGTTGACCCAGGTGGGAGCGAATTTTGCCAACGATTATTTTGACCACAAAAAGGGCGCGGACACCCCGGGCCGACTCGGGCCGACACGCGCGGTGGCCGCGGGCTTGATTGCGCCGGCGGCCATGTGGCATGCGACGTTGGTGGTGCTCGCGCTGGCTTTTGTGACGGGTTGCGGATTGATTTTCTATGGAGGCTGGGGGTTGCTGGTGCTGGGGGTGGCGAGCTTGTTCGCGGCGGTGGCTTACACGGGGGGGCCGTATCCCCTGGGTTATCACGGGCTGGGTGATGTGGGGGTGTTTATTTTCTTCGGCCTGGTGGCGGTGATCGGCACGTTTTACGTGCAGGCGGGTTGGCCACCGCCGTCGGGCGCGTGGGCGGTGGCGGCTGGGTGCGGTTTGCTTGCGGCAAATATTCTCGTGGTCAATAATGTGCGGGATGCAGCGACGGATGGGCTGGCGGGCAAGCGGACGTTGGTGGTGCGGTTTGGCCGGTTATTTGCGCAGTGGCAATATATGACGAGTCTGGTGTTCGCGATGCTGACGCCGATAATGTTGTGGCGGGAGGGGTATGGGTCGTGGGTGCTGATCGCCGCAGTGCCGTATCCGTACGGACGGTGGCTGGCGATAAAACTGGGAACGCTGCGGGAGGGGGATGGCCCGGGCTTCAACCGGTTGCTGGCGCAGACCGCCATGTTTTTGGCGCTGTGGGCGGGGCTGCTGAGCGCCGGCCTGGTGCTCGCGAAGCGGTAACCTACTAATCGTCAACGACTAAGCGAGCGTTTCGATCTTGGCTTTGAGGTCGGCTTTGTTGGTCAAGCCGACGATCTGTTCCTTGAGCTGGCCGTCCTTGAAGAGGAGGAGCGTGGGGATGGCGCGGATGTTGAATTTTTGCGCGAGTTCGGTGTTGTGGTCCACGTCCACTTTGCAGATTTGCACCTTGGCGCCGAGTTCGGTGGCGAGGTCTTCGAGAATGGGGGCAATGGCTTTGCAGGGGCCGCACCAGGGAGCCCAAAAATCCACGAGGATGGCTTTGCCGGGTGTCTGCACGGCGGCGTCAAAGGAGGCGGTGTCGAGGACGAGGATTTTTTCGGAGGCCATGGCGATGGGTGCGGGAGCAGGGGCGTTGCCGCGGTTGTTTAAGAGGAGAAGTAGCTGAGGGCGAAGATGATGGTGAAGCTGACGGCGACGGCGGCGGCGATGAGGTCAATAACGAGGCCGAGGGCGCTGGGTTTGCCCGCGGAGCTGGCGGCACGAGCGGGAGCGGGCGGGGGACGGGGGGCGCGGGCGGCCGTGGGCGCGGCGGGAGAAGAGGGAACGGAGCTGAGGGCGGCGGTCGCGCCGATGGAGAGGGGCGCGATCTGGGGGGAGGAGCCGCCGAGCTTGGGCGCAAAGGGGGAGCGGGTGACTTTAAAGGCGGGTTTGGTGACCGCGGGTTTGGGGGCGTCGGCCGCGGGAACTGGAGCGGGGGTGACGGGGGGGATCGGAGCGAGGGGGGAGTCGGGTGAGTCGGGGGTGCTCATGGGGAAGGGTTAGTGGAGGGGGTAGTGTTTCCGTTTTGGGGGGAATGTCAAGGGTGGGCGGGAAATTTTCGGGGAGTTTTGAGCGGAGGCGGGAAAATTGGGGTGGGCGGAGAAGTTTTTCTGGTTAGATTTGGTGCGACTAGGTTGGATTTGGTGCGACGCGACTGGCTTAGAAGGGATGGTCGGGGGTGGATGAAGGGG
>CAZDAQ010000178.1:0-4264 GCA_964503425.1 uncultured Opitutales bacterium
GAGAATTTCAAGATTTTCACCGACTTGGTCGAGAGCGAAAGTTTTTCCCGCGCCGCCAAGACCAACGGCATCACCCAGTCCGCCGTCAGCCAGCAGATGCGCGCGATGGAAAAACATTTCAACGTGCTCATCGTGGACCGCGGCCAGAAGCAGTTCCGCCTCACCCGCGAGGGCCGCAAAATCTACGACGTTGCCCTCGAATTCCTCCGCCTCTACGACCAGTTGTCCGGCGAACTCCAGGACATGCGTAAAGTCGTCAGCGGCCCCATCCACATTTCGACCATCTATTCCATCGGCCTCCACGAGCTCCCCGCCTACATCAAGCTCTTCCTCAAGGAGTACCCCGCCGTCAATGTCCGCGTCGAATACCGGCGCTCCAACCTCGTTTACGAGGACGTCCTCCACAACGCCGTAGACCTCGGCCTCGTCGCCTTTCCCATCAAGGCCCGCCAGATTGAGGTCATCCCCTTCCACGAGGACCAGTTGGTCGTCATCTGCAGCCCCGCCCATGCCCTCGCCGCCCGCAAGGAGGTCACCGTCGAGGAGCTTTCCGGCCACAAATTCATCGGCTTCGACCAGGACATCCCCACCCGCAAGGCCACCGACGCACTCTTCAAGGAATACAAAATTGATATCGAGCCCGTCATGGAGTTCGACAACATCGAAACCGTCAAACGCGCCGTCGAGGTGGACGCCGGCATCGCCATCGTCCCCGAGACCACCATCCTCCAGGAAATCAAGCAGCGCCTCCTCTGCCGCCTCCAGCTCAAGGGCCGGCGCCTCGTTCGCCCCCTCGCCATTATCCACCGCAAAAGCCGCGTCCTCAGTCCCGCCATCAAGAAATTTGTCCAGCTCCTCACCACCCGCGACCTTGTCAAAGTCCTCGACTCCGCTGACTAACCCCGTTCGCGCCGGCCCGCCATGAAACGCCCGTTCTTCGTCTTCGCCCACCTCCCCAAGTGCGCTGGCACCACCTTCATTGACATCCTGCGCCGCAACCTCGGCCCGCGCTTCTATCACGACAACGGCCTCCTGCAGAACTATCAGTATTCGGTCGCGCAAATGTCCCGCATTGTCGCCCTCTACCCCAAGCTCGATTGCATCGCCTCGCACCGCTACAGCTTCGCCATCCCGGTGGATGACCCCGCCTGCCCCCGCACTGTCAAAGCCTTTACCTTTGTACGCGACCCGGTTGAGCGCACCCTCTCCCATTACTTCTTCCACCGCCAGCGCCCCTGGATCAACACCGAGCCCGTCAACACCGGCCTCCTCGAATATTTTCAAAAATTTGACCGCACGCCCAATTGCCTCGTCACCTACAAGGACGGCCAGACCCGCCTCCTCGCCGGCCTCAACGGCTTTGCCCGCATCGAAGAACTCGTCCGCGCCGGCCATGTCTGGGTCTTCCCCATGCACCGCTTCGACGACGCCATGCTCGTCCTCGAAAAATCCCACCCCGACTTCTTTCCCGACTGCTCGTACGCCCCCCGCAATTCCTCCACGCGCGACCAGCCTGTCCCCGATGAGGTCCGCCAACTCATCCTGAAGCACCAGGAAGCGGACCTCGCGCTCGTCCGCCTCGCCGGGCGGCAGCTCGACGCCGAATTGCAACGCCTCTACCCTGACCCGTCTGACCTCGCCGCCAAACGCAGCGACTTTGCCGCCAGGTGCGCGAATTTCGTCGCCCGCAATCAACCCCCGCCCCCTATTTCACCGCCGCCCTCACTGGATACCCGCATCTACCGCTGGTTCAAACGCCGCCTGTCCCTGCGCTGAACCCCGCCTCCGCTTCTTCCCCCTATTTTTTTCCTCCTTGAGTAAAAACTCTCGCGGTTGCGTCATCCCCTCCGTTAGTTTTCCCGCCTAACTCTCTGCCTTCCCTGTTCACGAGTGCCTGGGTTTTTCTCATCCTTGTCCGCACGTTCCCCGCGCCTCCGGCCCGCGGTCGCGCCTCCTCCCGTCACCGGCCTCGACCGCCTGAAAAAAGGCTACCCGCTCGCCGGTGAAATTTTTCTCCCCACCCGCGAAAAATATCCCGACGGCGAACGCGCCCGCGGCCTTCTGCGCTCGCGCGATTGCTTCGAACGCCTCTACCCGCTCGTTTACCGCCCCCGCCTCGAACAACTCCGCGCCCTCTGCGCCGGCGTTCGCACCTGCGTCATTCTGGGCAACGGCCCGTCCTTGAAACAAGTCAACCTCGACGCCCTCCGCCACGTCCCCACCTTCGGCGCCAACGGTCTCTACCTTGCCTACCCCGGCACCGCCTTCCGCGCCACCTTCCACGTTGTTGAAGACCACCTCGTCGCCGAAGACCGCGCCACCGACCTCAACCAGCTCCACCAATCCATCAAGCTTTTCCCCACTTATCTCGCCTATTGCCTCGAAGACGATGGCGCCACCCTCTTCTACCGCCACCTCTCCCGCCCCAACGCCGCCGCCGGCCAGTTCGACTTTTCCCCCGACGCCGCCGACCGCACCTTCGCCGGCTGCACTGTCACCTTCTCCAGCCTCCAACTCGCCTACTACCTCGGCTTCCGCCGCATCCTCCTCGTCGGCCTCGACCACAATTACGCGATTCCCGCCGATGTCCAAAAACGCCAGGACTACAACGTCAGCGTCCTCGACATGCAGTCCGACGATCCCAACCACTTCAACGCCGATTATTTTGGCAAAGGCAAACGCTGGCACGACCCCCAGGTGGAAAAAATGGAACAGGCCTACCTCGTGGCTAAAAAGTTCTTTCACGAAAACGGCGTCGAAATTTTCAACTGCACCGCCGGCGGCAAACTCGAGGTTTTTCCCCGCCGCCCGCTTGAAGAATGCCTCGCGGAAATTCCCGCCGCCGAATCCGTCCCGCCCTTCGCCTGGCGCGAGCGTCTGCTCTCCGCCAGCCCGCCACCCCCTCCTCCCCAACAACTCGAAATCCTCCGCCTCGATCTCCCCCAACTTTTTCCCGCGGAATTCGCCCTCCTCCAGGAAACCCGCGGCACCCAAAACCTCGGCTGGCACTACCCGCTCGACCTCACCTGGCTCCTTGCCCAGGTGCGCCGCCGCCTGCCCGTCGGCTCGCTCATCCTCGACGCCGGCGCCGGCAGCGGCCTGCTCCAGTTTCTCCTCCTCGCTTCCGGCTACAACGTCCTCTCCGTGGACATGGCACCCCGCCAGTTCCCCAAAGCCCGCTTGCAATCCCTCGCTGGTCGCGTCTTCGAAATCCCCGTCACCGTTCCGCTCTCGCCCCAATCCGCCGCCTACCTCGCCCATCTCCGTCAAACTTACGGCACCCCGCCCCCGCTCAATCTTCCCGTCGCCACCCTCGCCGAGGCGCTCGACCCCGCCTTACCCTCCCGTCTCTTCCTCATTCAGGCCGACCTCCTCGACCTCTCCTGGCTGGGCGACGCCCAGGTGGATGCCGTCGTCTCCTGTTCCAGTTTGGAACACAACGACGCCTCCGCCGTTCAGCAAATCGTCTCCAGCCTTGCAGCCCGCACCCGCCCCGGCGGCTGGCATTTCCACACCGTCGCCGCCGCTCCCGCCGATTTCTTCCACGAGCCCTCCAAGGGCTGGGCCTACTCCGCCGCCACCGTCCGCCAACTGTGGAACCTCGCCGCCTCTACGCCGGACAACTACGCCGACTACGATTCCATCCTGGCCGATTTCCGCCGCACGCCCAATTTCCTCGAACGCTCCCTCGCCCCGTTCTATTTTAAATCCGGCGCCAATGGCATGCCCTGGGGCCGCTGGGACCCGCAATACCTACCCCTCGGCCTTCTCCAACAAATTGGCTAGCCCGCCACATGCCCGCGCCGCACGCCAACCCGACGACCTTCCTCCACTGGCTCGATAATCAGGGCCACTACCTGCTCCGTCTTGGCCGGCAGACGCGCCGCTTCATTTTCCATCTGCCCTGGCTGTTGGTTTGGCTCGTGCGCCAGGCGTTCCTCTTCGTCGCCCAGGCATTTCGCACGCTCCACTCCGGCTGTTTGCTCATTTTATCGCAACACCGCGCCCGGCGGCAGGACCCGCGCCGTCCGCGCTTCTACTTGATTGACCCGTCCTATGAGGACGACGTCGGCCATTACCGTGGCGTCTCCGTGGCACTGGCTCGCGAGTGCGCGGCCCGCGGATGGACTTATTTTCATCTCACCGGGCCGCTGGATCGCCGTGCCCCTGCCGGACGCCTGCGCTTCTTTCACCATCCGGGCCGCCTCCCCATCCGCCAGTTCGACTACGAAACCGAGCTCGACCGCGTGCGCTATGTCCGCCG
>CAZDAQ010000178.1:4364-6032 GCA_964503425.1 uncultured Opitutales bacterium
TGCGCCTCCTCTTCGCCCTCGACCGCGCCCTGTTTCACGACGGCCAATCGCTCTTCTTCTTTTACACCGGCGACTTGCTTTTCCTCTGGTCCCTGCTCAACGGTGGCCGCCTCGGCCCGCGCCAGCATTTGGCCCTTTTCCAATTCACGCTGCCCACGGCTTTCGATTCCCCGCTTGGCCGCAATCGGTTTCAGCGCCATGCGCGTCTCCTAGCTCACCGTCTCGCGTCGAGCGATTCCGCCGCCCGCATTCACTTGTGTAGTGACAGTCCTCCCCTCCAACGCTGGCTCGCCCCCACCCTTGGCCGCTGGATCGTGCCGGCTCATCCACCGTTGCTCGAACCCGCCGACCTCGACCCCTGGCCTACTTCTGCCGACCTGGCCGAGCGTCCTCACCCGTGCGGCTACTTCGGTTACCTCACCCCCAAGCACGGCTGGTCCATTGTCCACCAGCTTCTCCGCGACCGCGCGGGGCAAAACACCCGCTGGCTTCTCGCCCTCAATCCCAAACGCTGCGAACCGCCGGACCTCGAGGCAGCCCGTCGTGCCGCGCAACTCGCTGGCGCCACCCTGCGCCTCGGTTTTATGTCGGTGGATCAATATGCTGCCGCGCTTGACCTTTGCTCCGCCATTTTGCTCCCCTACGCCTCCGGCCAGTATGCCATGATTTCCTCCGGCAAACTCATTGACGCCCTTACCCATGCCTGCTTCCCGGTCGTCCCCGCCAATACCTGGCTCGCCGAAATCGTGCAGACCATCGGTTACGGCCTCGTCGTCTCTGAAAATGACTGGCCGCTCGTCCCCGCTCGTCTCGCCGCCCTCAACCTGCCCGCCCTCTGGGCGCTCCATCAAGCCAGGGTGCGTGAATTTGTCTCCCAGTTCACCGCCAGCCATTTGCTCACCGAATTGAGCCGGCTTACTTTCGCTCCCCCATCCGGCCCGTCCGCCTGAAGACCATGAAAGTATCCTTTATCATTCCATCCTATAATCAAGGACGCTTTCTCGCCGCCTGCCTTGATTCCATTGCCGCCCAGTCCCTCCCGCCCGGCTCCTTTGAAACCCGCATTTATGACGCTGGCAGCACTGACGGCACGCTCGCCATTCTCCGCGCCCACCCCCTCCGCCCCGTCTGGGTCAGCGAACCCGACGCCGGCCAGGCCGCCGCCGTCAACCGCGGCCTGCGCGAAGCCACCGGAGACATCATCGCCTGGATCAACGCCGACGACTTTTACCGCCCCGGCGCGCTCGCCATCGTCCTCGCCGCCTTCGCCACTTCTCCCGGCTTTGACATCCTCTATGGCCGCGCCGACATCGTGGACGAATCCGGCCAAACCCTCCGCCCCGCGCCCGTCGAGCCGTGGAACTACGCCCGCCTGGCTGACTTCTGCTTCCTCTGCCAGCCCGCCGTTTTTTTTCGCCGCAGTCTCATCGCCCATTCTGCTGGCCGGCAGAACGGCCCGCTCGACGAACGCCTCCACCTCGCCCTCGATTACGAATTCTGGCTCCGCCTTGGCCAAGCCCACCCATTTCACTTCCTCGACCAAATTCTCGCCGCCTCCCGCGACCATCCCGCCACCAAGTCTCGCACCCGCCGCGTCACTGTCCAGCGCGAATGCCTCATCGCCTCCCGCCGCCACACCGGCCATTGGTCGCAAAAATGGCTCCGCGG
>CAZDAQ010000179.1:0-5998 GCA_964503425.1 uncultured Opitutales bacterium
TCGCCCGGCCCTTGTCGAGCATGCGTGCCAAAACCACGTAGTTGCCCAAACGAACACGAAAGCTTCGGGGCGGGCGCTGAGTCAGATCAATAAAGAAATGTTGAGTTTTCATAATTCCGCTAGACGATCAGGGCTAGGCCAGCGATGCCGCCGAATCCGAACACGGCAAAGGGCATTTGGATTCTCATTCCCTCAAGTATATGTGACTCATGCGCCTGCCGCCATGGGGCGTAGACCTACTCCTACCGGTTCGCATATGAACCGACGCCATAGTTAACGCTCTTTCCGGGGACCCAATCCTCCCGCCCCACCTCCTCGAAGCCATCCAATACCGCTCCCTCGACCGCGCCTTGTTTTATTAACCTCCTCTGCCTTCTTTCAGTTGCCAGCCCTAGATCATTTTCGATTCAAATAGACACATATTGGCCATGGCAAAAGTAGCCCGGGCAGTGTGCGGAGGTTAAGGAGGCGATGGCTGGGCCAAGGCGACTGGAGATCCGCCGGTGCGGGCCGCGACTTGCCGCAGGTGGGCTTTGCCTTGCGACGGAAATTTCCCGGCTTGGCGGGAAGCGCGTGGTGCTTAAGCTTCGTTCAACAGTTTTTGTCTTCCACTTTTCCATCTTCCATTTTTCATTTTCCATTCTCCACCGGCCATGCGCCTCCACGTCTTCCAGCACGTCCCGTTTGAAGGCCCGGCCGAAATCGCCCGCTGGGCCCGCGAGCGCGGCCACTCGCTCGCCACTACGTCGTGGTTCTCCGGTGCCACCGGCCCCGACCTCGCCGAAGTGGACGGCCTCGTCGTCCTCGGCGGCCCGATGAACATCTACGAGCACCGCTCGCATCCCTGGCTCCGCGCTGAAAAGGATTTTCTCGCCCGCGCCCTCGCGCAAGGTCGCCCGGTCTTCGGCGTCTGCCTCGGCGCGCAACTGCTCGCCGATGTCCTCGGCGCCCGCGTTTATCAAAACCCCGTCCGCGAAATCGGCTGGTGGCCCGTTCGCTGGCGCCCCGCCGTCCGCTCCTCTCCGGGCTGGGACTTCCTGCCCGAAACTTCCACGCCCCTCCACTGGCATGGCGACACCTTCGACCTCCCGCCCCACGCCCACTGGCTCGCCGAATCCGCCGACTGCCCCCACCAGGCCTTCGCCTGGGGTCGCCTCGCCCTCGGCCTCCAATTCCACCTCGAAGCCGACGCCTCCTCCCTCCGCGGCCTCCTCAACCACTGCGGCCACGAACTCTCTCCGCTCGCGCCGCGCATTCAAGCCGGCCCCGCCATCGCCGCCGGTCTCGCCCACCATCAACCCGCCAACCTCCCCCTCCTCTGGCGCCTCCTCGATATCTGGTTCCGCTAAAAATTTACCGCTGCCGGTTCCACTCCTCCGACCCAAACCGCGCCGTCTCTTTTCTTAGCGTTTCCGCCGTCCACGCCGCCCCCGCCCACTCCGCCACCGGCACCCCACACACCGCGCCCAAATTCTCCGCCAATTTTTTCCCCACCTCCGCCCAATCCTTCACCTCGCCCGCCTCCGCCCGCTCCACCGAGCCCTGCAACAGCATCCCTCTTTTATTCCGCTTTTGCGCCGCTCCGGCGATTTTCCTTCCGTCATCCGCCCGCACCAAATCATTCCGCTCCGCCCTTGTAAAACACACCGCCAGGCCCCCCGCGTTCTCCTCCGGCGCGCCCGCCAGTTTCACCGACACGCCCGCCGCTTGCAGTGCCCCCGCCAGCGCCTCGTGCACCACCCGGTAGCTCTCCGCCGCCTTCGCCTGCGACAGCGGCTCGCTCGCCGGCACCACCAGCGCATACGTCCAGTCCCCGCGGTGGTCCACCAGCCCTCCGCCCGTCGCCCGCCGGATCAAATCCACATTCTCCCCCACCGCCGCCCGCGCCTTCTCCCACGCCTGGCTGTAGCCAAAAGTCCACGCCGCCTCCGTCCACCCATACGTCCGCAACCTCGGCGCCTCCGGCTCGGCAAACCCTTCCAGCATCAGCCAGTCCCGCGCCATGTTCTCCGCCGCCGGCGCCACCGCGTAAGGAAGCATGAAAAGTTTGGCCATAACCTTCGGGCTTTTCGTCTCCTTCGTGGTTAAAATCTTCCGCCGCTAAAAATCCCGCCCGCGCACCAGCCGCTTCGGCGTCGCTTCTCCCGCCGCGCTCTGCCCGTTCCCCGCGCGCGTGCTCGTTTGCCGGTGCCACTCCACAAACTCCGCCGGCACGCGCAACTCCGCCAGTTGGTCCGCAAACGGCGTGGGCTTTGTCTTCAGTTTTCCGAGGAGCGGCGGCAGCACCAATTCCAGCCGGCGTGGCCGCGCCTCCGCCGCACTTTCCTCCGCCAGGCTCGCCGCCCGGATCAATTTCTCCGGCAGCCCAAAATGCTCCAGCAGCGCCTTCCCCATGTCATGCCGCGACACCACGTCCGGCCCCGCCCAGTGAAACAACCCGTGCAAATTTGGCCGCTCCAGCAATTCCGTCAGCACGTCCCCCACGTTCTCCGCCCCCACCGGCTGCCGCAGCTCGTCTGTATATAAGGGCGTCACCTGCCCCGCCGCCCACGCGTGAAAAAGCTTCTCGTGCAAACTCCGCCGCCCCGACGGGCTGTTCCCGTTCACCAGCGTGATTCGCAGCACCACCACAAAGTCCCCGCCGAACTTCAGCACCTCTTTTTCCGCCAGCAATTTCAACTGCCCGTATAATGTCCGCGGCATCGGCAGGTCCGTCGAGCGATACGGGCCGCCCTCCCCGTCAAACACCATGTCTGATGAAACCTGCAAAAACCGCGCGCTCATGTGGTTCGCAAATTGCGCCAGCCGCCGGGGCAGCCCCACGTTGATTTTTTCCGCTGCTGCCGCGTCCGCCTCCACCGCCGCCGGGCTCGAAGCCGCCGCCGCGTTGATGATCGCCTCCGGGTAATAATCAAAGATCAGCCGCTCCAACGCCGCGTCGTCCGTTAAATCCGCCTGCACCGCGTGCGCCTGCTCCTTCGCCGCCGCCATTGCCGGCAGGGGCGGCAGCCGGTTCTGGCCCACCGCCATCACCTCATGCCCCCGCGCCAGTGCCGCCCGCAGCGCCGCCTGCCCCACCAATCCCGATGCTCCTGTTAGCAGAACTTTCATATGGCCATTCACCTCCACTTTACCTTTTCCCTTCACCTTTTACCATCCTCCTTTTATCCCCCTCGTCCATTTCCCTTTTTCACCGTTCACCACCCATTTTTCATCCTCCACTATTTTCCATTTTAAATTTTGAATTTTGAATTTTCTCTCTATGCTCGCCCCTTGCCCATGACCTTCGAGCAACTCGCCCGCCCCGCCGCCCTCACCCAGCCGGTTTACGAACCCGGCCGCCCCATCGCGGACGTTGCCCGCGAGCACGGCCTCGACCCCGACTCCATCCTCAAGCTCGCCTCCAACGAAAACCCCCTCGGCCCATCGCCCCTCGCCTTGGCCGCCGCCGCCCGCGCGGTTGCCGATGTCCACCTCTACCCCGACGGCGGCGCTTTCGACCTCCGCACCCGCCTCGCCCGCCACCTCGGTCTCGACCCAGCCCAAATCATCCCGGGCAATGGCTCCAGCGAGGTCATGCAGCTCCTCGCCCACATCTTCCTCGGCCCGGGTGATGAAGTGGTCCTCGGTCGCCATGCCTTCGTCCTCTTCAAGCTCCTCACGCTTCTCAACGGCGCCCGCCCGGTCGAAGTGGACATGCCAGCGCCCAACTACGGCCACGACCTCGCCGCCATGCGCGCCGCCATCACCGCGCGCACTAAAATCGTTTACCTCCCCAATCCCAACAACCCCACCGGCTCCTTCAATCCCGCCGCCGACGTCCTCGCCTTCGCCCGCGCGCTCCCGCCGCACGTCATCCTCTGCTACGACGAAGCCTACGCCGAATTCCTCCCGCCCGGCCAAACCCCCGACCTGCGCCCGCTCATCGCCGAGGGCCGCAAAATCCTCTGTTGCCGCACCTTCTCCAAAATCTACGGTCTCGCCGGCTTGCGCGTCGGCTACGGCTACGGGCCGCGAGAACTCATCAACCTCCTCCACCGTGCCCGCCCTCCCTTCAACGTCACTTCCGTCGCCCAGGCCGCCGCCGTCGCCGCGCTGGATGACCACGCCCACCTCGCCCGCACCGTCACCGTAAACTCCGCCGGGCTGCGCCAACTCGCTGTCGGCTTCGACGCCCTCGGCGTCGAACACGTCCCCAGCGCTGGCAACTTCATCCTCTTCCGCGTTGGTGACGCCCGCCGCGTCTTCGCCGAGCTCCAGGCCCGCGGCGTCATCGTTCGCCCCGTCGGTGTTCACTCCCTTCCCGAACACCTCCGCGTCACCGTGGGCGACGCCCCGCACAACACCCGCTTCCTCGAAGCCCTCGCCCAAGTCCTCCCGCGTCGCTGACCGCCTCTCCTTTTAAGTGAACCCCAACTGGCCCATCCTTGCCTATGCGCTCGCCGCCATGCTTGCGCTCATCGCTCTGCATGGCGCCCTCGTCGCCTGCGAGTTCAGCCTCGTCAAGCTCCGCTACACCCTCGTTGACACCGCCGACCTCGCCGCTGCCCGTCGTAAAAAACGCATCGCCCGCCTCATGGACGATGCCGACCAGGTCGCCCGCGGCCTGCGCTTCGGTTTGAAAATCAGCGCCGCCGGCGTCGGTGTTACCCTCGTTATCGTCTGGCATGCCGTCGTCGGCCACTGGCCGGGCGCCACCGGTTCCGCCCTCGAACCGTGGCTCGCCGCCGTCGCCTTCGTCATCACGCTCTCGCTCCTCTACCTGCTCGGCGACCTCATTCCGCGCGGCTTCGCCCTCGCTCGCCCGATGCGCACTTTGCGCGTCACTTCCTGGGTCGCCCTCGGCCTCACCGCTGCCAGTTATCCTTTCCGCCGCTTCCTTCGCGCCATCTCCCAGGCCATCTTCCACAAAATGGGCATCACTGTCCGTCAGGACTTCAATCTCCTCGACATCGAGGTCCAGATGCGCGCGATGGGCGAGGAAGACCAGCTCATCCCCGGCTTCCTCCGCACCATCATCACCAACGCTCTCCGCCTCCGCGACCTCGAGCTCTCCGACGTCCTCCTCCCCCGCGATCGCGTCGTCACTTGCAACCTCCAGCGCGACATCCAATTCGTTCTCGAGGACGCCCGCCGCTCCGGCCACACCCGCTTCCCCCTCTGCGACGGCGATCTCGACCACTGCCTCGGCCTCGTCCACATCAAGGATCTCTTCCGCCATTCCGCCACCGGCGCCCCGCTTGACCTCCTTCAAATCAAGCGCGACATCCTCCGCCTCCCCGAATCCGAACCACTCGAAGCCGCCCTCGAGAAACTCCTCCGCCAAAAACTCCACATGGCCCTCGTCGTGGACGACTTCGGCGCCGCCGCCGGCATCGTCACCCTCGAACGCCTCATCGAGGAACTCGTCGGCGAAATTCGCGACGAGCTCGAATCCTCCGAGTCGCAACTCATCAAGCCCCTCCCCGATGGCCGCGGCTTCCGCGTCTCCGGCCTCGCCCCGCTGCACGACGTCGCCCAAGCCCTCCGCGTCACCCTCAACAACGACCAGGTCTCCACCTTCGGCGGCCTCATCACCGCTGAACTTGGCCGCATCCCCGCCCCCAGGGAGCACCTCGTCCTCCCCCAGCCCGGCCTCGACATCGTCATCGAGGAAACCGACCGCCGCCGCATCCTCTCCGCCACCGTCCGCGTCCTCCCACCAACCGCAAAGTAAAAGGCCTCTCCCTCGCTCCCACTAAATCTTCGTCCCCCCTTTTCCCCATTCACCTTTCCCGATTCACCCCGCGCTACCACCTTCCATCTTTCATCTTCCATTATTTACCTTTCAATTTTCAGATTTCACCCTGCCCTCTCCCCCACCCCCTTCCATTTTCCATTTTACTTCCCCCGCCCCCTCCGCCATGCTCCCGACCACGCCACTCGCGGGCATAGTTTAGTGGTAAAACCCCAGTTTTCCAAACTGGCCTCGACAGTTCGATTCTGTCTGCCCGCACCC
>CAZDAQ010000180.1:0-4950 GCA_964503425.1 uncultured Opitutales bacterium
AGCGCATTTTACGTTTTGCAGCGGGCGATTTATGCGTAGTGTGGGAGCCACATGAGCATCGCGCTAGACCCCGTAAAGTTGCTGACGGAATACGTGCGGTTTCCGAGCGTGTCCACGGATCCGGCGTTCAAGGCGGGGCTGGACGGGGCGCGGGAGTTTGCGTGCGGGGTGCTGGCGGGGCTGGGGTTCAAGGTGGAGGTGGTGCCGACGGCGCTGCATCCGATTATTTTGGCGGAGCGCGGGGGCGACCCGAAGTGGCCGCAGGTGATTATCTACGGGCATTACGACGTGCAGCCGGCGGACCCGCTGAATCTGTGGACGACGGGGGCGTTTGAGCCGGTGATTCGCGGGCGGCGATTGTATGCGCGCGGGGCGGCGGACAACAAGGGGCCGCAGGCGGTGCAATTTGGGGCGTTGGCGCGGGTGTTGAAGGAGAACCCGGATTTGCCGCTGCGGATCACGTTTTTGATCGAGGGGGAGGAGGAGATCGGGAGTCCGAGTTTCCCGGAGTTTTTAAAGAAATACCGCGACCGGCTGCGGGAGGCGAATTTGGTCATATTGTCGGACACGGGGAGCCCGGGGCCGGAGCAGATTGTGATCACGACGGGGTTGCGCGGGTTGACGGGGCTGGAGGTGACGGTGACGGGGCCGCGGACGGATTTGCATTCGGGCATCCACGGCGGGGCGCTGTTGAACCCGATCCAGGCGGTGTGCGAGTTGTGCGCGAGTTTGCACGCGCCGGACGGCCGCGTGAACATTCCGGGGTTTTATGACGACGTGCGGGAGCCGGCGCAGTGGGAGCGGGATGAACTGGCGAAATACCCGCGGACGCTGGAGCAATACAAAGAGTTTTTGGGGGTGACGAATTTTTACACGGCGCCGGGGTATTCGGCGCTGGAGGCGGTGCGGTTCGGGCCGACGCTGGATTTCAACGGGATTGGCGGCGGGTATCAGGGGGAGGGGTCGAAGACGGTGATCCCGAGCAAGGCGTTCGCGAAGATCACGATGCGGCTGGTGCCGGACCAGAAGGCGGAGGTGATCCGGGACTTGCTGGAGAAGACGCTGAGGCACCGGTGCCCGCAGGGAGTGACGCTGGAGTTTGGCGTGAAGGAAGGAGGGTCGCCGTATGCGGTGGTGCCGCCGGGGCGGCCAAACACGCCGGCGGATCAATCGCCGGTGCTGGCGCGGGCGTTTGCGGCGGCGGACGCGGCGATCACAGAGTGCTTTGGGAAGAAGCCGCTGTATTTGCGGGAGGGGGGGAGCGTGCCGATCATCGGGCAGATAAAGGCGGCGACGGGATTGGACTCGCTGATGATCGGGCTGTTCACGCCGGAGGATAATTTGCACGCGCCAGACGAGAGTTTTTCTCTGGATATTTTGGAGAAAGGCGTGGCGACATATGCGAAGTTGTTGAAGGGGCTGGCGGAGGGGTGAGGAAAGGATGAAGGAGGAATTATGAAGGATGAAGAAAGAAGAAGGCGACGGAGGGGGCGGATGAGGACGACTTAAAAGAGAAGGTTGACTTTGATGCGCTGATGTGGCAGCATCAGGTGCATGAGAACGACCCTGGACATTGAAGATGACGTGCTGCAAGCCGCCAAGGAATTGGCGCAGCGGCAAGGCGGCACAGCGGGGCAGGTAATTTCCAGTCTGGCGCGGCGCGGCCTGGCCGGCGGTTCGCCCGCGACAGCCAGAAAAATCCCAGGCACGCGCGGCGGCGTGCCGCTGCTGCCCTCGCGCGGCGAGGTGGTAACGTTGGAGCGGGTACAGAATTTAATGGATCAAGAGGGAGTTTGAGCGATGCGCGCCCTGCTGGACGTTAATGTAATCATCGCGCTGTTCGATCCCGACCACGCGTTTCACGAACGCGCCCATGCGTGGTGGGCGAAAAATGCGAAGCGCGGCTGGGCGAGTTGTCCGCTGACGGAGAATGGCGTGGTGCGCATCATGTCCCATCCGAACTACAGCGAGAAGGCGCGGTTCACGCCGGGAGAATTGATTGGGCGGCTGCGGAAGTTCGCCGAGCAGAGCGATCACGAGTTCTGGCCGGATGACATTTCGCTGCGGGACGAAAATATTTTTGCCGTGGAGCGCATGCACAGTTCACGTTTGCTCACGGATTTGTATTTACTGGCGCTGGCGGCCAAGCATGAGGGCCGGCTGGTGACTTTCGACCAAAACATTCCGCTTTCGGCGGTAAGCAAAGCGAAAGCGGGGAATTTGTGCGTGGCGTAGTTTATGGTTTGTGGTTGGGAGTGGGGAAAGGAGTTTGCAGTTTACGGTTTGCGGTGGGAAGAAGGCGAGGTATAGGGTGTCGCAAATGATACCCTGGGGTTTGGCGGTGTGGGCAGTCGTGATTGGGCAGATTCCGGCGGCGGAGACACCGACGGGGAGTAGCGCGGCGGCAGGGGCGGTGGTGACGATTGACGCGGGGGATGCGCGGGCGATTTCGCCGTATATTTACGGGGCGAATTTTCCAGACTGGGCGCGGATGGGGGTGCCGTTTACGGTGGCGCGGATGGGCGGGAACCGACTGACGGCGTATAATTGGGAGAACGGCGCGAGCAACGCGGGGGCAGACTGGCAGAATGAGAATGACAACTTAATGGGGCGGACGGACGAGGCGGGGCGGGCGGTGCGGGATTTTCTGGAGGGGACGCAGAGCCACGGGGCGGCGGCGATTGTGACGATCCAGACAATTGGACACGTGGCGGCGGACAAGAGTCCGACAGGGGACGTGAACCAGACGCCGGATTATTTGAACACGCGGTTCGTGAAGTCCTACGCAAAGAAGCCCGGCGGGAAGTATGTTTATCCGCCGGACGCGGGCGACCATGCGGTTTACGAGGACGAGCAGGTGTGGTGGCTGGAGAAGACAAAGTCGGCGGCAACGCCGGTGTGGTACATGCTGGACAACGAGCCGGACATTTGGGCGGGGACGCATGCGCGGATTGAGACGACGAAGCCGGGGTATGCGGACATCATCGCGAACAATATTGAGTATGGGAGCGCGATCAAGGACGTGGCGCCGAAGGCGCTGGTGTTCGGCCCGGCGAATTACGGGTGGAACGGGTTTCGGACGTTTCAGGGAGCGCCGGACGCGAACGGGCGGGATTTTTTGAATGTGTATCTGGATGCGATGAAGGCGGAGGAGGCGAAGGAAGGGAGGAGGGTACTGGACGTGCTGGATGTGCACTGGTATCCGGAGGCGCGCGGCGACGGGGTGCGAATCACGGAGAACTCGGAGAATCCAGCGGTGGACCTGGCGCGGATCCAGGCGCCGCGGTCGCTATGGGACCCGACGTATGTGGAGGACAGCTGGATCGCGCAGTCGCTCGGGGGGCGGCCGATCGCGTTGCTGGGGCGGATTTTCGCGCAGATCGCGGCGCATTATCCGGGGACGAAGTTTTCGATCAGCGAATATAATTTCGGAGGCGGGGACCGCGCGAGCGGGTTAATCGCGCAGGCGGACGCGCTGGGGATTTTCGGGCGCTACGGGGTGTTTGCGGCGTGCAACTGGGGCATCGGTGTGCGGGACGTGGCGGAACTGGCGGGGTTCAAGGCGTATTTGGATTACGACGGCAAGGGCGGGAAGTTCGGGAGTGTGGGGCTGGGGGTGAGCGGGGAGAGCGCGGCGGAAAATGCGGTGTATGCAGCGCTGGACGCGGTGAACGGAAAGAAGCTGACGGTGGTGGCGATCAACAAGACTGCGGTGGCGCAGCCACTGCGGCTGGCGGTGAAGAATTTTACGCCGAAGACGGCGCGGGCGTTTACGCGGGAGGCGGGGGCGTTTGACCAGCCGGTGGAAAGTGAGCCGGCGGTGAGCGCGGGCGGGGTGAGTTTGACGATGCCGGGAGAGAGCGTGGCGACGGTGGTGGTGGAGGAGTAGGTTTCGGTTTTTTGGCTGTTCGCGAAAAATTATTGCTTAGGTGATGTTGGAGCGGGATTTTTTTGAAGCTGGGTGGCGTACTCGAGGATGGCGTGGGCGACGAGGTCGGGGCGTTGCCAGGGGATGAGGTGGCCTTGGTTGGGGATGCGTTGGATGGTGAGGTTGGCGGAGTGGGTGATTTCGCGCTGGGCGAAGTCGGCGTTTTCGGGGGAGACGAGTTCGTCGGCGGTGCCTTGGAGGACGGTGACGGGGATGCGGATTTCGCCCCAGCGGGGTTCCATGGTGATGAGCTGGCCTTTGAGGGCGAGGATTTCGACGTCGGCCTCAGCGAGGGGTTTGGGGACGGCCCAGTGGAAGATAAAGGAGCGGCCAAGGGCCTGATACCAGGCGGTTTTTTCCTCGGCGGGGTCAATGGAGCCGGCGACGAGGACGAGGGCGCCGACTTGGGCGGGGTCGTCGAGGGCGAGTTGTGCGGCGATGGGGCCGCCGAGGGACCAGCCGACGACGATGGCGGGGAGGTTTTGGGGATGGGCGTCGAGGACGGTGCGGAGGGCCTGGGCCTGGGTGGGGAGAGAGGTTTCGAGGCCGCCGGCGGCGGAGCCGCCCCAGCCGGGGCGGTCCACGGCGATCATGAGGGTGTGGTTGGCGAGGTCGGGGCGGGCCATGAGGACGGCGAAGTCGCGCCAGGCGCCGGGGGTGCCGTGGATGAAGAGGACGAGGGGGGCGGCGGGGTTGCCGGTTTGGGCGGTGAAGAGGTGGCGGCCGTTGGGGAGGTCGTAGGTGGGGTAGGTGGGCGGGGGGCGACCGGCGAAGATTTTGGCGGTAGGGGGCGGGCCGGAGAAGCAGCCGATGGGGATGGCGAAGAGGGCCAAGAGGAGCAGGAAGGCGGGGGGCCACCATCGGAGGCGGGGGAGGTGCATGGGGGGAAGAAAATTATAAATTAAAAATTCAAAATAAAAAAGGAAGAGTGAGAATGGAAAATGGAAGAAGTGAAAAGGGGCACAGAGGAAGATTAAATTGGTTGGGACGGGGGTGGCAATGAAATGGCGATGGCGCAGGGG
>CAZDAQ010000180.1:4960-5872 GCA_964503425.1 uncultured Opitutales bacterium
GACGCTTAAGTTGGTTGGGAGAGTGTGGCAATGAACTGGCGATGGGAAGGGGGCGGGTTTTTTGCGGTTGCGTTTTCCGGGGCGGAGTCTTGGAGTGTTAATCAGGAATGGGATTTGCTGGTGGTTTGTTTGCCATGAAGAGGCTCCGATGGGTGGGGTGGGCATGCTTGGGCGTAGGTTATACGCTGGGGATGGTGACGGCGTTGGCGGATGACATTCCGGCGGTGCAGAGCGGGAATTGGGGCGATCCGGCGACGTGGCAGGGGGGGGTGGTGCCGGGATCCGGGAATATCGCGGTGACGGGGGGCTTCGTGATCACATTGGACGCGAATTTTAACGTGGGTGGCCTGGAATTTGACCCCGGTGGCGAATTGCTGGGCTTGAGCACGATGTTGACCATTCAGGGTGACAGCACGCTGGGCTCGACGAGCTTGAGCGGGAGCGAAGTTTTGTTGCCGGGCGTGAATGGCCTGACCGCGACGATCACGAATCAGGGGGCGGCAAATGTATACGCGCCTTTGGGCACGCAAGAGGGCCTGGACGACGGCGTCAGCGGGGCGGCGACGTGGGACAACCTGGCGGGGAGCAATTTTACACTGCATGACGCGGCGTCCATTACCGGGAGCGCGAATTCGCTGTTTATCAATGAGGCGGGGGCGACGCTGTCGAAGGCGGAGGCGAACACGAGCATCGTTTATTGGAACCTGACGAATAACGGGACACTGGCCGTGCAGCAGGGAACATTGGAGGCCAATGGACATTACTATAATGGCACCGGTGTGGCGACGGTGGCGGCGGGGGCGGTGCTGCAACTGAACGGCCTGACGGTGGGTGCCGGGGTGGTGGTCTCGGGCAACGGCACGACGCTGCTGACGGGGACCGACCCGCTGGCGGGGGCGGTGCAACTGCAAA
>CAZDAQ010000181.1:0-5868 GCA_964503425.1 uncultured Opitutales bacterium
ACGTCACCACCAAATCCCCAAACCCGCTCAACCCGTAAAACGTCGCCGCCTGCCCTCCGAGCTTCATCCCCAGTCGCGTCATCTCGTGCAGCGCCCGCGTCAGGTACGCCGCCTTCGCGTTGTCCCCCAGCTTCAACCCGTCGCACACCCCCGCCCCAATCGCGTAAATATTCTTCAACGCCCCCGCCAGTTCCACCCCCGCCACGTCCCGCGAACGATACACCCGCAACGCCGGCCCGCTCAACGCCTCCTGCACCCGCCGCGCGTGCTCCTCGTCCGCCTCCGTCGCCAGCACCACCGCCGTCGGCTTCCCCGCCGCCACCTCTCCCGCGAAACTCGGCCCCGACAACACCCCCGTGGGCCGCCCCGGCAAAGCCTCCGCCAGCACCCCATGCGGCAGCTTCAACGTCTCCACCTCCATCCCCTTGCACAACGTCACCAACATCGGCCCGGCCCACGCCGCGTCCAACTCCTTCTGCACCGCCCCCGCCAAAGCCCTCAACCCCCGCATCGGGCACGCCAGCAACACCAGCTCCGCCTCCATGATCACCGGCCGTATCTCCAGCCCGATCTGAATCTCCACCGGCAATTTGAACCCCGGCAAATAATCCCGGTTCTCCCGCTCCTGCGATAATTGCAGCGCCTGCTCCAGCCGCCGCGGCGCCAGCGTCACCGTATGCCCTGCCCGCGCCGCGTGCAACGCCAGCGCCGTCCCCCACGCCCCCGCCCCCAGAATCGTCACATTCACGCCCTCCACTAAACCCACCCACCCCACCCCCGCCAAGCCGGAATACTTGCCCCTTCGCCATTCACCCCACGCCCTTGCGGCATCGTCCCTGAAAATGGCCCGGCCATTTATCGCTGGCCACGCTCCCTTCCACCCGAAATTTACTATTGATTTTACATAACCACTATGATACATTAGTGATATTATGACCCGCCACGGCAAAATCGCCCGCCTCCCCCACTCCCTCCGCGACCAGCTTAACGCCCGCCTGCGCGACGGCGAGCCGGGCTCATCCCTCCTCCCCTGGCTCAACATGCCATCCGCCAGTCCAACCCAGTCCAAATAAATTAAGGCGAATTAAGCCAAATTAAGCAAAAAAATATTCCCCAAAACCCACCCAATCTTCGCCACTTTTCACCTTTTATCTTTCACTTTTCACCACCGCACCTTCACCCCTTCGCCCCCGCCTCCAACTCCTCCCACCGTGCAAACGCCACTGCATGCTCCCGCTCCAGCGCCTCCAGCCGGTTCTTCACCACCGCCACCCGCGCCGCCTCCCCCTTGTAAAATTTCGGGTCCGCCATTTTCGCCGCCAGTTCCGCCTGCTCGCGCTCCAGCGCCTCAATCCGCGCCGGCAGCCCTTCCAGTTCCTTCCGTTCCTTGCCCCCCATCTTCTCCCCGGGCTTTCGTCCCGCCTTCGCCGCTATCGCCATCGGATTCTTCACCGGCTCCGCGGTTGTCCGCCGCTGCTGCTCCCGCCAGTCCGTGTAGCCGCCCACATATTCCTCAATCTTCCCGTCTCCCTCAAACACCAGCGTGCTCGTCACCACATTGTCCAGAAATTCCCGGTCGTGGCTGATCAGCAGCAGCGTCCCGCCAAACTCCACCAGCAAATCCTCCAGCAACTCCAATGTCTCCGCGTCCAAATCATTCGTCGGCTCGTCCAGCACCAGCACGTTCGCCGGCTTGGTGAACAACCGCGCCAGCAGCAGCCGGTTGCGCTCCCCGCCCGACAACACCCGCGCCGGTGTCCGCGCCCGGCCGGGCTCAAACAAAAAATCCTGCAAATAACTGATCACATTCCGCGTCCGCCCCTCAATCGTCACCGTCGCATTCCCGTCCGCCACGTTTTCCGCCACCGTCTTGTTGTCGTCAATCTGCGCCCGCAACTGGTCGAAATACACAATCTCCAGCTTTGTCCCATGCTTGATCGTCCCCTGCGTCGGCTCGATGTCCCCGAGCAACAGCTTCACCAGCGTTGTCTTCCCCGCCCCGTTGGGCCCGATCAACCCGATCTTGTCCCCGCGGATGATCGTCGTGCTCAGGTCGCGCACGATCACGCGCCCGTCCGGCCACGCGAAACTCATCTTCTCCGTCTCAATCACCTTCACGCCCGACCTTTCCGCCTCCGCCACCCGCATGGTCACGTTGCCCGCCCGGTCCCGCCGCGCGCGCCGCTCCGCGCGCATCTGCATCAACTGGTTGATCCGGCTCTGCGCGCGCGACCGCTGCGCCCTCACCCCGCGCCGAATCCACGCCTCCTCCTGCGCCAGCTTTTTATCAAACAATGCCCGCTGCGTTTCCTCCGCCTCCAGCACTTCCTGCTTGCGCGTCAAATACGTGCTGTAATCGCACGACCAGCTCGACAGCCGCCCGCGGTCCAGCTCGATGATCCGCGTCGCCAACCGCCGCAAAAACGCCCGGTCGTGCGTCACAAACACCAGCGCCAGCCGCGATTCCAGCAAAAAGTCCTCCAGCCACAAAATGGACTCCACGTCCAAATGGTTTGTCGGCTCGTCCAGCAGCAGCAGGTTCGGCTGCGCCGCCAGCGCCCGCGCCAACAGCGCCCGCCGCTTCAACCCGCCCGACAGCGCCTTAAACTCCATCGCCGGATCCAGCCGCAACTTCGCCAGCAAATCCTCCAGCCGCACCTCCCTTTCCCAATCCTCCTCGTGCCCGCTCGCGTCGCGCGATCCGCCGGCCACCAAATCATGCACATTGCCTTCCACGTCCGCCGGAATCTCCTGCGTCAGTCGCGTCGCAATCGCCCCGTCCGGCCGGTAAACCGCGCCGCCGTCCGGCTTCATCTCCCCGGCGATGATCCGCATCAGCGTCGTCTTGCCCGCCCCGTTGCGCCCCACCAGGCACACGCGCTCGCCCGGGTCCACCTGCAGGTTGACCTTGTCCAGCACGGGCGCGCCGCCAAAACTGTGTTCAATGTCGAGCAGACTGAGCAGGGCCATAAGCGGTCCAACGTATCTATAAATACTCCCGCGTGCAATCGGGAATGCCGCCACCTTCCGCCCCCGCTCCCTTCACCCCTGCGTCCGCGTTGCCGCTGCCGCCGGTCTTGCGGGCACATGCCCCGCCTCGGGGAACCGCCGCTCCCGCACGTCCGCCGCATACGCCGCCAGCGCGTCCCGTGTCACTTCCTGCAATTTCGCATACTGCTTCACGAACGACGGCACCCGCTCGTTCATCCCCAAAATATCGTGCGCCACCAAAATCTGCCCGTCGCAATCCGGCCCGCTCCCAATCCCGATTACCGGCGTCCGCGCCATCCGCGCCAGTTCCCCCGCCAGTTTCACGTCCACCATCTCCGCCACAATGGCAAACACCCCCGCCTGCTCCAAAGCCTCCACATCCGCCCGCAGCGCGTCCGCCTCCGGCACCCGCTGCCCAAACCGCCGGTAGCCGCCCAGCACGTTCACCTGCTGCGGCTGCAAGCCGATGTGCCCCATGATCGGTATCCCCGCCATCACCAGCCGCTCCACCAGCGGCGCCATCGGCAGGCCGCCCTCGATCTTCACCGCCTCAACTCCGCCTTCCTGAATCAACCGCCGGCACGCCTTCACCACGTCCCCCGGCTCCACATGCGCATCCCCGTAGGGCAAATCCGCCACCAGCAAAGCCCGGGGCCGCGCCCGCGCCACCGCCGCCGCATGGTGCACCATCATGTCCAAAGTCACCGGCACCGTACTCGCGAACCCCAGCACGTTGTTCCCCACCGAGTCGCCCACCAAAATCAAGTCCACCCCCGCCTCGTCCGCGCACCGCGCCATCGGCGTGTCGTAAGCCGTCACGCACACCACTGGCCGCTGCCCCTTCAGCGCCCGCAGGGTTTGGGTTGTCATTTTCACCATTTAATCTTTAAGTCTCTTGCCTGTAAACGCAACCGCAAACCCGCCCGCTTTCCGCCACTTCCCCACCTTTACGCTTCATGTGGCGCACCCTGCATCTCTGGTGGCAGCACCTTACCGACCGCCGCGGCGCCGCCCGCCGGCACGTCCAGCACCGTCGCGAGCAGCATCGCCGCCAGAACCCCGCCCCCGCCGGCCGCCACGGCACCCTCGGCAAGCCGCGCTTTGGCCGTTTCGACACGCTCTTTAACGCCCGCCGCTGGCTGCATCGCGCCCTCCTTCTCACCGCCCTTGCCGCCTTCGTCTGGGTGCTTTGGGAAAGCTGGCACGGTCTCGCCCTCTTCCGCGACTGATTTCTCCCAGCCGCTCCAAACGACGGGATTTCTCGCCCGCGCGCCTCGGTTGCTGTATTCTGCACTCCGCATTCCGCATTCCGCCTTCTCCATTCTCCCTACCGTGTCCGCTTCCACATTCACTGCACCGTCCGCCACGCGCGCCACCATCGTCGTGAATCTCGCGCTGGCCGCCCTCCTCTGGTTCTGGCTCTTCGGCGAACTGGGTTTCGAGTGGTCTGTTAGCGAGCAATATGGTTACGGCCTCTTCATCCCCTTTCTCGGCGCGTATCTGCTCTGGTTGCGCGTGGCCGACTGCCCCGCGCCCCGGCCGTGGACTGATCCTTTCCCCGTGCTTCCCGTGCTGGCCTTGGTCGCGTTGCCCTATTACCCGCTCGCGATCCTCTTCGCCGCCAATGCCGACTGGCGGCTCCTCGCCTGGGCGCTCGCCTTTCTCGCCCTCGGCTCCTCCACTTTGCTAATCGCCCGCTGGGGTGGCCCGCCCTGGGTGCGTCATTTCCTCCCCGCCCTCGCCTTGTTCCTCTTCGCCGTCCCGTGGCCCAGCATCATCGAGGTTCCGCTCGTGGACCACTTGATGACCTTCGTCGCCACCGTCTCCACCGAAGGCCTGCACTTCCTCGGCTTCGAAGCCGTCCGTCAGGGTCATACCATCCAACTTCCCACCGGCTTTGTCGAAGTCGAGGAAGCCTGCAGCGGCGTGCGCTCCATCCAGTCCACCATCATGGCGGGCTGGCTCGTCGGCGAACTCTGGCGCTTCCGCCCGGTTGGTCGCGGCCTCTTGCTCGTGTGGGCCGCCGCCGTCGCCGTCACTTTCAACCTCCTGCGCACTTTCACCCTCGCCTGGCTCAGCGCCCAGCGCGGCCCCGCCATCATGGAGCAATGGCACGACACCGCCGGTTACCTCGTCTTTGTGGTCAGCTTCGCCACCGTCCTCGGCGGCGCGTGGCTTGCCCGTCCCCGCGCCTTGCGTAGTGGAAAATTGGATACAACCACCCTCACCGGCAACGCGCCAGCTGCATCCGCGTCCATTTCTAATGCTGCCGCCCACACCCCCCGCTGGCTCCCGCCCCGCGGCGTTGCCGCTGTCATCCTGCTGCTGCTGGGACCGCTCCCGGTTTCACTAGCCTGGTATGCCCTCCGCGCCCCGGCGGTTGCTCAACCCGTGTGGAGTCTCAACCTTCCCGCCGCCGTCCCCGCCGCCAAAGTCGCTCCCGTCTCACCCAACCTCGCCCAAGCACTCTTTTCCGATGAGGGCCTCCAAGCCTCCTGGACCGATGCCGACGGCCACGAATGGCTCCTCTACTACTTTGTCTGGCAGCGCGCCCGCGCCGCCCAGCTCGGCGGCGTCCACGTCCCCTTGCGCTGTCTCCCCGCCGTTGGCTGGGTGCTCGACCATCAGGGCCCCAACCTCACCTGGAGCCGCGATGGTGTTACCCTCATTTTCAACACCTACGAATTCGTCCACGGCTCCACCCGCATCTACGTCTTCTACGGCCAGTGGGATCCCGCCGGTTATCCTTACTACGATAAAACCGGTCGCGTCCCCGGCGACCGCATCCTCGATGCCTGGGACGGCCAGCGCATGGCCGGCAAGCATCTCCTCGAAATCGGCCTCGTCAACGCCTCCTCCCTGCCCGACGCCACCCGC
>CAZDAQ010000182.1:0-5809 GCA_964503425.1 uncultured Opitutales bacterium
GGGGGGGGGCCGGGCTGGGGGGCGGGGCGGGTCATCACCGCGTCCCCGGGGGGCGGGGCCCCGGTGACGGGGGCGGGGAGCGATTTGACGACGGGGGTGAACGCGACGCTGGTAGGCGCGACGAATTCAACGATGGATACAAACGGGTTGAATGCGACGTGGGCGGGAGTGTTGAGCGGGGGTGGCGGGCTGGTGAAGGCGGGGAGCGGGAATCTGACGTTATCGGGGGTGAATACTTATGCGGGGAACACGACGGTGGAGGCGGGGGCGGTGGCGCTGGTGCAATTTGCGACTTTGGGGAACGGGGGGCTGATTTTGAGCGGAGGGAATGTGGATGTTTCGGGGGTTACGGGAGGGACGTTTGGGTTTGGCGGGAATTTGATGGGGTCGGGGACGATCAACACCGGGGGGAAGATGCTGGTGTTGAACGGGAATGTGAGCCCGGGGCTGGGAGCGGGAGCGGTGGGGGATGTGATTATTACTTCGCTGGGCGGGAGCGGGGTGAATTTGGGCGGGAACACGAGTTTGGATTTAATCGCTGTGGGCCAATATGACCAACTGACGGCGACGGGGGCGCTGGGCTACGGGGGCGGGCTGAATTTAATTTTTGGGAATCCGATCAAGGTGGGGACGTTTGATTTGTTCAGCTTTGGGAGCGAGTCGGGGGATTTTGCGGGGGTGACGATAAGCGGGTCGTATGTGGGGTCGCTGGCGGACAGCGGGGGCGTGTGGAGCGGGCTGATTACGGGCGTTGATTTCTCGTTCAACACGGGGACGGGGATACTGACGGTGGTGCCGGAGCCGGGGACGTGGGGTTTGATTTTGGGGCTGGGGGTGGGTGTGGCGGGGTGGGTGCTGCGGCGGAAGCGGGGGTAGGATATTTTCTAAATTGCTGGAGCGAAGTTAGTTAAAAAAGGCGAGGGCGGGGTATGATTTTTCGTATTGCCAAAAGGGCGGGGCGGGGCATGATGGGGGGCGGAACGGGAGGAATTATCGGACGCTCGCGCTTGGTGAATTGTCAATTGATGCATAGTCAGGGACAGTTTGAAATCCGATGGTCGGAAACGATGCGAGGCCGCCTCCCGCCAGATAAGTTACATGGAAAACAAGTTGTTTGTTGGCAACCTTTCGTGGGATGCCACGGAAGATGATCTGCAGGAGTTGTTCGGCAAGGCCGGCACGGTGACGGAAGTGGCCGTGATGCGTGACCGTTTTACGGGGCGCGCGCGGGGTTTTGCCTTCGTGTCAATGTCCACGCCCGAGGAGGCCCAGGAGGCCATCAACCAGTTGGAGAACCAGGAATTCATGGGGCGGCCCATGAAGGTCAACATCGCCCGTCCGAAAGAAGAGCGGCCCGCGTATAGCGGCCCCCGCGGCGGCGGCGGTGGTGGTGGTGGCTACGGCGGCGGCGGTGGCCGCGGCGGCTCCGGCGGTGGTGGCGGCGGTGGTTACCGTGATCGTCGTCGCTCGAACAAGGGCGGCGGTGGTGGCTATGACCGTGGCGGCGGCGGTGGCGGCTACGGCGGCGGCGGTGGCGACGGCTACTAGGCCTGCTTTAGGCGAAGCCGGCGGCGTTCGATGAGAGCGCGAGCCGGGGACGCAGCGGAAAGGCGACAAGGCTTTCCGCAAGGCGGGTTTTGCCAACAAACCGGCTTGGGCGAAAAGCCCGGGCCGGTTTTTGTGTTTTTGGAAAGATTGAGCAGAATGAACAAAATGGGAAGTGGAAGAAAAAGAGTTTTGGACAGGCGGGGGGGAATGGGCAGCATGGGGGAATGAAATACCGGCGCGAGGAGGTGATGAGTCATTTGACGGGGGGAGGGGTGACGAAGTGGGATGTATTGGTGGTCGGGGGCGGGGCGACGGGGTTGGGGTGCGCGGTGGATGCGGCGGCGCGGGGGTTGAAGGTGCTGCTGTTGGAGGGGCATGATTTCGCGAAGGGGACGTCGAGCCGGAGCACGAAGTTGGTGCATGGCGGGGTGCGGTATTTGAAGCAGGGGAATGTATCACTGGTGCTGGAGGCGCTGCACGAGCGCGGGCGGTTGTGCCGGAATGCGAATCATTTGGTACACCATCTGGCGTTTATCGTCCCGAATTACCATTGGTGGGAGGGGCCGTTTTACGGGATTGGGATGAAGGTGTATGACCAACTGGCGGGGCGGCTGGGGCTGGAGCCGTCGCGCATGCTGGGGCGGGAGGAGACGCTGCGGCGGCTGCCGAATCTGGAGCCGGAGGGGTTGAAGGGCGGGGTGGTGTATTACGACGGGCAGTTTGACGACGCGCGGCTGGCGGTGAATTTGATGCAGACGATTTTTGATCTGGGCGGGCTGGCGGCGAATTACTGTCCGGTGACGGGGCTGGTGAAGAAGGACGGGTTTGTGACGGGGGCGCGGGCGCGGTGCGCGGAGACGGGCGCGGAGTTTGAGGTGGAGGCGCGGGCGGTGATCAACGCGACGGGAGTGTTTTGCGACGCGGTGCGGCGGATGGACGAAGCGGGGGCGGCGAAGATGGTGGCGCCGAGCCAGGGGGTGCATCTGGTGGTGCCGCGGGAATTTTTACCGGGGGACAGCGCCGTGATGATTCCGCACACGGACGACGGGCGGGTGTTGTTCGCGGTGCCGTGGCACGATCGGGTGATTTTGGGGACGACGGACACGCCGGTGGCGGAGGCGGTGCTGGAGCCGCGGGCGCTGGAGGAGGAGGTGGGGTTTATTTTTAAAAACGCGGATAGGTATCTGGCGAAGCAGCCGGAGGCGAAGGATGTGTTGAGCGTGTATGCGGGGTTGCGGCCATTGGTGAAGGCGCCGGACGACGGGAGCGGGAGCACGGCGGCGTTGTCGCGCGACCATGTGATCGTGGTGTCGCCGGCGGGTTTGCTGACAATCACGGGCGGGAAGTGGACGACCTACCGGCGGATGGCGCAGGACGCGGTGGACCAGGCGCTGCTGCTGGCGGGGATCGAGCACCGGCCCTGCGTGACGGAGACGATGGCGGTACACGGAGCTTATGAGGATGCGCCGGCGATGGACGGGGAGCGCGGGTGGGATGTTTACGGGAGTGACGAGCCGTTTATCAAGGCGCTGGGAGAGGAGGAGCCGGCGTTGCAGAAGAAATTGTGCGCGGAGCTGCCGTTTACGGAGGCGGAGGTGGTGTGGGCGGCGCGGAGCGAGATGGCGCGGACGGTGGAGGATGTGCTGGCGCGGCGGACGCGGGCGCTGTTGCTGGGGGCGCGGGCGAGTGTGGCGTGCGCGGCGCGGGTGGCGGGGATTTTGGCGAAGGAGTTGGGAAGAGATGCGGCGTGGGAGAAGCGGCAGGTGGCGGAATATGGGGTGCTGGCGGGGGGGTATGTGTTGAAGTAGCGGGAAGCAGGGAGCAAGCAGGGAGCAAGGAGCGGGGAGTAAGAAAATTCGAATTTTAAAATTCGAATGACGAATGAGAGATGGTTTTGGGCGCGGTATTACTGTGCTTACCAGAGGAGTGAGTGGCGTCGCGGGATTAGGGTTTTGTGGATGAAGCGGAGTCGAGACGGTAAAGTTGGGCGCGGGCTAATTGATATTCTTCGAGACTTTGTTGATTTGTCGCCAGAGATTTTTTAAGAGCGTCGCAGGCACCGGCTTGATCGCTGTGAACGATGTGCATCATGCCGATGTAATACCATGCTTCGCATAGTCTACTAGGGACAGATCCGTCGCCGGGTTTTTCTGCTGCTGCGAGAAAAGCAGACTCATCCAGCTCACTAGCTAGAAATTGGCCGATTGTTTTAGTCCAGCCATCATCCCAGGCGGCGACATGGCTGAGGAAATCGGAGGACTGGGCGTGGGCGAGCTGGAGGTCGATCACTTGAGCGTAGAGTCGAGGGTTGTCGGAGTTGCCTGGAAAAATGGCGATGGCTTTTTGGTAATCATCAAGAGCCCCGGTAAGATCGCCGTGAATCTGTCGAGTGAATCCGCGGAGGTAAAAGCCATCATAGTCTACAGGAGCGAGGCGAGAGAGCTCGATACGGGCCAATTGGTATTCTAACTGGTTCTGCTCCTGAGTATCCAGAGCGGCTTCGAAGTAGTGGCTGGCACCCGATAAATCGCCCTTAATTAGGCACATCATGCCCGCGTAGTAGCACGCCTCACAGTCTTGAACGGAAGCCGATTCGACGTCGACTTTTTCTGAGGCCGTCAGCATCGACGATAGGGTGATCTCCCCCGCTATAAACTGGCCCAAAGTTTTCGTCCAACTGTCTTTCCAAGTGGAGATGGTAGCAGAAAAATCCGTCGACGAGCTACTAATCCGCACGAAAACCAGTTGGCGAAGTAGAATGGCGTAATGTACAGCCTCGACGGCAGATGAGGTCGAATTATTAGCGTAAAATTTGATGGCTTCGTCGAAGTCGTCAATTGCGCCCGGAAAATCGCCCTGAAATTGACGGAGTAGGCCGCGATTCAGATAAACGTCAGCCATGCCGTGGTTGAGCGTAAGCGCTTGGGTGTAGTCGGCAATAGCGCCATTGTAGTCGTCGTTTTTCACTTTCCACCAGGCACGGGCGACCCAGGCATCCGGGTCTTTAGGGTCGAGATTTATTGCACGCGTATCGTCGGCGATGGCACCATCGTAATCTTTCAGGCTTTCTTTATATTGCGCGGAGGCCAGAAAAAACCTCGTGACATTAATCGCAACATTCGGGGCAACGACCCAATCTTTATTTCCAATTTGATCATTTAAAGCATCTGTACGATAGAAGCCTGGATAAGGCGGCCCGGGCGGGGGTTTGGGGTGAAGGTAGGCGAAGCCGTTTTTGCCGTCCACGACAAGATCCAGGCGGGATAGAGCATAGAGACCCAAGACGCCTATTTCTTGATCCTCGTCAGAAAGTTCACGGATTTTTTTCTCACACACCGGGAGATCGGTCAAGGTGAGAGCGCCAAGTTGAACTTCGTCGGCCCAAACATCCGTTGAATAAGCCCAAGTTGACAGGAGCGGGAGTCTCGAGGCAATTGTGCTTGCGGGTGCGGAGGGATGGGCTTTTTGCCATGCCTTCCAATGTGCTGTGGGCAAAGCGACGCCAAAGGGAGCATCTGTGTCCACAAGAATACAGCCAGTTTTGCCACCAGGCAAAGGAGTTTCGAGTTTCAAGACGCTGTAGTGATCCCGGGAAATTTTCAATTTCAGCCAATTAGCGGTTTCCTGGGGGAGCTGGGCAACGGCACGGACAGTCCGTGAAACACTATCGAAGACGAGAATATTGTCCTGAACTTGAGGCCAGCCGATAAATCCATCCTCCGGGGAATTGTAGTGACTGACGACTCCAAAGGGCACTCTAAAAGTTTGCCCCTCCATTGTAACGCCTACGGGTTGGGAGATTCCAATGCCAGTTCCTTTACTCACCCACAGCATTAACATCGCGCCACCGTTTGGAATCTCAGAAAAATTGACGTTCAACCGGCTGGCACCTGAGCCGAAGAGCGCGGAAAGTTCCGCATTAGTGTCTAGAGCCAAATTCGCGGGGCTTTTATTTATAGTTACGTTGGTGAAAAGTACGCGAGGATTTGGATTTTCTGCGGGGGAAGAAGTGGGTGAATTTGCACAACCCGGAAGAAAAATGGCGAGGACTGCACCAGCAAATACTATCAGAACCTTACGGTGCCATGGTTGGGGGTGATGCATCGGATTTTTCGATGGATAGTTTATTTCGGATTTGCTGGGTCAAGGCGAGAGAGTTGGGCGCGGGAGAAGGCTTGGTATTCGTTGAAGGGGGCGAGGTCGAGATGAAGGGATTTTTGCCAGAGGGCGCGGGCGGCGGGGTCGTCATGGTCGAGGTGGT
>CAZDAQ010000183.1:0-5781 GCA_964503425.1 uncultured Opitutales bacterium
CACCTCGACCGCTACCTCGCCGATTGGGTTGGCCACTATGGCCTCTGGGTTTACCTCATCCTCTTTGTCATCATCTTCTGCGAAACCGGCCTCGTCTTCACCCCCCTGCTCCCGGGCGATTCCCTCCTCTTCGCCGCCGGGGCCATTGCCGCCGGGGCCACCCACCCGCTCGACCCCGCCGTCCTCATCCCCCTGCTCATCGCCGCCGCGCTCCTGGGCGACAACGTCAACTACTTCCTTGGCCGCGCCCTCGGCACCCGTCTCTACCACCGCCCCAAGGCCTGGTATTTCAATCCCGCTCACCTCCACCGCACGCGCGATTTCTACACGCGTCACGGCGGCAAGACGGTCATCATCGCCCGCTTCATCCCCATCATCCGCACCTGCTCCCCCTTCGTCGCCGGCCTCGGCGCGATGCGCTACCGCACCTACATTCTCTTCTGCGTCCTCGGCGCCTGCCTCTGGGTGTCCGTCGGCATCCTCGCCGGCTACTATCTCGGTGGGCTGGATTTCGCCCGCAAACATTTCTCCGTCATCATCCTCGCCATCGTGTTCGTTTCCCTCCTCCCCCCGCTCATCGGCTACTACCGCGCCCGCCGTGCCGGGCTGGAGTAATTCGGTTTTCTTTTGCGGCCCCGCCGCCTTCCGGTTCTGCTGGACGCACGCATCTTCGCGTTTCAGTCTCTTTCTCCCTGCTCCCAGCTCCACGCTCCCGGCTCCTCGTTATGCCCCGCGCCCGCAAATCGTCCCCCGCTTCCGCCGCCCCCCCGGCTCCGGCGGATACTCCTGGAGGGACGACCTCCGTGTCGTCCGCCCTCCCCGGAGCCGACACCCCCATGCTCCGCCAATACTGGGAATTCCGCCAAAAACTCCCCGCCGACACTTTCCTCCTCTTCCGCCTCGGCGATTTCTACGAGCTCTTCTTTGACGACGCCGTCCAGGGCTCCCGCCTCCTCGGCCTCACCCTCACCCAGCGCAACGGCCACCCCATGGCCGGCCTCCCCTATCACGCTTCAACCAATTATATCAAAAAACTCCTCGACGCTGGCCGCAAGGTCGCCATCTGCGACCAGACCGAGGCCGCCACCCCCGGCAAGCTCGTCACCCGCGCCGTCACCCGCGTCCTCACGCCCGGCACCATCCTCGAAGACCACCAGATCGAAGCCCGCCGCCCCCACTACCTCCTGGCCCTCGCCGCCGACAAACACGGCCTCCACGCCGCCTGGCTCGACCTCACCACCGGCGATTTCCAACTCGCCACCCAGTCCGATCCCTCCGCCCTCCTCCCCATGCTCCACGCGCTCGACCCGCGCGAAATCCTCGTCCCCGAAACCTCCGCCGCCGGCCCCGAAGGCTGGTCCACCGCCTGGGAAATTCTCCGCCAGGGCCGCCCCGTTTCCCCCCTTCCCGATTTTCAATTCGAGCGCGCCCCCGGCGCCCGCCTCGTCAAGGAAACCCTCGGCGTCCTCAACCTCGGCGGCTTCGGCCTCAGCGATGCCCACCCCGCCCTCGGCTGCGCCGGCGCCCTCGTTGCCTACGCCACCGACACCCTCCGCAACCGCCCCGCCCACCTCCGCCAGTTGCGCGAATACCGCACCGCCGACGCCCTCCTCCTCGACCCCGCCACTCTCCGCAACCTCGAGGTTCTCCGCTCCGCCGGCGGCACGCGCGAGCACTCCCTCCTCCACGCCATTGATGCTACCCGCACCGCCCCCGGCGCGCGCCTCCTCGAGCAATGGCTCGCCGCCCCGATTCTCGACCTCGCCGAATTGCACCGCCGCCAGCACTGCGTCGGCGCGTTCCTCGCCGAGCCCGGCCTCGCCGCCCGCGCGCGTGAAAGCCTGGGCTCCGTTCGCGACCTCGTCCGCATCCTCGCCCGTTTGCAAAACCGCCTGCGCCACCCGCGCGAGCTCTCCGCCGTCCGCGAAACGCTCCGCGTCCTGCCCGCCGTGCGCGAAGCCCTTGCCGCCCTCCCCGCTCCCGCCAGCGCCCTCGCCGCCCGCATTCCCGAATTCTCCGCGCTCGCCCGGCTTCTCGAATCCGCCCTCGCCGACGAGCCGCCCATCGACCCCAAGGACGGCGGCGTCATCCGCGATGGTTACGACGCCGAACTCGACCGCCTCCGCTCTCTCGCCTCCGGCCACAAAACCTGGCTCTCCGATTTCGAACGCACCGAGCAGGAGCGCACCGGCATTAAAAACCTCCGCGTCCGCTACAACGGCGCCTTCGGCTACGCCATTGAGATCACCAAGTCCAACCTCTCTCTCGTCCCCCACGACTACATTCGCCGCCAGACGATGACCAACGCCGAGCGCTTCGTCACCGACGAGCTTCGCCGCCGCGAAAAGGAAATCCTCCACGCTGAGGAAAAATCCCTCGCCCGCGAAGACGAACTTTTCCGCGCCCTCGTCGAAGCCGTCCTCACCGAGGCCCATCCCCTCCGCGCCGCCGCCGACGCCCTGGCCGAGGCCGATGTCTTTCAGGGCTGGGCCCAAATCGCCCGCGAGCGCGACTATTGCCGCCCGACGCTCGACGACTCCGATGTCCTCCTCATCGAGCAGGGCCGGCACCCCGTCGTCGAGGTCATCCTGCGCGACACCCCCGAGGGCCTCGCCGGCTCCCGCGCTTTCGTCCCAAACGACACCGCCCTCGCCGCCTCCGGCGAGCAAATCGCCCTCATCACCGGCCCCAACATGGCCGGCAAAAGCACCTACATCCGCCAGGTCGCCCTCATCGCCCTGCTTGCCCAAATCGGCTCCTGGGTCCCCGCCAAGTCCTGTCGCCTCGGCCTCGTGGACCGCATCTTCTCCCGCGTCGGCGCGAGCGACGAGCTTACCCGCGGCAACTCCACCTTCATGGTCGAGATGAACGAGACCGCCAACATCCTCCACCACGCCACCGCGCGTTCCCTCGTCGTGCTCGACGAAATTGGCCGCGGCACCAGCACCTACGATGGCCTCGCCATCGCCTGGGCCGTCGTCGAGCGCCTCCACGGCGAAACGGCTTCCGGCCCGCGCACTTTGTTTGCGACGCACTATCACGAGCTCACCCAGCTCAGCGATTCCCTCCCCCGCCTCCGCAACTACTCCGTCGCCGTCAAGGAATGGAACGACGAAATCATCTTCGTCCGCCAGGTCACCCGCGGCCCCGCCGACCGCTCCTACGGCATCCACGTCGCCCGCCTCGCCGGCCTCCCCCAGCCCGTCATCGCCCGCGCAAAGGAAATCCTCGCCCGCCTCGAAGCCGAAGGCCATGCCCTCCAAACCCAACTCCGCCGCTCCCTCGCCTCCGCCGCCAAACTTCCGCCCGCTCCCATCCCCACTCCCCCTCCCATCGTTGAAGAACCCCGCGGTCCTCAACTCGAATTCTTTTAATCCCGCGGCGCATTCGCCGTCACCTTCACGAATATTTCACGCCCATCCGCGCCACCCCCACTCGGTTTTTTACTGCCTTCCCCGCGCTTCCGCGCCACAGTCCCGCCTTCATGCCCGGCGATTCCCCCAAAACGCTCCTCATCGGCTGGGACGGCGCCGACTGGAATTACCTCCGCCCCTTGATGGACCGCGGCCTCCTCCCCGCCCTCTCCCACCTCGTCAAACACGGCGTCACCGCCGACCTCGTCTCGCTCCCGCCCTACATCTCCCCGATGCTCTGGAACAGCATCGCCACCGGCAAACGCCCCTGGCGTCACGGGGTCCACGGCTTTACCGAAATTGACGCCGCCGGCAAAGTCCGCCCCGTCACCAGCCGCAGCCGCCAGGTCCCCGCAATCTGGAACATCCTCACCGCCGAAAAACGCCGCTCCCTCATCGCCAGTTGGTATGCCTCCCACCCCGCCGAGGATATCAACGGCGTCTGCGTCGCGGAAACTTTCTTCAAGGAACCCACCGACGACGGCCCGTCCTTCCCCGCCCGCAGTGTCTTCCCCGCCGACCTCGCCGCCGACCTCGCCGACCTCCGCGTCACTTCCAAGTCCCTCGACCCCGGCCTCATCCGCCTCCTCTGTCCCACGCTCACTCACGAGGTCGCTTCGCGTGACCGCCGCGTCCAGACCCTCGCCGAGCGCCTCGCCGAGGCCTACTCCATCCACAACACTGCCGTCAGCCTGATGGAAACCGAAACCTGGGACTTCGCCGCCGTCTATTTCCATTTCCTCGACTGGGTGATGCACGACTTCGAGCCGTTCCTCCCGCCCGCCAAGCCCGGCATCCCCCGCGCCGAAATCGAGCGCTTCGGCGGCGTCGCCGAGGGCGCGTGCCGTCTCCAGGATCTCCTCCTCGCCGAAACTCTCCGCGTCGTCGGCCCAAACACCCGCGTCTTCCTCGTCTCCGATCACGGCTACCTCACCGGCAAAATCCGCCTCACCCAAACCCCCAGTGTCCCCGCCGGCATCGCCGCCCACCACCGCCCCGTCGGCATCTTTCTCGCCTGCGGCCCCGGCCTCCGTCACGGCGAGCACCTCGGCACCGCCAGCCTCCTCGACATCACGCCCACCCTCCTCCACTCCATGGGCCTCCCCGTCGGTGCCGACATGGATGGCCGTCCGCTTGCCGAAATTTTCGAGAAGCCCCGCGCCCCCAAATTTATCCCCACTTGGGACACGCGTGCCCCGCTCCCCGCCCGCACCGCCGATACCGTCGCCGACCCCGCCGAGGAAGCCACCCTCATGGAACGCTTTGCCGATCTCGGCTACGTGGACCCCGCCTCACTTAAAGACCCCAACGCCGCCAACGAACAGCGCATCTTCAACGGCTGGAACAAAGGCATGGACCTCCTCGACGCTGGCCGCCCGCACGACGCCCTCCCGCTTCTCGAGCAGGCTTCCTGGAACAACCCCGAAATCCACACCTACGCCTACTGGCTCGCCCGCTGCCAGGCCCGCCTCGGCCTCGCCGAACTCGCCGAGGAAACCTGTGACTCCCTTCGCGACTACGGCGACCAAAACCTCCAGAACCGCGTCTTCCTCGCCATCGTCGCCCTCGAAAATCGCCGCCCGCGCGAAGTCCTCCGCCACCTCGACGCCATCCTTAAAGTCGGCCCCGCCGGCCTTCAGGTCAAAACCTACCGCGCCCTCGCCCTCCTCGCCCTCGGCCAGTGGCGCGAGGCCTTTGAAATCCTTTTCGCCGAAGCGGCCGAGCGTCCTTCCGCCGAGGTCTGGCTCGGTATCGCCCGCTGCTACCTCCAGCGCAATCAACTCCCCGACGCCGAGGCCGCCGCCCGCCACGCCCTCACCTTCAACCCCCGCCTCGCCAACGCCCACCTCTGCCTCGCCCGCGCCCTCGCCCGCCAGGATAAACTCGATGATGCCTGGCCCTCCCTCGCCGAAGCCCACCGGCTCGATCCCAATCTCACCCTCGTCCGCCAGGTCGCCGGTCGCTTCTTCCCGGGTCGCGTCAAGGAACTCCCCGCTCCACCCGAAGGCGCCCGGCCGCCCGACAAAAAAACCCTCCTCGCCGAATCCCGCGACCGCCGCACCGCGTGGGACGCCGCCCTCGCCGCCCGCCGCACCGGTCAGTCACCCCTCGCCGTCATCCCCGAGCCGCCGCCGCCAGGTTCCTCCGGCAAAACCTTCATCATCGTCTCCGGCCTCCCGCGTTCCGGCACTTCCCTCCTCATGCAAATGCTCGAGCTCGGCGGCCTCCCGCCCATGACCGACCACCTTCGCGCCCCGAACGAACACAACCCCCGCGGCTTCTTCGAGTGGGAAGCCGTCAAGCAGCTCCCCAAAAAACCCGCCCTCATCGAGCAAACCGCCGGCAAGGCCGTCAAAATCATCTCCGC
>CAZDAQ010000184.1:0-5752 GCA_964503425.1 uncultured Opitutales bacterium
CTAGGTTCGAATCCTAGTCGGGCAACCAATTTGCGGGTGCAGATGAAAACCGATTCCGTTGCAATCGCGCCCGGCGCGGCGAACAAGGTGCGGGTGGCGTGCGTGCAATACGCGGCGCGGACGGTGCGGGATTTCGCGGAGTTCGCCGGGCGGGTGGAGTATTTTGTGGCGGCGGCGGCGGGCTACGGGAGCGACTTCGTGGTGTTTCCGGAATTTTTCGCGGTGCCGCTGCTGTCCGCGGTGGAGAAGCCGGAGGGGCACGCGGACTTGCGGGAGCTGGAGCAGTTCACGCCGTCGTTTTTGGAGTTAATGGAGCGGCTGGCGCGGCGGCACGGACTGTGCGTGATCGCGGGGAGCCACCCGATGGCGGACAGCGGCAAGCTCTATAACACCTCCGGGTTGTTCCGGCCGGACAAATCGCTCGCCGAGCAGCGCAAGCTGCACATCACGCCGGCGGAGCGGAAGCAGTGGGGCGTGCAGGGCGGGGATTTCCTGCACGCGATCCAGACGCCGAAGGGGAAGGTGGGCATTTTGATTTGCTATGACGTGGAGTTTCCCGAGACGGCGCGGCACCTGGCGGACGAGGGCGCGGAGATTATTTTTGTGCCGTATTGCACGGACACACGGGAGGCCTACCTGCGGGTGCGCTATTGCGCGCAGGCGCGGGCGGTGGAGAACCAGGTGTATGTGGTGACGGCGGGGCTCGTCGGCAACCAGACGGGGGTGCCGGGGATGGACATCCATTACGGGCAGGCGGCGGTGTTCACGCCGTCGGATTTCGGATTCGCGCGCGACGGGATTTTGGCCGAGGCCGAGGCGAATGTGGAGACGCTGCTCATCGCCGACCTGGACATCGCGGACCTGCACCGCGCGCGGTAGGACGGCTCGGTGACGCCGCGGCTGGACCGGCGCGGGGACTTGTTCACGTTCAAGCACGCGTGGAAGGTCTGAACTAATGGGCCGGCGAAGGCGGCTAATAAGTTACGCGGTGGATTGTGCCGGGCGGGGAAAATGTGTTGAATGAGCATTTTCATGAACGGGAAACCCAGAGGTGATTCAACCGTGCCGCCAGTCGCGGGGCGCCAGACTGCGACGACGGCGCTGGCGGTGCTTTTCGCGATCAGCGCGGCGCACATCCTGAACGACACGATTCAGGCGGTGTTGATGGCGCTGTATCCGCTGGTAAAGGAGACGCTGGCGCTGAACTACACGAAGATCGGCTTCATCACGCTGGCGTTCCAGTTGACGGCGTCCATTCTCCAGCCCTTTGTCGGCATCTACACGGACCACCGGCCGCACCCGTTTTACCTGGCGACGGGGATGGGTCTGACGCTGGCGGGAGTGCTGCTGCTGAGCGATTCGGGGAGTTTTGGGCTGGTGCTGGTGGCGGCGGCGCTGATCGGGATGGGTTCGTCGGTGTTTCATCCGGAGGCGTCGCGCGTGGCGCGGCTGGCGTCGGGCGGGCGGCATGGGTTTGCGCAGTCGCTGTTTCAGGTGGGCGGCAACACGGGGAGCGCGCTGGGTCCGCTGTTGGCGGCGGTGATTGTGGGGCACGGGCCGCTGACGCGGGTGGCGTGGTTTGCGGCGGTGCCACTGGCGGGGATGGCGCTGTTGACACGGGTGGGGCACTGGTATCGCGCGCGGCTGGCGCAGGTGCGCGCGCATGAGGCGAAGCACGGGGCGGGCGCGGCGGTGGGTCACCCGACGCGGAAGGTGATCGCGGCGGTGAGCATCCTGATCGCGCTGATATTTTCGAAATACTTTTATCTGGCGAGCATGAGCACGTATTTCACGTTCTACCTGATAGACAAGTTCCACGTGACGGTTCCGCAGTCGCAGTTCTATTTGTTTTTATTCATGGGGGCGACGGCAGTCGGGACGATCATCGGCGGCCCGGTGGGCGACCGCATCGGGCGGAAGTATGTGATCTGGGCTTCGATTTTGGGGGCGGCGCCCTTCACGCTGCTGCTGCCGTATGCGAACCTCTTTTGGTGCGCGGTGCTGAGCGTGGTGATCGGGGTGGTGCTGTCGTCGGCGTTTTCAGCGATATTGGTTTACGCGCAGGAGTTGATGCCGCACCGGGTGGGGTTGGTGTCGGGGTTATTTTTCGGGTTGGCCTTCGGGATGGGCGGGCTGGGGTCGGCGCTGCTCGGGAAACTGGCGGACCAGACGAGCGTGATTTATGTTTTCCATGTATGCTCGTATCTGCCGCTGATCGGGCTGCTGACGGTATTTTTGCCGCATACGCCGAAGAAGCAGCCGGGATAAGTGAGGCAAGCCTTTCCCTCGCGGGAAATATGGTTAGGCTGACGCTCATGGAAAAAAGGGAGCATTTGCTTTGCGCCTCGGCGCGGGAATGGGAGGCATGGCTGGAGGCAAACCATGCCGCGACAGCGGAGATTTGGCTGCAATTTGGGAAGAAGGGCACCGGGGTGGCGACGGTAACTTATGCGGAGGCCGTGGAGATGGCGTTGTGTTTTGGGTGGATTGACGGGCAGGCGCGGAGGTTCGATGAGATATTTTATCTCCAGCGCTTTACGCCGCGGCGACCGAAGAGCATCTGGTCGCAGATCAATCGCGCGAAGGCGGAGAAATTGATGGCGGACGGACGGATGCGGCGGGCGGGAGTGGAAGCGGTGCAGCGGGCGAAGGCGGATGGGCGGTGGGCGGCGGCCTACCCCGGGTCGAAGACGGCCACGGTTCCGGCGGATTTGCGCAAGGCGCTGGCGAAGAGCCCGCGGGCGAAGCAGTTTTTCGCGACACTGAACGGCCAGAACCGGTATGCGATTCTGTTCCGCCTCCACAATACGAAGAAAGCGAAGACGCGGGCGGCGAAGCTCGCGAAGTTCGTGGCGATGCTGGCGGCGGGGAAGAAATTGCATGCGTAGCAGGGTGATTTTTTAGGTTTATTTTTGGCATCGTTAGGACACAGTAATTGAATCAGGCACAGGTTGTGCTGTGTGTTTGACTGCCCTTGACAGGGTGGAATGTTTATCTTTTTCTAGGGTCATTCATAGCAATTGGAGTGCGAAACCAAGATCGCCAGATGAAAACATCTGCAAAAACGAGACACCCGGCTCGCCTGCAAAGATCAGTCCTGATGGCGGGATTGCTGGTGATGACGCTCGGAGCTGAGCGGGCGGCCGGGCAGATTCTATACGTGAGCGATTCCACGCATTCCGAGGTGTGGGCGGTGGCCGCGGACGGAAGCTTCAGCACCTATGCGAGCGGCTTTAACATTCCGGAGGGCTTGGCGAGCGACACGAACGGCGACCTGTTCGTGGCGAACGGAGGCAACGGCACGATTTCCGAGGTGATGGCAGGCGGCGCGAGCGGAAGCACATTTGCGAGCGGGTTGACGCAGCCATTCGGGCTGGTGATGAACTCGACCGGGTATTTGTTCGTGGCGGAGGCCGGCACGGCGAAGGCGATCGCGGAAATCTCCCCGTTGGGCAGCGTGAGCACATTTGTCTCCGGCCTGGGGTCGAACCCCGCGGGTTTGGCCTTCGACAGCAGCGGAAACTTATACGTGTCGCTCGCGAACGGCAAGGTGGACGAGGTGACGCCAGGCGGGACGGTGAGCACTTTCGTCACGGGAATGTCCACGCCGCGCGGCGTGGCCTTTGACAGCAACGGCAACCTGTATGTGGTGAACAACGGGAACAGCACGATTTCCGAGGTGACGCCAGGCGGCTCCGCCAGCACCTTTGCCGCGACGGGCGGATTCATGACCGGGCTGGCGATCAACGGAACCAATTACCTTTACACTCCGGGGAATGTGGCCGGCGATGCGCAGGTGGTGCGCTTTACCCCGGGCGGAAGCTCGACGACGTTTGCGGACTTTGACCTTGCGCAATTAACCTATGCCACCTTCGCGGTGCCGGAGCCGGCGGATTATACGCTGGCAGCGGGACTGGCGGCGCTGGGCGTGGCGGCCTGGCGGAGGCGTGGACGGCGAAGCTCGCGAAGTTCGTGACGATGCTGGCGGAGGGGAAGAAGCTGCACGCGTAGTGACCGTATCAAGCGACGCTGGCGGTCTGCTTGTCGGAGCGTTTGCGGGCTTCGAAGCCGAGGACTTTTTTGCGGAGGCGGAGGTTTTTTGGCGTGGCTTCGACGTATTCGTCGGGCCCGATATACTCAATGGCGCGCTCGAGGGTGAGTTTGATGGGCGGGGTGAGCTGGATGCCCTTGCCTTCGCCCTTGGAGCGGACGTTGCTAAGATGTTTTTCGCGGGTGGGGTTGATGGGCAGGTCTTCCGCGCGGGGATTCTCGCCGACGATCATGCCTTCGTAAACTTCGTCGCCCGAGGTGACGAAAAGCTTGCCGCGATCCTGAATGGTATCGAGCGCGTAGGCGGTGGCGACGCCGGTTTCCATGGAGACGAGGGTGCCGGTGAGGCGGGAGGCGATTTCGCCGGCGTGGGGGCGGTATTCGAGGAAGAGGTGGGACATGACGCCGCGGCCATTGGTGAGGTTCATCAGGTCGAACTCGAAGCCGATGAGGCCGCGCGTGGGGATGATGGCCTCGACGGTGACGCTGTGCGGATGCGTTTCCATGTTGGAAATCGCGCCTTTGCGGCCGGAAAGCACCTTCATCACGCTGCCGAGGGTTTCCTCGGGCACTTCGAGCCAGAGCGTTTCGAACGGCTCGTGCGTCTGGCCGTTTTTGGTTTGGGTGATGACGACGGGGCGGGAGACGAGAACCTCGTAGCCCTCGCGGCGCATTTGCTCGACGAGGACGGCGATCTGCATGGCGCCGCGGGCGGAGACGTAGAAGACGCCGGCGCGCTCGGATTCCTCGACGCCGATGCTGATGTTGCTCTTCATTTCCTTCATCAGGCGCTCGCGAATCTGGCGGGAGGTGACAAGCTTGCCGTCGCGCCCGCCGAAGGGGCCGTCGTTGACGGCGAATTCCATGCGGATGGTGGGCGGGTCAATTTCGACAAAGGGGAGGCCGGGCTGGTCTTCACGGGCGCAGACGGTTTCGCCGATGTCCACTTCCTCAAAGCCGGCGAGGCCGACGATGTTGCCGGCGACGCCGACGGCGGTGTCGTTGGTCTGCACGCCGGAGTATTCGACGACCTTGGTGATCTTGAGGCGCTGGCGGGTGCCGTTTTTCAGGACGCGGAAGACGGTGTCGCCAACCTGCACCTGGCCACCGATGATTTTGCCGACGGCGATGCGGCCCACGTAGTCGTCCCAACTGATGTTGGAAACGAGCATGGTGAACGGGGCGTTTTCGATCACCGTGGGCGGCGGGATGCGTTCGAGAATGGTTTCGAGCAGGGGCGTCATGTCCACCGGCTTGTCGCCGATTTCATGGACGGCAAAGCCGTTGCGCGCGCTGCCGTAGAGGAAGGCGGCGTTGAACTGTTCCTCGTTGGCGTGGAGCTCGAGGAGGAGTTCGAGGACCTGGTCGTGGACTTTCTTGGGGTTGCTGTTTTCGCGGTCCACCTTGTTGATGAAGACGATGGGCTTGAGGCCCTGCTGGAGGGCCTTGCGCAGGACGAAGCGCGTCTGGGCCTGGGGGCCGTCGTAGGCGTCCACGACGAGCATGACGCCATCCACCATTTTCATGACGCGCTCGACCTCGGCGCCGAAGTCGGCGTGGCCAGGGGTGTCGACGATGTTGATGATTTTGTCGCGCCAGTGGACGGAGGTGTTCTTGGCCTTGATGGTGATGCCCTTTTCGCGCTCAAGGTCCATGCTGTCCATGACGCGCTCGGCGACGACCTGGTTGGCGCGAAAGGCTC
>CAZDAQ010000185.1:0-5747 GCA_964503425.1 uncultured Opitutales bacterium
TCGGGCCGGGCGCCGGGGGGGAGGTAGAGGGGGGTATCTTCGCGAAGGGGGAGGATTTTGAGGTCGAGGCCGTTTTTCAGCTCGTCGGGCGTGAAGCGCCAGAGGCCGATTTCGAAGGTGGCGCCTTTGTAGAAGTTGTCGTCGGCGAAGCGGGAGCCGGCGTAGAGGCGGGCGACGTCGCCGGTGTAGGAGATTTGGAGGAGGGGGCGGAGATCGCCGGCGGCGATGGCGGTGAGGACGGCGGGGGAAAAGGTGAAGGAGTAGATTGCGGCGCGAGCGAAGTCGGCGTCAGTGGGTTCAAGGGGGATTTTGCGTTTACTGATGGGAGCGGGGACGGAGGGGCCGGCGGGGTGGGTTTGGGTGAAGGCGATGGGTGTGGAGGGCGGAAGCTGATCACCATTGATGGAGGCGGGAAGGGCATCAGGTGGAGTTGGAAGGGTGGCATAATCGCGACATATTTGTTGGAAAGAGGCGATTGATCCATTTGGGAAGAAGCCGGAGGACTTGAGAGCGGCAGCCAGCGGGGCGGATGGAGCATCTTGCCAGAGAGGAGGATAGATTCCGACAGTTAGGTTAGCGCGACTGGAGGAAGAGAGGTGGATGGAATCGCCATCGAACCAAGTGGTGGCGGGCGAGAGAACGAGGCGGGGCTGGCCGAGGAGAGGGGTTTGGTAGAGGTTAAGGGCGCGGGGGCGCGCGAGGAGGAAGATTTGCGCAGGTTTGGCGTTTTTGCCACCGGAGCGTACGGAAATGAAAGGATTAGTTGGATCTCCACCGCCGCTTACAGTCACACCCGCGCTACTCGGACTCAAAAGCTTCGTATAAGGCATGCTGGTAGAGGCAAACAGCAGGCCATTGGATTCTGTAATTTGCGCACCTTGGGAGGTGATGTTACTCGCGCCGTCTTTGACGAAAGCGAACTCCGGGGTGGAATTAATGTCGGCGAAGAAGACGTAGGTGTCGGGGGCGTTGCCGACGCCGGGGATTTTGGTGAGGAGTTGGGCGGTGGCATAACGGAGAGTGACGCCGTTGATGTCGAGGTTGACGGGCCAGATGGTGTAAACGCCGGAGGCGATGGTGGTGGGTTTTTGAGGGATGAGGACGGTGGAATTGTCGGCGAGTTTGACGGAGACCTGGAAGTTCTGGTGTTCGTCGAGCGGGATGGTGCGCTGGTAGTTGTTGATGAAGAGGTAGCCGGAGGAGCCGTTGGAGCGAAGGGCGAGGCGGGGGGTGGAGGTGTCGTCGCGGGTGGCGGGGCGCTGGTCGGGGAAGTAGGCGGCCATGGGGGCGAGGGAGGAGCCGAAGGTGTTGAGGAAGAGGGCGAGGGTCTTGATGTCGCGGTAGGCGGGGTTGACCTGGCCGAATTCGCCGAGGGGGGCCTGGAAGTCGTAGGACTTGGCTTCCATGTCGTTGTAGCCGTTCCAGACGGACTGGGTTTCCTGCATGGAGGTGAGGCCGTCGGGGTTGGTGCCGCCGTGATACATGTAGAAGCCGAGGCCGGTGATGCCGGCGCCGAGTTTGACGAGGGCGGCGGCGGTGGAGTCGGCCCCGAACATGAGGGGGCGGCGGTGGTAGGCGATGGCCATGCCGCCACCCATTTCGGCGGTGAGAAAGGGGAAGTCGGCGTATTTGGAATTGTAGCGGGGGTTTTTGGGGGAGAGGTCGCCCATGACGTTGTCCTCGGCGCGGATATTGGTGAAGAAGAAGTTTTGGTTGGGGGGAAGGTCCTTGATGGAGGCGGACCAGAATTGCTCGGTGTAGCCGCCGAAGACGGGGAGGAAGCCGGTGGGGGGGACGGCGGCGTTGTCCCAGCCGGTGATGGAGTAGAAGGGGGCGTCCAGGCCGGCGGCGTGGGCGAGGCCGAGGAGGGTGTTGATGTGCTCGATGCCGCGGCCAGGGCCGTTGCCGGGGTGGTATTCGTTTTCAATCTGGACGCCGATGATGGGGCCGCCGTCTTTCCAGAAGAGGCCCTTGGTCTGGAGGCCGATTTGGTTATAGAACTTGGTGACGTGGTCGAGGTAAACGGGGTTGTTTTCGCGGGTATTGCCGAGTTTGACGAGCCAGTCAGGGAAGCCGCCGTTGCGGACTTCGCCGTGGTCCCACGGGCCGATGCGGATCCAGACGTAGAGGCCGTGCTTGGCGCAGAGCTGGATGAACGTGCGGAGGTCGCGGTCGCCGCTCCAGTTGAACTGGCCCTCGGTTTCCTCGTGGAAGATCCAGAAGATGTAGGTGGAGATGACGGTGATGCCGCCGGCCTTCATTTTGAGGATTTCGGACTCCCACTCGGCGGCGGGGTAGCGGGCGTAATGGAACTCGCCCATGACGGGGAACCACGGCTGGCCGTCGAGCGTGAGGTAGCGGGTGTTGGCGGAGAAGGTGTGGCCGGCGGGATTGGCGCCGCCAATGGGGAAGGGGAGGGGTTGGTGTGCGGGAGGAAGGACAGTGGCGTTGATGGTAATGGGCGAGGCGGTGGCGGGCTGGGCGCGGGCGGGGAGGAAGGGAATGCAGAATGCAGAAAGTAGAATGTAGAATTGGAAGAGGCGGCGCAGCGAGGAGACGGTGGGGCGGGGGGTAGGCATGGGGGGAGTGAAAATGATAAACGAGAAATAATAAATGCCAAACTGGGAAGGCCGAAGACATTTACCGCACCAAGGGATGAAGCGGGAGAACGAAAAGCAAAAGGCGGCTCCCGGTAAGGGGAAGCCGCCTTTTGAATAAGGGGGAGAGTGATTGAACTGAGAGCTAGGCGTGCTGGCGGCGGCGAAGCGCGGCGAGGAGGGTGACGGCGCCGGAGAGAAGAGCCCAGGTGGCGGGTTCGGGGACGGAGTTGATGGTTATCGTGCCCAGACCGGTAAAGATGGAGCTGGTATTGGGCGCACCAGAGGCGACCGAACCCCAAATGCCGGGGCTGACGAAAGTGCTGCCACCATCGAGGGATAAGGCGAGAATAACATCGGTGCCGGTGTAGCCGAGATTGACGATGGAACCGGTAATTGTGTCAAGGGTGGCGCCGGCGCCCAGTGCGGTGCTGACACTGTTGAGATTGAGATGAGCCCCTGCGGTATCGACGCCGGGACCTACATTAATAACGTTGTTGTTGCCCAAGGTGCCCGAGCCGCTGACCGTCAAGATACCATTCAACACGCTAACGGAGCCAGAGAACGAAGAGTTGGCGTGGGAGATCGTGATTGTGGAGTTAGTCTGGGTGGTGTTACCGGTGATGTTCTCAATGACGGAGGTCACGGAGGGGCCCAAGGCGCCAGAGATGTTGACCGCGCCACCGTTCCCGCCCGTGGTGGTGGTGTGGCTGCTGACATTATCGAGGGTGATGGCGGAGCCGCTGTCTCCGATGTCGCCGCTGATGGTTTCGCCCTGATTGTTATTACGGAAGAAAATGGTCGCAGACGTCGAGGCCGTAATGCTGCCGGCGATGGTAATAATGGCGTTGGCATTGTTGCTGCCAGTGGCACCGATGTCCAAATTATTGGCCAAAGAGAGGGTGTTGGAGCCAAGGTTCAGGCCACCACTGCTGGTGGTGCGGATGGAAGACCACGCGTTGCCAAAGGGATTGTTTACACCGGCGTCAGAAAGAATAAAGCTGCTGGTTCCGGAAATCGTCCAAACGCTCGCGCTACCCGCGGTGTTTGAAAGTTGCCCCACGGTTTCGGGGGTGTCCAAGGTGACTTGGCTTGAGGTGCTGCCCCTCGTAGCTATGTCGCCGGCCACGCTGGGGACACCGGTGGCCGGGGTCCAGCTGGTGGTGGAGGACCAAGTGGTGGCACCCGCCGTGGCCGTATAAGTGGTTGCGCCCACCCGAGAGGCGAGCAGCAGAGCCACGCTGGCGGCAGCAGCGGCAATGGGCCGAACCAAGTATAGAGAGAATGAGCGAGGTTTCATGTAGGGTATGGGGTTATAAATTTGAGACAAGATCGTGAGCGAGCAATATAAAACAGAGGAATAGTGTGAAAAAAAACGGGGGAGGTCAATGGGGTTTTTTGGAAAAAATACATTAGCACCTAACGCATTTAAAAATCGGTAATTCAGCAGGTAAAATGGCTGCGAAACGGAAGCATGGAAAGGAGCCGGCCCGGGGTGTGGCGAGGAGGAATCGGAGCAAGCATTCTACTGTGGATAGAGTTTGAGGGAGGTCATGCCGGCGGCGTAGCGGCCTGGATGTCGAGGGGGGAGCCGCCGAGGACGAAGCAGTCGCTGGGGGAGATGCTAAGGGTCGGCGGCGGGCTAGGTCAATGCGCGGCGGCGGCGCAGGGCGGCGAGGAGGCCGACGGAGCCGGCGAGGAGGGCGAAGGTGGAGGGCTCGGGGACGATGGAAATGGTGTAGGTGAGGCTGGTGGGGCCGGCGGTGAAGGTGCCGATGGCGTTGGGGCCAAAGGTGGCGTCCACGGCGGTGAAGTCGCCCGAGGAGTAGCCGGACTCGGCGCCGTAGGTGATGAGGGTGTAGGTGTAGGGGGAACTGAAGGTGACGCCGCCGAAGTCCACGTCATACGCGCCGGCGCCGCTTTTGGTGAGGGTGCCGGTGCCGAGGCTGAGGAGGTTGCTGCCGACGCCATCGGTGGTGGCGGAGAGCAGAGTGCCACCGGCGGCCCAAGTGAGGTTCTTGAGGGTGAGGGTTGATCCCGGGGCGATGGTGCCGCCATTGGCGAGGGTTACCGTGCCAGTGGAAGTGATGGAGCCGGTGCCAGCCAGGGTGCCGGAGTTGTTCACGGAGAGCGAAGAGGTATGGGTGAGCGAGCCGTTCAGGACGAGGGTGCCACCATTGATGGCGGTGGGGCCGGTGTAGCTGTTGCCTGTGCTTGTGAGGGTCAGCGCGCCGGTGCCGGTTTTGATGAAGTTGGTGGTGTTGATGATGGAGCCGGCGAAAGTGCTGATGGCATTCAATGCCCCGACCGTAAGCGCGCCATTGGCCTGGGTGCTACCGGACAGGGAGATGGTCGCGGTGGTGGACGAGCCGGTGAGGTTGCCGATGATGACGGGCACGCTAACCAAGTTGATGAGGCCGCTGGTGCCGGTGGATTCCAGGTCAATGGTCGCACTGGACCAGTTGTCTGCTGCGACGCTTGTAATTTTTAATGTGCCGGAGCCGGAGGCGCTGAGAACCAAGGTACCGGTGAACGAGGCGGGGGAGCCGCTAAGGGAAAGGACGGAGCTGCCGGTATTGGCGGTGATGACGCCGCCGCCGGAAATGGGTCCCGCGAAGGACCTACTGGACGTCAGCAGCAAAGTGCCGGTGGTAGTGCAGGAAAGAGGAGTGGCCAAGTTTGCGCCCAACTGGAGGGTGCCGTTATTGAGGGTGATGGCATTAGTGGCACCCGCCCCAAAATAATCGATCGTGCCCTGATCAATGAGGAGGGCCGAGGCGCCGACGGAGCCCGACCCGAGGCTGAGGGTGGACGTGCCGGTTTTGGTGATGGTGAAGGCCGAACTGCTGAAGGACGAAACGGTGGCGACGGAGGTGGGGGAATTGATATCCCATGTCTGAGAGCCACTGATCACCAGTTTCTCGAGATTCAGAGTCAGGCCATTCGTGGAGGAGGTGGTGATGCCCGAGCTGCCCAGAGTGATGGTCGGGGTGATGCCGGTGGAGATGGTAATGTCCGCGCCCGGGTTCAGTACGCTGATACCGGCGAAGGACACGGAGGTGGAGATGAATTGGGTGGGGGCGTTGGTGGCGTCCACCGTGTCGTCGAACGTGGCGACTTGGGAGCCGTCGAGGGAGGAGGGGTTGCCGC
>CAZDAQ010000186.1:0-5742 GCA_964503425.1 uncultured Opitutales bacterium
TGTAGGTGTTGGCGGCGGCGAGGGTGAGGTTGCCGAGGCCGGTCTTGGTGAGGCCACCCGCGCCGGAGAGAAGGCCATTCAAGGTGATGTTGTGAGCGACGGCGGTGAAGTCCGCGGCTTGGAAGGTCGTGACGTTGCCGGTCGTCAGGGTGATGGGGGCGGTGGACGACCAGTCGGCGATGGCGCCGACGGTGGCGCTGCCGAGGGAGGCGGTCACCGTGGCGCTGGGTTGGTTGAGCACCAGGCCGACGCTGCCGAGGTAGAGGGTCGCGCCGGTGCCGAGGGTGAGGGTGGAGGTCGCCGAGGCGGAATTGATGGCATTCAAGGTGAGGCCTGTGAGCGTGGCGGTGCCGGCGGTGATGGACACGCCGGTCGTGATCGCGCCGGTCGTGGAGTCGCCGACAAGCAGGCCATCCGTCCCCAAATAGGTCAAGGCGCCACCAGTCATTGTTAAGAAGTAATTGGCCGGATTGGCGGCGGACCCGAGGGCAAATGCGCCCGTCGAACTGGAGTTTCCAATCGTGAGCGAACCGCCGTTGAGATTGAGGTCGGCCGCCCTGCCACCGACGCCGGAGCCGGAAACGACGCGGGTGGCGGTGACGGTGCCGCTGGTGAGGATCAACCCGCCGCCGGTGTTCGCAGCCGCCCCGCCACTGTCGCGGCCCATGAAATAGGAACCCAGGTTGACTGTGCCACTGGTATTGATGGTGAGACTGCCGCCGGTGTTGCTATTGCTGCCGATGGTGACGTTTCCGAAGACGGCTGAGCCGGATCCGGAGATGGAGCCGCCGGCGCCGGTTTGGCCACCGGTGGTTCCGAAATTGATGGTTCCCGCCGTGATGGTGCCGCCGCTGACGATTAAACCGTTGGCGGTCCCGACTGAGTCGGTGACGCTATTGGAGCCGGTGGATCCGCCGGTGATGATGAGGGTGCCGCCGGCGGCGTTGACGGTGGTGGCTCCGGTGTAATTGGCGTTGGCGAGAGTCCAGGCACCCGTGCCGGTTTTAGTCACGGACAAGTTGCCGCCGCCGTTGGCCACGCTGCCGGTGAGGGCATTGGCGTTGGCATTGCTGCCGGCGAGGGTCAGAATGGCGGTCACCCCACTGGCCGCGGTGACGGTGCCACCGAAGGCGAGGGTGCCATCACCTGCGCCAGCGCCGGTGGGGCTGCCATTGGTGAAAGTATAGTTGCCCTCGAGGACGAGGGGCGCGTTGATTTTTTCCTGGGCGTTGGTGGAGGTCAGCGTGGCAAGCACCTGAATCGTGCCATTGGCCGTGAGCAAGAGCGAATGGCCATTGGTGGCGCCAAGGGTATAATTATCCGCCGCCGTGTCGAAGGTGATGCCGCCGATGTTTTGGGTGGAGGAATCAATGACGACGGGGGTGCCGCTTGCGCCCCAGCCCTGGGCGGAAATGGCCGAATTGAAGGTTGCGACATCCGGGCTGGTGATAACCGCCGTCGCGCCCGGAGGAGCACCACCCACCCAGTTGTCCGCATCACTCCAGTTGGCATTCGTGACGTTGCCGCCGTTCCAAGTTTGATTGCCGCCTTGAATGGCCGGAACGGCGCTGACTTCGGCCGAGTCGGTGCCGGTGCCGTTGGCGTTCGACGCGGCCACGACGTAGTAATAAGTCACGCCGTTGGTGAGGCCGGTGTCGAGATAACTGGTGCCGCTGGCGGTGAAGGAGTTGGTGTAAGTGCCGGTGGCCGTGCCGCGCTGCACGAGGTAACTGGTGGCACCGGCGGACGCCGTCCAATTCAACTGCACCTGTTTGTTGCTGGGTGAGGCGGTGAGGTTGGCGGGAGGGTCCGGTGGCGCAGTGAGGCCGAGGACGGAGGAGTTGGCGCTGAGGCCACCGAGGTTGGCGGCGGTGACGGTGTAGTAATAAGTGGTGTTGCCGACGGCGGTGGTATCAGTGAAGAAGGAGGTGTTGATGATGGAGGAGAGGGTGGTGTAGGGGCCGCCGGGGGTGGTGGCGCGCTTGACGATGTAATTGTTGGCGCCGGTAATGGGCGTCCAGCTCAAGGTGATGCCGGTGGTGTCAGTGGTGGCGGAGAGGTTGACGGGCGGCGTGGCGGGGGCGGTGGGGTAGGGGGTGGCGCTGATTTCGGTGGAGTTGGCGCTGACGCCGGCGGGGTTGGCAGCGGCGATGACGTAGTAATAGGTCATGGCATTGCTGCGGGCGGGGTCGGTGTAGGAGGCGCCGGAGACGGTGCTGTTGACGGTGACGTAGGGGCCGCCGCTGGTGAGGCTGCGGGAGATGAGGTAGTAGGCGGCGTTGGCGGAGGCGGTCCAGTTGAGGGTGACCTGCTCGTTGCCGATGGTGGCGGAAAGGCCGGTGGGGGCGGCGGGGGCGGACGGGGCGGAGGAGGACGGCGTGGCGGTGACCTCGGTGGAATTGGCGCTGGAGCCGGCGGGGTTGACGGATTTGATGACGTAGAAGTAGGGGGTGTTGTTGGCGGCGGTGGAATCGGTGTAGGAGGCGATGTCGTTGGTGCTGCCGGAGACGGGGCCGGTGATGTTGGTGGCGATGGAGGCGTAGCCGGAGCCGGAGGTGGTGGAGCGGAGGAGGTTGTAGCTGGTGGCGCCGGGGGCGGCGGGCCAGCGGAGGACGACCTGGCTGTTGCCGGCGAGGGCGGTGAGGCTGGACGGGGCGGGGGGAATGTAGCCGGAGAGTTCGAGGCGGACGTAGTCATACAAGGCGCTGTTGGAGAAGTAGCCGGCCTTGCGCATGGCGAGGGTGACGGTGTTGGCGCCAGCTTTGAGGAGGCTGCCGGGGAAGGTGATGCGCTCGTCGCAGAAGATGTTGTGGGAGGACATGCGGATCATGGCGTCGCAACCGGCACCGCTATAATAGGGATAAAATCCGGTGGAGGAGATGCCCACGGGGGTGGCGCTGACGCCGGAGGCGCTGCCGAGGTTGGTGTTGTTGACGGTAACGATGACGGGGCCGTCATAGTCGGCGGCGATGCCCAGGTAGATGCAGGCGTTGGCGCCGCCTACGGGGCCCTGGGGCATATTGAAGGAGATGGTCCAAGTTTGGGTGTTCTCGTTGCCGGTGGCGGGGTCAAGGACGGTGGGTTGGGCGTAGTTCCAGTCGTTGGCCCAGTGGCTGGAGCCGACGGCGTAGGTGAGGCCGTTGGGGAAATCGAACCGGAAGTTTTCCCAAGGGGCCCAGCTTTCGCCGGGGGCGGTGGCGTTGCCGTGGTCGCCGTGCCAGAAGTCGTCGCCATGACGGAATTCCTGGGTGTCGCGGTCGGGGACGCCGATTTCCCAGACGGTGTTGCCGGTGCGGGTGGGGGTCCAGGTGACGTTGCCGAGGCTGGTGGTGTTGCCGCCGGTGACGGTGACGGAGAATTGGGGGCTGGGGTAATTGACCGTGACTGGGAGGCTGGCGCCGGAGAGGAGTTTGGATTGGAACTGGCCGATGGCGCCGGGGCCAAAGGCGAAGAGGGTGTAGTTGGAGCCGGCGACGACGTTGGGGATGGTGAAGTTGCCGTTGGCACCGGTTTTTACCCAGTATTGATATTTTTTGCCGTAGAGTTGGAAATCGGTGGTGGCGGGCGATTGACTGGAGGGTGGCTGCTGGGCAACGCCGACCCAGAGGTTGGCGGGGGAGGCGTTGGGGTTGCCGGAGTCGTTGATGACGATGTTGCCGGTGACGGTGCCGCGGCCGGAGGCCTGGGTGTAGTTGCCGTCAGTGAACCAGGAGTAGGGCCACGCGGCGCGTTCGGCCTGGGCCTGGGCGAGAGCGTCGGCGTAGAGAACGGATGGGGGATTGGCGGTACCTTGGGCGACTTTGTTGCAATAGAAGAAGAAAGGTCCGAAGACCTTGGCCCAAGTTTCGCCGGCGGCGAAGGTGCTGTCGTCTCCAAAGCCGAAGTGGGTGCCCTTGAAGGTGCAATTGATGATCATGACCTGGGCGAGGATTTCGCGGTGCATGGGGCCGCAGTCGAAGTATTCGTTGGACGGGTGGATGAGCCAGAGGCCGATGTTGCTGGTGTTGCTGCACCAGCCGGTGGTGGTGAGGGCGCCGAGGTCGCCGGCGTAGTCGTATTTGCAGTCGAACTGGCCGGCGAAGGGGCCGGTGGTGATGAGGGTGACTTCCTTGGGGGCGAAGTTGACGCCGGCAACCGAGGTAAAGTTGGTGGGCATGGCCAGGAAGCGGGAGGAGTTGGCGTCCTGGGCGATCCAGTTCATGGGGGAGCCGCCGAGTTTGCAGGTGAAGGAAACGGTGTCCACGTCGGCGGCGACGGCGGTGGAGTTGCGGGTCAGGATTTCGGTGACATAAATGCCGGGGGAACCGCGGAACATGGCGAAGTGGCGGTGGGCGTCGGCGCCGTTGCCGGAGGAAGAGGCGGGGTCCTCGAGGTCGATTTCGGCGTAGTTGGTGGTGTTGGCGATGATGTTGAGGGTGTCGGCGGCGCCGGAGGTGCCCTGCCAGTAGAAGGCGCTGTTACCGGCGGTGCCGCCGTCGGTGAGCTGGGTGCCGTTGTAGGTGAGCTTGAGGATTTGGGCGGTGGCGATTTTGATCTGGGCGTTGACGATGCCGTTTTGCATCGTGATGGTGCCATTGCCGTTGTTGACGAGGGTGACGTTGGCGCCGGTGCCGTTGCCGCCGTTGGGGAGGTTGGCGCGGGCGAGGTTGAAGGCGAGCAGGAGCAACGCCGTGACGAGGAAGCTCACCCGAAGAAAACGGTGGGCTGGGCGGGCGGGAATGCAGAAACGAGACATGGGGGCAGGACAGCGTGGGGTTGACTGCCTGTAAGAGTATTAAAGATGCAGGAAAATGCCCTCGCTGGCAAGACGTTAGCTGGACAAGGAGCGCTAGCAAAGCGCGCGAGAAGGGACTTACTTGGCGGGGTTGGCGCCCTTGACGAGAGTGGGGATGGAGTAGAAGCCGGTGCGGGCGGTGATATAGAGGGTGGAGTGGTCCTTGCCGGCGAAGCACATGTTGGCGGGGGCTTCGGGGGTGGGGATGAGGCCAATGGGCTGGCCGGTTTTGGTGTCTACGACGAGGACGCCGCCGGCGCGGGAGGTGCTCATCCAGAGGTTGCCGTGGTCGTCGAGGGTCATGCCGTCGGAGCCGAAGTTGCAAACGGTGCGTTTGTTGAGGAGGGAGCCGTCGGGCTGGATGTCATAGGCGAAGGTGTGGCCGGCGCGGATGTCGGCAACGTAAAGGGTTTTGCCGTCGGGGGTGCCGATGATGCCGTTGGGCTGGGAGAAGTCGTTGGTGACGCGGGTGAGGGTTTTATGGTCGGGGGAGAAGAAGTAAACTTCCTGGCGGTCCTGGGGCTGGGCGGTGTGGTCCCACCAGGTGCGTTTGTAGAAGGGGTCGGTGAGATACATGCCGCCGTCGGGGCGGACCCAGACGTCGTTGGGGCCGTTGAGGCGCTTGCCCTGGTAGTCGGTGATGAGGACGGTATGGTTGCCGTCGGGGGTGATGGACCAGAGCTGGTTTTTTTCGTCAGCGCAGGAGATGAGGTTGCCCTTGGCGTCGAAATACTGGCCGTTGCCGTAGCCGGAGGGGTGGGTGAAGGTGGAGAGTTTGTTGTCGGCGACGCTCCAGTGGAGGATGCTGTTGTTGTTTTGATCCACGAAGAAGACGTCACCGTTGGGGGCGCAGGCGGCGCCTTCGGTGAAGCCGAAATTGCCGGCGAGCTTGAGGACGGTGGCGTTGGCGGCGATGGTGGGCGGGAGGGGGAGGGCGTCGAACTCAGACTGCAGAGAGTCGGCGTCCG
>CAZDAQ010000187.1:0-5595 GCA_964503425.1 uncultured Opitutales bacterium
GGAGGGTTTATGGGCATGATGGGCGGCGAAATTTAATTATGTCCGGCGACATGGACCAGATGAGCGGGGCGCGGAGTTTGGCGGCGGCGCGGCATTTTTTGCGCTCGCACCAATATGCGCGCGCGGCGGCGGCGGCGCGGGAGTGCCTGGCGCAGGAGCCGAACTCGACGGAGGGGCATATTGTATTGATGGCGGCGCTGGTGGACGGGGGGAGCTGGCGGGAGGCGGAAGAGGAGGGGAAGGAGTTGCTGCGGGTGGCGCCGCAGTCGGCGCGGGCGTATTACATGGTGGCGCTGCTGCATGGGAAGCGGGCGGAGTGGGGAAAGGCGGCGCCGTATGTGGAGGAGTGTTTGCGGCTGAATCCGCAGGACGAGGATGCGTGGGCGATGCGGGCGCAGGGGGAGTATTCGCGGGGGGAGCGGGAGGCGGCGAAGAGCTCGCTGCGGAAGTCGCTGGAGCTGGCGCCGAACGACGTGACGCACCGGGTGCTGATGGCGCGGTATGAGATGCCGAAGGTGCCGACGCGGGAGGATGCGGAGGAGGCGGTGGAGAAGATTGAGGCGGCGCTGGAGATTGACGCAGAGAACCCCTATGCGTGGCGGACGCTGGCGCGGTTAAACAGTGATTTTATCAAGAACTGGACGGCGGCGGAGGAGGCAGCGCGGACGGTGTTGCGGAGAAACCCGGGGGACGAGGAAATGCAAAAGGCGCTGTTCGAGGCGCTGCGGCACCGGCGGTGGGAGTATCATGTGCTGATGTTCCCAGGGCGGCTGGTGAAGGAAGTCTGGGTGAAGCTGGTGGTGAACCGGGCGTCGCGAATAGCGCTATTGATTGCGTTATTCGTGGTAAGCGGGAGCGTGGGGCTGGCGTGGGTAATAATGCTGGTGCCGCTCGCGATTTACCTGTCGTGCTGGTGGCCGCTGGAGGCGTGGTATAAATGGATCACGCTGCGGGACATCCGCTGGGAGGCGATGGGGGTGGGAGAAACGAAGGAGGCGACGGGGTGGCGGCGATGGTGGACGCCGCGGGTGAAGGCGGCGGCGTTATTTCCGGTGCCACCGTTGCTGGTGGCAGTGTTGTTCGGGTGGTCGGGTTTGGGGTGGGAAGGAGGGTTAGGAGTATTGTTGGGAGTGGGGCTGGTGATGATGGTCGGCCTGTTGATCAAGAGGAGTTGGAACAGGAGCCGGATGTTGAAGAAGGTGGGGTATCGGCCAAGCGCGCAAGAAACGCGGAGTCACAAGCGGGTATGGGTGGGGGTGAGTATTTTGCTGGGAATAGTTGTTCTCGTGTTGTTGAAGTCGGTTTGGCATCCGGAGGCGTGGAGCCCGTGGCTTAACGGGATGTTGGGGGTGTTGGGCTTGCTGGGTTTGCCGGGGTATTTGATTTGGCTGATGGTGATGTGGATCCGGGAGTGGCGCTACCGGAAGGCGGCGAAGCGGGGCGGGGATTGACAGGATGGGTGGGAGGCGGGCAGGCTCGGCGGGTCATGGCTGAAGGCGCAGAACCTCCCGAAGTGGCCGCGTTGCGCGGGGCGCTGGCGGTGTCGCCGGAGAACGGGCCGCTGCGGCAGTTGCTGGGGGAGGCGTTGCTGAAGTATAATTTTTTCGCGGGAGCGGGGGAGATTTACCGGGAGGGATTGCGGTGGGAGCCGCAGAGCGGGGTGTTCAAGCTGGGGCTGGCGCGGGCGTTTCACGGAGAGGGAAAAGGCGCGGAGGCGGCGGTGGTGCTGGAGGATTTGCTGGCGGCGGGGCAGGGGCCGGCGCGGGCGCATTTGCTGCTGGGGCGGCTGCAATGCGAGAACGGGGAGATGCAGAAGGCGGCGGAGCAGGTGAAGCGGGCGCGGGAATTGGACCCGACGGCGAAGGACGCGGATTTGGAGGAGCGGCTGGAGCCGTTTTTGCGGCCAGCGGCGTGGGGATTGACGGAGAGCGGGGCGGCGCCGGCGCCGCCGGCAGTGGCGAAGCCGCCCGAGGCGGATGAGGACGTGGACGAGGCCGGACGGGTGCGCCAGCGGGCAGACGAGAAGCCGGGGCAGGGATGGGTGGACGTGGACCGGCCGAAGGTGAATTTTGCGGACGTGGGCGGTATGGAGGCGGTGAAGGAGCAGATACGGCTGAAGATCATCCATCCACTGGCGAACGCGGAATTGTTCAAGGCGTATGGGAAGCGGCTGGGCGGTGGCGTGCTTTTATACGGGCCGCCGGGGTGCGGGAAGACGCACCTGGCGCGGGCGACGGCGGGGGAGGTGAAGGCGGCGTTTATCTCGGTGGGGTTGCACCAGGTTTTGGACATGTGGCTGGGGCAGTCGGAAAAGAATTTGCACGAGTTGTTTGTGCAGACGCGGCGGCACCGGCCGGCGGTGATGTTCATTGACGAGGTGGACGCGCTGGGGGCGAACCGGATGGATTTGCGGCAGAGCGCGGGGCGGAACTTGATCAACCAGTTTTTGGCGGAGCTGGACGGGGTGGACGGGAACAACGACGGGCTGCTGGTGCTGGCGGCGACGAACGCGCCGTGGCACGTGGATCCGGCGTTCCGGCGGCCGGGGCGGTTTGACCAGATCATTTTTGTGCCGCCGCCGGACGAGACGGCGCGGGCGGCGGTGCTGCGGGTACTGCTGAAGGGGAAGCCGGCGGCGGCGGTGGACTTTGCGGCGGTGGCGCGGAAGACGGCGGGATTTTCCGGCGCGGACCTGAAGGGGCTGGTGGAGATGGCGATCGAGGGGAAACTGGCGGCGGCGATAAAGACGGGGAAGGTGGAGCCGCTGGAGACGGGGGACCTGCTGGCGGCGGCGAAACGGACGCGGGCTTCGACGCTGGAGTGGTTCGCGACGGCGAAGAATTACGCGATGTATGCGAACCAGGGTGGGCAGTATGATGATTTGCTGGCGTATTTGAAGCTGCTGCGGTGAGGGGGAGTGAACGCAAATTATTCCGGGATGAACATGCGGATCAGCGAACGGCAACGGCTCCAATGCTTGCATTGGGAGCGGGTGCGAAATTGGAAGGGGCAGGCGGAGGCGGCGGTAGAGTGGCTGAAAGAGGAACCGCAGAGCGCGGAGGCCCATGCGTGGCTGGGGTGGGCGCAACTGAGGTTGAAGCAGCGGAAGGAGGCGCGGCGAAGTTTTCAAGCGGCGCTGGGGCGCGATCCGACGTGGTTGCCGGCGTTTTTTGGGCTGGCGGAGTGGGAGCGATGGCAGCAACGGCCATTTGCTGCGCAAAAAATACTGCAAGAGGCAGCGCAAGCACATCCGTCGGATGCACTGGTGCGGGCGCGGCTGGCGGAACTGGCGCTAGGAATGAAGGATCGGGCAGCGGCCCAGCGACATGCGGCGGAGGCGGTGGCGCTTGCGCCCGGCTGGGTGGATGGCCAGGCGCTGCGAATATTTGCGGAGCTGCCAGCGAACGAGCTATTACCCGGACAGGCACGGTCGGCAGTGGAAGCCTATGGAAAATTGCTGGGACAGGATGCGGAGAACCAGTTGACGTGGCATTACCTGTTGGATGCACTGGCGCAGGAGGGGAAGGATTGGGGTGCGGTGGAGGAGGCGGCGCGGACGGTGCTGCGGCTGGATCCGTTGTCGCGTGCTGGGGAGACACGGTTGCTTGAGGCATTGAGCCACCGACGGTGGGAGTATCGGCTATTATCGTGGCCGAAGCGGATATGGGACAGATTGTCGGCGTTGCAGCAATCGCGCTGGGCATGGCCGGCGTTAGGCGGTTGGGTGTTGTTTTGGACCGTCGTGTCCGACCGAGTAGTGGCATACAATAATGCGCCGCGGGCATATGACATCGGGACGCGGGTCACCGTTTGGTTTCTGGCACCGTTGATGAGTCTTATGTCATTGCTAATTGTGGGAGGCGTTACCGGGGTCGTGGTTGCTGGACTAATCCCCTACACAGTCATCTACCAGCAACTGACGCGGCGGGAGATTGAGGAAGAGGCCGCAGCACGGACGCAAACCGACCGCGAGCGGGTGGAGGCGGAGGCAAAACGGCGACGGCGAATTACACGCGTGCTGCCGTTCGGGATGATGGGTTTGCCGTGGCTGGTGACCGTGGTCATGCTGTTGTGGCGGCGGGACTGGACGGTTCTGGAGGCGGACGAGTCGGCATGTCTTATTGCGATAGCAATGGGGTTTGCAGTCTATGTTGTGATGGTCGGATCGGCTATGTGGTTACTGAGGCGGCGGTAGTAGTGAGTTGGATGGATGGCCCTCCTTCGCTAAAGCTACGGAGGGCGAAACCGGCTGCGCCGGTTTCGTTTTGGGGTTGAAGAGTGGCGCGGGGCGTGCTTGTTTGGGGGTTCGGGTGGGGTTGTTCAGGGCTTCACCGGGGATTTCATTTTAACTTCACCGAGTTTTTATTTTTACCTTCAGCGGGGGTTTTTACTTTAACACCATGGCGAGCACGAAGATGGCAACGAAGGGGGCGGGGCAGCGTCCGGCGGAGTTGGAGCCGAAGGCGATGGCGGCGCTGGCGAAGCTGCCGGTGAACGCGCGGTTGTCGGCGGAGGAGAAGATCAGGATTTACCGGGACATGGTGCGGATCCGGCGGTTTGAGGAGCGGAGTGTGCAGGTTTACCACAAGGGGAGCATCGGGGGTTTTTTGCATTTGTATATTGGGCAGGAGGCGGTGGGGGTGGGGACGGTGTCGTTGCTGGGGGAGCACGACCATATTATCACGGCTTACCGGGATCATGGGCATGCGCTGGCGGTGGGGATGTCCATGAATGAGTGCATGGCGGAGCTTTGTGGGAAGTATACGGGGTGTTCGAAGGGGAAGGGGGGTTCGATGCATTTTTTCGCGCCGGACAAGAAGTATTGGGGGGGGCACGGGATTGTGGGGGGGCAGATTCCGCTGGGGACGGGGCTGGCGTATGCGTTGAAATACAAGGGGTTGAAGGGGTGCTGCCTGGCGTTCATGGGGGATGGGGCGGTAAACCAGGGGGCGGTGCATGAGGCGTATAATTTGGCGGCGTTGTGGGACTTGCCGGTGGTGTTTGTGATCGAGAACAACAAGTATTCGATGGGGACGAGCCAGGCGCGGTCGAGCGCGGGGGAGCCTTTGGCGAAGCGGGCGGAGGGGTATGACATGGCGTGGGACATGTGCAACGGGAACATTTTATACGAGGTGCGGCAGAAGGCGTGGGAGGCGATGGAGCGGGCGCACAATGAGAGCAAGCCGACGGTGCTGGAGATTTTCACGTATCGGTACCGGGGGCATTCGATGTCGGACCCGGACAAGACCTACCGGCAGAAGGATGAGATTGCGGAATACAAGGAGAACAAGGACCCGATCACGTTGTTCGAGAAGACGCTGCGGTTTGAGGGGGTGTTGACGGACGGGGCGGCGGAGAAGATTGACGAGGAGGCGCGGGCGGAGGCGGATGCGTCGGCGAAGTTCGCGGAGGATTCGCCGTTCCCGCCGGCGGAGAGTATTTTGCAGGATGTGTATTGGGAGGAGGACAACCGGGGGCCGAAGACGAATTCGGAGGGGCGGATGATTTTCCAGGGCCTGGAGTGAGGGGAGGGCAGAATTAAGAATTAAGAATGCAGAGGGGAGAAGAGGGTGAGACGCAAAAAGCGCAAAAGAA
>CAZDAQ010000188.1:0-5511 GCA_964503425.1 uncultured Opitutales bacterium
GCGATGACGGTGAGGTTTTGCGGCGGGGTCAGGATTTGCGCGGCGGTGACGAGGAGGCCCTGGCGGATGGTGTTGTTGTTGGTGTCGGCGACGTAGAGGTTGCCGGAAGTGGCGACAGCGACGCCGAAAGGGAAATTGAAGAGGGCGGCGGTGCCGGTGCCGTCGCCGGTGCCGGCGACTTCAGGGTTGCCCGCGGGGGTGGAGACTACGCCGGAGGGGGAGATTTCGCGGATGTCGCTGTTGTTGTTTTCGCAGACGAAGATGTTGCCGTGGGAGTCTATGGCGAGGCTGGTGGGATAGGAGAAGAGGGCGTCGGCGGCGAGGCCGTCGTTAAAGCCGGAGACGCCGGGTTGGCCGGCGATGGTGGAGACGTTGCCGGACGGGGTGATTTTGCGGATGGTGTGGTTGAAGGTGTCGGCGATGTAGAGATTTTTGGCGGCGTCCACGGCGATGCCCCAGGGGTCGGCGAACTGGGCGGCGGTGCCGGAGCCGTCGAGGGCGCCGGTGACGCCGGTCTGGCCAGCGAAAGTGGAGACGAGGCCGCCGGTGATTTTGCGGATGAGGCTGTTGCCGGTGTCGGCGATGTAAACGTTGCCGGAGGAGTCCACGGCGACGCCGTTGGGGTTGGTGAAGCGGGCGGAGGCGGCGAGGCCGTTGGTGCTGCCAGAGTGGCCGGAGGAGCCGGCGAAGGTGGAGACGTTGCCCGCGGGAGTGACTTTGCGGATGGAGTGATTATTGTTGTCGGTGACATAGAGATTGCCGGAGGAGTCCACGGCGATGCCGGTGGGGTAATTGAAGCGGGCGTGGGAGCCATTGCTGTTGGTGGCGCCAGTGAGGTTGGCGGAGCCGGCGAGGGTAGTGACGTTGCCGGCGGAGGTGATTTTGCGGATGAGCTGGCCGTAAGTGTCGGCAATGAAGAGGTTGCCGCCGGAATCCGTGGTGAGGCCGATGGGGAGGTTGAACTGGGCGGCGGTGCCGAGACCGTTGTTGCTGCCCTGAATGCCGTCCTGGCCGGCGAAGGTGGTGATGACAAAGGGAATGTTGATGACGAGCGGAGCGAGCGGGAAGGAAGTGACCGTGCCGAAGGCGTTGGTGACGATGCACTGGAACTGGTCGCCACTCATGGCGGCGGTGGTGTTGGCCACGGTGAGATTGGCGGTGGCGGTGCCGGAGTAGGTGGCGTTGTCGGCGAGGTTGGTCCAAGTGGAGGAGCCGATGGGGAGGCGCTGCCATTGGTAGGCGAGCGGGCCGGGGCCGGCGGCGGTGATGGAGAAGGTGGCGTCAGTGTTGAGGAGGACTTCCTGGCCAGCGGGCGGGGTGACGATGGAAGGTTCGCTGATCAGCAGGGAGAGAAGATTGGAGACGACGGGCACGCCGAGGCCGGTGACGAGGTCGTAGCCGGGGCCGGCGGTGTAATCGCCGTTGTTGCCGGAAGTGATGTCGCGGAAATACGCAGAGCCGTTGAGGGGATAGAGCAGGGGGTTGAGGTAACCGAGGGGAGGGAGGGAGGCGTCGCTGCGGGCTTGATTGATGAGGGCGCAAAAAGCGGCCCAAGTGGGCGCGGCGAGGCTGGTGCCACCGATCTGGATGTTGGCGCCGTTGACGATGATCAAGGCGCCGGTGTTGGGGTCGGCATCAGCGGCGACGTCGGGGACGACGCGTTTGGTGTTGGCAGGGAGGCCGGGGCCGATTTGCCAGGCGGGTCGCGGGAAATAGGTGCTGATGCCGCCGCCGCTGCCTGTCCAGGAGATTTCGCTGGTGACGTTGCCGGAGGTTGGGTCAACAGAGATGCTGGTGCCGCCGACGGCGGTGACGCTGGGGTCGGTGGCGGGGTATTCGGGCGTGAGGGCGGCAGAGGAATCGTATTGGCCGTTGGTGTCGTTGGGGCGGGAGCCGCCGTCGCCGGTGGAGACGCAGATGGTGACGCCGGAAGCGGCGAGGGTGGCGAAGAGCTGGGCATCGGTGGCGAGTTCGGTGGGGGGAAAGTCGAGGCCTTCAGGGCCGCCGAAGCTCATGGAGAGCTGGTGGAGGGTGGGCTGGGTGGGGAGGTCGGCGATGATTTGGTCGTAGGCGAGGTCGAGGTCGGTAAGCTGGAGGTCGAGGGTGGCGTAAACGCGGATTTTGGCCGCGGGGGCGAGGGAGCTGGTCCATTCGACGTCGAGGGAAGTTTCGAGGCTGGCGGCGGGGAGAGTGCCGGTGACGACTTGAATGAAGTCAATGTTGCCGAGGGACTGGGGGACGTTGCAGGCGGACCAGAAGGCGGTGAGGTCGGTGGTGTTGGGGAAGGTGTCTATGACGATGGCGATGGTTTGGTTGGCGCCGGTTTGGGAGAGGCCGGAGGCGTTGTAGGCCCGGGCGAGCTGGGAGGGGATGTAGGGAGGGGCGTTGGCGGAGGTGGAATTGGGGTTGAGCTGCTTTTGAACGACGTGGGGCTGGAGGTGGAGGTGGGGCTGGAGACCGTTGACACCGAGGATGGGCGAGGAGAGCTCGACGGGGAGGCTGGGGGCGGTGGTCGCGGAGGAGAATTCCTTGCCATCGAGGGCAACGCGGGCGAAGGACGTGTTGAAGATGGATTGGATTTGGCGGACGGTGCCTTTGACGAAAAGGGCGAGGTGATTGGGGTCGCGGTGGGTGATGGTGAGGCCGCGCTGGGTGAGCCAGGCGGCGGTTTTATCGTAATCGGCGGCGAGCGGGAGGTATTTGGCGGCGAGGGTTGCGGGGGAGATGCGTTCGCCGCGGGCGACGTGCTGCTGGAGGCCGGAGAAATCGCGCATGGCGAAGGCGATTTCGACCTGCATGGGGGCGGCGAGCTCGGCAGGCGTGAGGGAGGAGCGGGTGATGGTGGGGCGGGAGCGTTTGATTTGGGCGGCGGGGACGTTGGGCGAAACCTGACGGATGCTGCCGGGGAAAGGGGTGAGCGCGCCCGGGGTGACGCTTTGCGCGGGGAGCAAAACGGCGGAGAGGAAAAGCGCGAGTGCGGAGAGGAGGCGCAAAGCCAACGCTACAGGGCTGCCGGGGAGCAGACCTTGGGGGAAGCGAGGCAGGTTCCCAACAGATATCCCAAAAGCCGGCATAGATAACCCGAGGGGCGAAATTGAACCGTGGGCCAGTGATAGCCTGAGACGGAAAAGATGGCTGATATTCCTAGCAAAAAACAGGGGGAGGGGCGAGGCAAAAGCTTGCCGGGCCAAGGGGTGCGGCTAAGGTGGGCGGATGGCAAAAAGCGGACGACCGGCGGCGTTGGTGACGGGGGCGGCCCGGGGGATTGGGCGCGGGGTGGCGGCACGGTTGCTGGCGGCGGGGTGGGACGTGGTGATCGCGGATGTGCTGGTGAAGGAAGGGAAGGAGGCGGTGAAGGAGTTGAATAGGGTGGCGGAGGGAACGGGTGGTGAGGTTACGGGAAAGAGTTGGGGACGGTCGGTGTTTATGAAGTGCGATGTGCGCGAGGAGAAGGAAGTGGCGGCGGCGGTGGAGCGGGTGGTGAAGGAGTTTGGGAGGTTGGACGCGGTGGTGAATAATGCAGGGCTGGCGAGACCGTATAACGGGCCGGTGGAGAAGCTGGCGCTGAAGGAGTGGAACAAGTGGATCGGGGTGAATTTGACGGGGGCGTTTTTGTGCGCGAAGCACGCGGTGGCGCATTGGCGGAAGACGGGGTGGAGCGGGGCGATTGTGAACATGGCCTCGACGCGGGCGTTGCAGGCGGAGGCGGAGACGGAGGCGTATTGCGCGAGCAAGGCGGGGATGCTGGGGCTGACGCGGGCGCTGGCGGTGAGCCTGGGGCCGAAGGTGCGGGTGAACGCGATTTGCCCGGGGTGGATTGACACGCGACCGGAGGCGGTTCTGCTGTCCAGCAGAACGGCGGCGGCGAAGCGGGAGAAGCACGGGCAGCATCCGGTCGGAAGGGTGGGGCGGCCGGAGGATATTGCGGAGATGGTGTTATTTTTACTGGATGGCGCGAAGAGCGGGTTTGTGACGGGGCAGAGTTTTGTGTGCGACGGGGGGATGACGGTGAAGATGGTTTATGAGGAGTAGATCGCTGATGGAATTTGGCTGGATAATCGAATAAAACGCGGTAATATTGAGGCATGACAGTTGAGCAGATTGTGCGCGAAGTGGAGGCGCTTCCGGAAGCGGAAAAGGCCCAGTTGATGGACGTCCTGAAGACGCGCGTCTATGGAGCCGAGGATTCCGAGATATTGCAGGCACAGGCGGCGTTGGCGGAGGAGCGGCTGGCGGCTTATGAGCGCGGAGAGGATACGGCGGAAGACGCGGAAGTCGTGATTGAACGCATTCGACGCAAATTGGGAAATACTGGCAGTTAATGCGGATTTATTGGACTGTCGGCTGCGGAGATAAAATTAGACATTTGAATAGCAGTCGTTTACGCAAGTGAACTACATGAGTAATAATCCACCATTCGAATCCTGTTCTGATCATCATGCCGAACATAATTCGATTAACTTCGAGAGCGGAACAGGATGCTACTGAAGCCGCTCTTTTTCTGGAGAGGCAAAGACCGCAGCTCGGAGCGGACTTTTTAAATGAGTTGGTGACTGCGCTGCAAACAATTCGAGATTGGCCGTTGGCCTCGGCGGCGATCACGAGGGAAACTCGCCGGTATTTGCTTAATGGATTTCCGTACGGAGTATTTTACCGGGTGCGAGTGCAGGAAATTGTGGTAACAGCCGTTTATCATACCAGTCGAGATCCGCGCGGGTGGCGAATCCGGGAATGAAATGCTGATTTACTTCTTCCTGCGGGTCTTGGATTTTTCGCGGGGTTTTAAGTAGGTTTTGCCGCGGATGAGTTCTTCGTAGAAGTCGAGGAGGCGGACGCCTTCACGGGGTTTGATTTCGTCGTTTTTGGTGGCGCGATCAATTTGCTTTTTCATGAGGCGGGCGAGTTCCTCGCCGTCCCACTGGATGAGGTCGAGGACCTGCTCGACGCGGAAGCCGTTGATGGATTCCTCGATGTAGAAGCCGTCGTCCTCGTCGTCCTCGAGGAAGACGTGGACTTCGTTGACGCGGCCAAAGAGGTTGTGGAGGTCGCCCATGATGTCCTGGTAGGCGCCGACGAGGAAGACGCCGAGGTAGTAGGGCTTGTTGGGGAGGAGGGGGTGGAGGGCGAGGGTGCGGCGGACGTCTTCGAGGTCAATGAAGCGGTCAATTTTGCCGTCGGAATCGCAGGTGATGTCCACGAGGACGGTTTCGACGGTGGGTTTTTCGTCGAGGCGGTGGATGGGGGCGATGGGGAAGAGCTGGTCGAGCGCCCAGTGGTCGAGGAGGGACTGGAAGATGGAGAAGTTGCAGACGTATTGCTCGGCGAGGAGGGTGTTGAGCTGGGTGAGCTCGTCGGGGACGTAGCCGCGGGCGGCGGCGGACTTGTCGCGGATGTCGGCGCAGATTTGCCAGAAGAGGTTTTCGGCCTCGGCGCGGGTTTCGAGGTCGAGGAAGCCAAGGGTGAAGAGGGTCTGGGCCTCCTCTTTTTTCTGCTGGGCGTCGTGGAAGCGCT
>CAZDAQ010000189.1:0-5486 GCA_964503425.1 uncultured Opitutales bacterium
GCCATGCTCGCCGCCCGCGTTCTCCACGACCGTCTGCCTGTCACTGCCGCCGCCGTCGCCTCCGCGCTTGCCGAGGTGGACTGGCCTGCCCGCTGGCAGCGCTTCCCGCTCGCGGATGGCCGTCAGCTCATCCTCGACGCCTCCCACAACGCCGAAGGCGCCCGCACACTCGACGAAAACCTCGCCCGCCTCCGCGCCGTCACCGGTCGCGCGCCCATTATCCTCGTTGGCGCTTTGGGCGAATACCGCGCGGAGCCCCTCCTCGCCGTCATCGCCCGCCACGCGCGCGAAATTATCCTCCTCGAGCCCGCCCAATCCCGCGCCACCGCTTTCGCCATGCTCGAAAAATTCGTACCCCCATCCTTCACCGGCCCCGTGCGCCGCGGCCACGTCGCCGAGTTATTTCCGGCCCCCGGCGTCTGCGCCCTCGGCTCGTCCGGCGACACCATCGTCGTCACCGGCTCCATCTATCTTCTTGGCGAAATCCTCGAGCGCTTCGCCCATCCGACCCCCGCCGGCGAAGGCGTCCTCCAGGACAGCCCGTGAAAATCCTTTACGGTTCCTCCTCGATCAACGTCAGCAGCTTGCCCATCACCTCCGCTACAATTTCCGTTGGAGCTTTGGTAATGAATTTCACCCGTCGCTCCTTCCAGTCCAAACTGCGAAGCTGATCGCTCAACACGACGCCCTCCACCATTGTTCCGCTGAGGGAAACCTCGAACGGATAACCCCGCTGGCGGCTGGTAATCGGGCAAAACAACGCCAGCCCCGTTCGCCGATTGTAGCTTTCCGGCGACACCACCAGTCCCGGCCGGTGTCCCGCCTGCTCGTGCCCGGCTTGTGGCGAAAAACTCAGCCACACCAAATCTCCCCGGCGCGGAACATACCCCGCCATTACCAAAACTCCTTGCCCGCCGCATTGTCGGTGAATTGTTCACGATGGAGCTGCGCCGGCTTGATGTCTTTTACCAGGTCCGCCAGTCGGTATTTCTTCCGGCGCGGCGGCGTTATGACCAGTCGCCCGCGCTGCACAGCCAAATCCACGGCCGACCCCTCCAGCAGCGCCGTTTCCACCGCAAACGCTTGGGGAATCCGCAAAGCCAGGCTGTTGCCCCAACGACATATCTCCGTCTTCATGGATATACAATGTAGCTACTCGCCGCTCTTGTCAATTCTTACAAACTCTCCAAATCCTTCAAAATCTCCCGCGGGCTCGACCCGTTCTCCGGCCCCACGATGCCTTTGCTCTCCAGTATCTCCATGATCCGCGCCGCCCGGTTGTAGCCGATCTTCAGCCGCCGCTGTAGCATCGAAGTTGACGCCCGCTTCGTCGCCCGCAGCACCTCCAGCGCCTCGCGCACGAGCATCTCGTCCGCGCCGTCGCCTTCGGGCTCCTCCACTTCCTCGTCTTCGTCCTCGTCCCCGGCTTCGATCTGCGCCTGCACTTCATCGGAAAATTCCGGCGGCCCGTTCTGTTTCAAAAATTCCACAATCGCGTTGATCTCGTCGTCCGACACAAACGCCCCCTGCGCCCGCGTCAGGTTCGCCGACCCCGGCGGCACAAACAGCATGTCCCCGCGCCCGATCAGCGTGTCCGCCCCGCCCGTGTCCAGAATCGTCCGCGAGTCCACCTTCGACGAAACCTTGAACGCAATCCGGCAGGGCAGGTTCGCTTTGATGACCCCCGTGATTACGTCCACGCTGGGCCGCTGGGTCGCCAGAATCAAGTGGATGCCCGCCGCCCGCGCCAGTTGCGCCAGCCGCGCCACATACGTCTCGATCTCCGCCGGCGCCACCATCATCAGGTCCGCCAGCTCGTCAATGATGCACACAATATACGGCAGCTTCTTCCCGTCGTGCTCGAGCACGCCTTCGTCCCGCGGCACCGCAATGTTCCGCGTCGCCGCGCGCTCCTCGGGCGACATCTCCGCCTCCATCTCCGCCGCCTTTTCCAGCTGGTCCTTGTCCTGCAGCATCTTCGCGTTGAACCCTGCGATGTTCCGCGCCCCGTGCCGCGCGAACAGTTGGTAGCGCCGCTCCATTTCACTAATCAGATATTTCAGCGCCGCCGGCACCTTCTTCGGGTCCGTCACCACCGGCACCAGCATGTGCGGCAGGTCGTTGAAGCCCTGCATCTCCACAATCTTCGGGTCCACCATGATGAACCGCAAATCCTCCGGCCCCATCTTGAACAATAGCGACGCAATAATCGTGTTGATGCACACCGTCTTGCCCGACCCCGTCGCCCCCGCGATCAGCGCGTGCGGCATCTTCGTCAGATCCACGACCATGGGCTTGCCCGTCACATCCTTCCCCAGCACCACCGGAATGTCCGCCGGCGATTCCGCCCACGCCCGCGATTCAATGATCTCCCGCAGCCGCACCGACGCCGGCTGCCGGTTCGGCACTTCGATCCCCACCGTCCCTTTCCCCGGCACCGGCGCGATAATCCGCACGCCGTCCGCCTTCAGCGCTAGCGCCAGGTTCTTGTCCAAATTCACAATCTTCTCCACCCGCACGCCCGCCGCCGGCGACACTTCATAGCGCGTGATCACCGGCCCGGTGTGGATTTCCTCCGCCCGCACCTGCACGCCAAAGTCCGCCAGCGTCCGCACAATTTGCCCCGCCCGCTCCTGGTGGAATTCCGCCGAGTCCGTTTGCCGCGCCTCGCCCGGCGCCAGCAAATCCACTCCGGGGAAAACATAATTGCCCCGCTTTTTCGGCAGCGACACCGCGCCTTTCTCGACTTTTTCCTCCGCGATTATTTTCAGGCTGCCCAGCCCCGCGGCTTTGTCCTCGCGCGCGGGTTTTGTGGTCCGCGCCGGCGGCTCTTCCGGCGCCGCCGCTTTTGCCGCGCGCGGAGCCGAAGGGGGCGCCGCCTTGCTGAGTCTTTCCGCCAGCGGCATTGCGTCCTCATCGTGTGGCGCCGCCGAAATCGTCGCTTCGCTCTCGCCGAGCTTGAAGGTCCCGTGCCCTCGCGCATCCTCCGTGTCCCAGCCGCCCTTGCTCACGGTTTTGCCCGGTGTCGTGGCTGCCTGTGGAGTGGCCTGGGGCAGGGTGGTGGCCGCTGCTTTGCTTTCCAATTGTGCTGCCGCCTTCGCCTTTTGTTCCGCTTCGCGGCGCAGTCGCTTGGCTTCGGCGCGGCGCAGCCGCCATTCAGCAAAAGCGTTCCACAGTCCTTCCAGGGCCTGCCCGGGTTCCTCAATGAAAATGAAAACCAGCCCCACTACATACACCAGCCCCAGCACAATCCCGCTGCCCGCCGGCCCGATCGCCGGCAGCATCAGGCTGTTGTAGAGCACGTCCCCCGCCAGCCCGCCGTCGCCATGCGGAAAATAATCCGAGAGGCGGTTTATGTGCGCCAGGCCGCCCAGCCACGCCGCCAGCCCGGTCAGCGCAATCAGCGTCAGCACCATCAGCAACAGCCGCCAGGGCCGCACGATGTGCGCCCGCCGGAACCCCAGCCAATAGCCCAGGCAAAACAGGTAAATCGGCAGGAAAAATAACCCCGCGTAGCCCGTCAGCCAGTGGGTCAACGCCGCAAAGGTCGCCCCGCACAACCCCACCCAGTTGGGTGGCGGCGCCACTTGCGCGCTCCCCGCCGTGTTCCCCAGCCACGACGCCAACAGCACCGGCTGGCGCGGGTTGTAGCTCGCAAACGCCAGCACCGTCAGCACCGCTGCCGCAAAGCACGTCAGCGCCCAAAACGGCCGCACGGGTGAGCGCCGCGGCGCGAACGCCGTCTTCGCCGTGTTGCGCGGTTTGCTCTCGGGTTTTTTCTTGCGGCCAAACATGCCTGGCGGTGTGTCGGTTGAAGCTTTCCCCGGGCCCGGGCGGGCCCGCCGGAAAAACCAAAACATACTTCCGCCCCTCCCGCGAAACAAGCGCAGACTGCGTCACCCCGCCGGTTTCGTCAGTTGGAACGACGCCATAAACCGGTTCAGCACGTCCTGCGGCACGCGTTGCAGTTCGCCGTCTATCACCATGATCCGGTAGAGTCGGTTGTTCACCAGGAAGATTCGCAGGTGCATCGTCATTTTCTCGGCTTCGGAGCTGTAGGCGGTGATGGCAATATTCCTGCCCGGATAGTTCAGAAACGTGATCTTGTCCTCCTTGGCCACCGTGCCGCGCACCGCTTGGGCCATCGCGTCGCGGGTGTTGTCCAGCAGCTTGTCGGTGCCGGTTTGTGCCAGATACAAATCTGGATAATCCTGATACCACACCGCAAAAGAACAGTGTTCACTCGCCAGTCCTCCCGCGAATTTGTAGAGCTCGGTGCTCATCCCGCCCCTTGGGCTGATAAAGCTGGTTTCCTCGCTTTCCCGCAACGCCACCGGGGTCTCGATGGTGAACCCGCCGTCTTGCGATTCAAACGTCTGCATGGGGTGTTTGCTGCCGCACCCCGCCAGCAACAGCGCGGCGCACAGCAGTCCCCTCATCCGGTTTTGGTGGTGCATCAGGGAAGGTGGTCTTTCCAAGCCAAATTAAAAATCCGCTCTCCCCGCTCCGCGCAATGCCAAACGCCCCGGAGTTCCGCTGGCCTGCTCTAATCTCCCCTCCACCCGCCGATAACGGTTTGCCAATGGCTTCCACTCCGCCATCTTGGTGGCATGGTTCCGCGACTGCTGCGCTTCACGCCCCTCTATCAGGAACGCGTCTGGGGTGGCCGCGCGCTCGAGTCCACCCTTCATCGCCCGCTCCCGCCCGGTGCCGTTATTGGCGAAAGCTGGGAAATCGTGGACCGCCCCGAGGCCCAGTCCCGCGTCGCCGGCGGCCCTTGGGCCGGGCGCACCTTGCGCGACTTGCTCGAAAGGGACTCCGCCGCCGTCCTGGGCCCATCCTGGCCACCCGCGCGACCCTTTCCCATCCTCGTCAAATGGCTCGACGCCCGCGAGCGCATGTCCCTCCAGGTCCATCCGCCCGCCGCCCAGGCCGCCTCTCTGGGCGGTGAGCCCAAGTCTGAAAACTGGTATTTCGCCGAGGCCGCCCCCCACGCCTCTGTCATTGCCGGCCTCAAGCACGGGGTCACCCGCACTCAATTCGCGGCGGCCATCCACACCCACCAGCTTGCACCACTTGTCCACCAGCTTCCCGTTCGCAAGGGCGACAGCCTTTTCGTCCATAGCGGTCGCCTTCACGCCATTGAAGCCGGCAGCCTCATTCTCGAAATCCAGCAAAACTCCGACACTACCTACCGCGTTTACGACTGGGGCCGCGTCGGTCTCGACGGCAAACCCCGCGCCCTCCACCTCGCCGAATCCCTCGCCTGCATTGACTTCGACGATACCGAGCCCGCCCCCATCCCCGCCGGCAACTCTCCGGCCACCCTGGCCGACTGTCCCCACTTCCTCCTCCGCCGCGTCCCCCTCAAAACCGGCGCCGAGTTGAAATTCTCCGCCCACGAACAACCGCGCATCCTGTCCGTGGCCGAAGGCTCTCTCGCCACCGACGACCCCGTCCATCCCCAGCTCGAACGCGGCGCCAAT
>CAZDAQ010000190.1:0-5484 GCA_964503425.1 uncultured Opitutales bacterium
CCACCGCCCGCCCCCGGTGGCTAATCGTATTCTTCACCTCATCCCCCAGTTCCGCATAAGTCCTCTCGAACCCCTCCGGATAAAACACCGGGTCATACCCAAACCCGCCCCCGCCCGCCAATTGCATTCCAATCCGCCCCGCGCACGCCCCTTCAAAAGTATTCTCCTCCCCTTCCGGCCCGATCAGCGCCAGCACGCATACAAACCGCGCCGCCCGTTTACCCTCCGGCACGCTGGCCATTTCCCGCATCAGCTTTGCCGTGTTCTCTACGTCCTTCGCGCTTGGCCCCGCATACCGCGCCGACCTCACCCCCGGTGCCCCGCCCAGCGCCGCCACTTCCAGCCCGCTGTCGTCCGCCAGCACCCACGCCGCCGCCGACGCCTTCGCCCGCAGTGCCCGCGCCTTGATCAACGCATTTCCCGCGAAAGTCTCCGCGCTCTCCTCCACCGCCGGCATACCACCCACCGCCCCCGCTCCCTCCACCGCCCATGGCAGCCTCGCCGCGGCAAACATCTGCTGCAATTCTCGCAGTTTGTGCGTGTTGCCCGTTGCCAGAAATATAACTTGCGCCATCCCTCATCCTTGTCACCCGCCCTACCCGCGCACAAATAAATTCCCTTCCTTCTCCGTGCTCACCAGTGTCGGCTGCCCGTGCCCCGGATACAGCACCGTGTTCGGCGGCAGGGTGTAAATCTGGTCCTTGATGGATTTCTCCAGTTGGCTCCAGCTTCCTCCCGGCAGATCCGTCCGCCCGACCGTGCTCGCCATGATCACGTCCCCCGGAAACGCCGCCTGTAAATCCTTGCTGTAAAACATCACGTTCCCCGGCGCGTGCCCCGGCACATGCCGCACCTGCACCCGCAATCCTCCCAACTCCAGCACCTGCCCCTGCGACAACAGTTCGTCAATTCGCGTCGGCGGGATCGGCGCCAGCGGCGGCATGAACGTCGCCTGCAAACTCGGGTTCTCTATCCACAGCCTGTCCGCCGGATGCGCATACACCTTCGCCCCGCCCCCGCGGCACGCCGCCGCGTCCACAATATGGTCCCAGTGCCCGTGCGTTAGCAGCAGCCCCACCAGCTTCCGGTCCCCCAGATGCGGCGAAATCGCCGTGTAAGCCCCCTGCGGCGCGTCAATCAGCACCGCCTCCTTGCGCCCGGGTGGAAGCAGCAGGTAGGCATTTGTGCCCAGCGGGCCCAGTTGAAAAGTCAATATCTGCACGCAAAAACTCCCGTTGGGCCGAGGCTGAACCGCCCCAACCCCGGCGGCAACGGGTTTCTCGCACGCCCTCCCACCGCCGCTGCCCTCATGCAAAGCACAACCCGTGCCGCTCCCACCCCCGCCCGCAGACTGTCACAACCCCGCCGCGCCCCAAATTCCGCTCCTTGCGTTCACCTCCCTTCTTCCTCCCTGCTCCACGCTATCCGCTCCCTGCTCTTCCCTCCACCCCCATTTTTCTCTTTTCCCCCAGCGTGAAACCGGGTTGTCTTGTCCCTTGGCCCCGCGGCGCCCGGCCCCGGCCCATCCCTTTTTCCATCCGCCATGAAAACCCTCAAGTTCACCGTCCTCGCCGGCGACGGCATCGGCCCCGAAGTCATGCAGGTTACCCTCGAGGTCCTGCACAAAGTCGCCGCCAAGTCCGGCCTCACCCTCGACTATTCGCACCACGATGTCGGCGGCATCGCCATAGACAACCACGGCTCCCCCCTCCCCGCCTCCACTCTCGACGCCTGTCGCCAAGCCGACGCCATCCTCTTCGGCTCCGTCGGTGGCCCCAAGTGGGAAAAACTTCCCCCTGCCCAGCAGCCCGAGCGCGGCGCCCTCCTGCCCCTGCGCAAGGAATTCAAACTCTTCGCCAACCTTCGCCCCGGCCTCCTTTACCCCGAGCTCGTGGACGCCTCCCCCCTTAAAACCGCCCGCATCCCCAACGGCATTGACCTCGTCTGCGTCCGCGAGCTCACCGGCGGCGTTTATTTCGGCCAGCCCAAGACCACCCGCACCCTCCCCGATGGCGACATCGAGGCCGTGGACACCATGGTTTACAAAAAGTCCGAGATCGAGCGTATCACCGAGGTCGCCTGCGTCACCGCCGCCAATCGCAAGGGCCGCCTCACCTCCGTGGACAAGGCCAACGTCCTCGAAACCTCCGTCCTCTGGCGCAAGACCGTCACCGACTACGTCGCCAAAAATTACCCCAAGCTCATCCTCAACCACATGTATGTGGACAACGCTGCCATGCAGCTCGCGCGCGACCCCAACCAGTTCGACGTCCTCGTCACCGAAAACATGTTCGGCGACATCCTCTCCGACGAAATGGCCGTCGTCTGCGGCTCCCTCGGCATGTTGGCCTCCGCCTCCCTCGGCCTCGGCAAAAACACCCACGGCCACCCATTTGGCCTCTACGAATCCGCCGGCGGCACCGCGCCCGACATCGCCGGCAAAAGCCTCGCCAACCCCTGCGCCCAGGTCCTCTCCGGCGCCCTCATGCTCCGCTACTCCTTCGGCCTCGAAAAGGAGGCCGCCGCCATCGAAAAGGCCGTGCGCGACACCGTCACCTCCGGCACCCGCACCGGCGACATCGCCTTCGGCCAGCCCGCCGTCTCCACCACCCAGATGGCCGCCGCCCTCCTTGCCCGGTTGTAGACTGACGCGTGTTCACACGCTTCTGGCTTTGCCGAATTTTCATTTCGGCAAATGCTCCGCTCGCCTTCTGGGACAGCCTCGCCGCCTCGCCCGCTCCGTCTTACTTCTGGCGGCGGCGCACCATCGCCAGTCCCAATGCCGCCGCGCCGGGCACCAGCATCCACGCCGCCGGCTCCGGCACGGTCACGGCAATGTATTGCGCCCCCGAAAAATTGTTGAAGTTCACGCCTCCCAGTGTGCCGCTGAAACCGCCGCCACCGTCGCCGCCCAGGTTGCCGGTGCCTGAAGGCAGCGGCCCCAGGATTTGGTTCGAAAGGTAATTGTGATCACCGTTGTTGATCATCGCAGCAATCAAGATGGTTGAGCCCGGCGCGGGATTGCCGAGGTCCGCCAGCGCGATGGAAAACTCCATGCCGGTCATTACAGCCGCGCCGCCGGTGCCGTCGCTGCCGCTCACGCCCGCGGCATTGTTGTCATTGATGGCAAATTCGAGGTCCTGCGTCAGGGCGGTCCCCGAGGCGTTCGTCCCCACTTCTCCCGCCGCGATGGCTCCGGCGGCCACGAGACCGGAGGCGTTGGGCGAGTACCCCTCGGAGCCGGGCACTTGCGCGCTGCCGCCCCCGGCCCGATTGACAAAACTGACCTGGTAGGGGCTGGTGCCGCTGACCCACTGCGTAAAGAGATGGTAGTCCGCTCCGAAGCCCGCGTCAAAAGTCAATCCGGCCATATTCTGACTGATCCAATTGGAGCCGTTGAAAAAATCGTATTGGGGCGTGCTCGTCAGCGTGTTTTCCCCGCCTGATACGGAGTCAATGAAAACATCTAACTTGTTGCCGTTGGGCTCCTGGTTCCCCGTGAAAAGAAGATACAGGCGGTCATTCGCGATGGTGGCATAGGCCGCGTCGAGTTCGCTGCCGCCCACCGAGCCGGGCGGGCTGGCATCGCCAAAGCCGGTCGGCACGGCCTGCACCGCCAGCGCTGCGCCGTAGTCGGAGTCGTAGGACCCGTCCACCGTTATGATCGCCGAAGCGAGGGCGGGCAGCCCGCCCATGACCAGCAAGGAAAGCAACCGGAGCGTTTTCATAGCGGCTCCGAGGCTAGTATTTTGGGTCGCAGTGTCAATCCTCAACCCCCCTGCGGTTTTAATTGGAAAAGGCCGGATTTTAGCCTTTAATGACCGGTTTTCCCCCGGCCTCCCTGTGCCGGGCCTTCTTCCATGACTTCCGCCGAAATCCGCCAGTCGTTCTTGGACTTCTTTAAGTCCAAGCAGCACACCATCGTCCCTTCCTCCTCCCTTCTCCCCGATTCCCCCAACCTCCTCTTCACCAATGCTGGCATGAACCAGTTCGTGCCCATCTTCCTCGGCCAGGTGCAGTGCCCCTACTCTCCGCCCCGCGCCGCCGACACCCAGAAATGCATTCGCGCCGGCGGCAAACACAACGACCTCGAAGACGTCGGCCTCGACACTTACCACCACACTTTCTTCGAGATGCTCGGCAACTGGTCCTTCGGCAACTACTTCAAGAAGGAAGCCATAGACTGGGCCTGGGAACTCGTCACCGGCGTCTGGAAGTTCCCCACCAACCGCCTCTACGCCACCGTTTACTCGCCCGACAAATCCAAGAACGACCCGTCCTCCTTCGACCAGGAGGCCTACGACTTCTGGGCCGCCCACTTCCGCGCCGCCGGGCTCGACCCCGCCGTCCACATCGTCTCCGGCAATAAAAAGGACAACTTCTGGATGATGGGCGACACCGGCCCCTGCGGCCCGTGCTCCGAGCTCCACGTTGACCTCACCCCCGAAGACCGCACGCTCGAACTCGAAAAGCGCGGCTCCGGCCTCGTCAATAAAGGCGACGCCCGCTGCATCGAAATCTGGAACCTCGTCTTCATCCAGTTCAACGCCAACCCCGACGGCTCCTTCTCCCCCCTCCCCGCCCGCCATGTGGACACCGGCATGGGCTTCGAGCGCGTCACCTCCATTATCCAGGGCACCAAAAATTTCTCCGACTTCCAGAACGCCAAAATCTCCAACTACGAGACCGACATCTTCCGCCCCATCTTCGACGAGCTAGAATCCCTTTCCGGCAAAAAATACACCTCCACCCTCCCCAAAACCGGCTCCGCCGGCGACACCGAGCAGGAGAAAATTGACGTCGCCTTCCGCGTCATCGCCGACCACATCCGCACCCTCTCCTTCGCCATTGCCGACGGCATCCTCCCCGGCAACAACGACCGCAACTACGTCCTCCGCCGCATCCTCCGCCGCGCCGTCAAATACGGCCGCACCCTTGGCTTCCACGAACCGTTCTTCTACAAGCTCGCCGACGTCCTCGCCCGCACCATGGGCGACATCTTCCCCGAAATCCGCACCAAACTCGACTCCGTCAAAAGCGTGCTGAAGCAGGAAGAAGAGACATTCAACAGAACCCTGGATAGAGGATTATTATTATACGGTGAAAGGATGATGACCAGAGCAATTAATAAAGCAGCGCATCTTTTTCCGAATAATTCATCAATCTATCATTCATATATTTCTTCTGCAATTTTTTGCGGTCTTCAGCAATCTGCAGAGAAACACGGCTTATTGGTCGAGAATGAAAATCTTGATAAAAAAAATCTTGAGCGAATGCATATGGCTTTGGATGTACCCGGTGAGCTCGCCTTCGAACTCTACGATACCTTCGGTTTTCCTTTTGACATGACCCAGCTTCTCGCAAAGGAAGCTAAACTTTCTGTCGATCTCCCCGCTTTCGAGGCGGCAATGGAAGCCCAGCGTGCCCGTGCCCGCGCCGCCCAAAAGAAAACCGTCATCGAGCTCTCCCAGATCGAAACCAAAT
>CAZDAQ010000191.1:0-5447 GCA_964503425.1 uncultured Opitutales bacterium
CCCCCGCCAATCCCTAGTCAAAAATCCTTCCGGGTTTGTCCTCACCCGCCCTCCCTCACATCCACCACATCCCCGCCGCTCCCGCCACCAACACCACCACCAGCGCAATCCCCGCCGCCCGCCGAAACAACGGCCCCCCCAGCGCCACCGCAATCCCCGCCTTGACCAATGTGTTCGCCAGGCACGCCAGCACCACGCACCGCGCCGCCTCCTCCGGCTTCAACAGCAGGCTGCTCGCCGCCTGGGCCGAAGTCACCGTGATCGCATTGATGTCCCCCAGCCCCGACACAAAACTAATCCCATAAACCCACGTGTGCGAAAGCTGCCCTGCCGCCACCTTCACCACCAAAGTAATCACCGCATACAACAACCCGAACTTCACCGCCATCAGCGGGTTCAGCGGGTTTTCCAATACCGGCGCATCCACCTCGTGCTTCCGGTGCGCGTGCCAGCGATACGCGACCCACAACGCCAGCACCAAACCCGGCAGCGCCATCAACGCAAACGGCACCAGCGTCAACGGCACCAGCACCGGACACAGCAGCATCAATATCACCACCTCCCGCCCGATCATCACCACCGTGCACGCCAGCACCACCGCCAGCGCCAGGCTTTCCTCCAGCCCCCGCGCCGTCTTGCTCTCCCGGCTCATGGCCAGCGTCGTCACCGTGCTCGACACCAGCCCCGCCGCCAGTCCCGTCAAAATTATCCCCGCCCTTCCCCCCAGCCACCGCATCGCCACATAACCCAAAAACCCCAGCCCCGCCACCAGCACCACCATTAGCCAGATCTGGTGCGGATTCAGTGCGCTATAGGGCCCCATGTCCCGGTCCGGCGCCACCGGCAGCACCAACCCCGTTATCGCCGCAAACTGCAAAAGATACCGCAAGTCCTGCGCCGTCCACCGCTTCGTCCACGCATGCGACCATTGCTTGCTCCCCAGGATGATCATCGTCCCCACCCCCAGCACCACCGCCGTCTGAAATTGATGATACGCCGCCAGCGCCCCCGCCACGAACGTCACCAGCGCCGAGGAAAACGTCGTCAACCCCACATGATGCGCCTTCTTGTCCAACAAATGCACCGCGCCCATCACCAGCGTAAACGTTCCCAGCCCAATCGCCAGCAGCCATCCCCCCGTCAGCTCTTGCAATAACCCCGCCCCGCAACCCAGCAAAGCCCACGTCATGAACGTTCGCATCCCCGCCGGCGCCTCCTGCCCCGGGTGCGCCGTTTCATACTCCCACTGCCGCACCAGCCCAATCAAAGCGCCCAGACTCCCGCTGACCAGCAGTGCCTCGATGGAACTATACGCTTCTATGGGGTTGCTCTCCAAGCCGCCAACCCATACCTGTAATCACTCCCTTTGGCAATGCCCGCGCTTCCCTCCAAAAAAGACCGCCCCGCCCTCCGCCGTGCCGGCCGCCTCGCCGCCGTCTGGGGCTGGAGTTATCTCCTGACCATCATCGCGCTTCTTTTCCTCGGCGATGTTGAAAACGTCCCCGTCGTTTACCACTGGCTGCTCTTCACCACCATTCTCTTTATGCTCATTGGCTTCGCCGAACTCTACTGGCGGCGCCGCCTCCTCGTCACCGGGCAGGCCCGCTGGGTCCGTATTCTGGCGTTGAACGAATTCGTTGGCACGCTCGCGCTTTTCTGGTGCGCGGGCTGGCTCTACACCATTGACGTCCGATCGCTCGACAGCCTCCTTTCCCAGGAAAGCCTCGACCAGATGCGTACCATCTACAACTCGTTTCATCTAACCCTCACCCAGGAGATAATTGATTCCAGCATGGCCTTTTCCAAAAAGGTCTGCGTCTTTGGCTTCGGCGGCCTCCTCCTTCTCTCCCAAATCTGGGTCATCTCCCGCTACCTCCGCCTCGCCCCCGCCATCGAGCGCGAAGCCGCCCTCCCGCCTGTCTTGAAGTAAATAGTTGCCAGGAGCACTTTCTTAAACTTTTGCATTTTTAATTCTTAATTTTTCCATTCGCTCTCGTGCCCGACGCCTCCCAGCCCGTCCTCGACGCCCTCTACCACATCTCCCGCCTCGTCAGCGAAACGGAAGACCCGCACGAGGCTCTCCGCCTCATTTTGGACGAGGTCATGCGCGCCCTCCCCGCCACCAGCGCCTCCATCGCCCTCGTCAACCCTGACACCCAGCGCCTCCAAATCGAAGTCTTCCGCGGCCTCCCCGAAGGCTCCCGCGGCCTCGAGCTTCCCATCGGCCAGGGTGTCACCGGCTGGGTCGCCCTCCATGGCCGTCCCCTCGTCGTGGCCGATGTCCGCACGGACACCCGCTACTACAAGCTCAAGGACTCCATCCGCTCGGAAATGGCCGTGCCCATGATTGTCGAAGGCCTGGTCGTCGGCGTCGTTAATGTGGACAGTGAGCGCGAGGCCGCCTTCGGCGACACCGAGCAAAAAGTTCTCGCCTTGCTCACCGGCGAAGCCACCAAGGTCGTCAGCCGCCTCTGGCTCATCAAACAGCTCCGCATCAAGGCCCGCCAGCTCGAGTCCCTCATCGCCACCGGCCAAAGCCTCGTTTCCAAACTCGAGCTTCAAGCCGTCCTCCAGACCGCCGCCCGCCAGGCCCTCACCCTCATGTCCTGCCGCCTCTGCGCGGTCTTCCTTCTTAACCCCGGCGGACTGACCCTCCGCCTCAGCGCCCTCGCCGGGCACGAAGGCCGCCCCCTCGAATACGACGAAGACCTCGCCTTGGCCGACAGTGCCATCGGCTCCGCCATCCGCCATAAAAAGCAGGTCGAAATTCAAAACCTCCCCCGCACCGAAGAACACCACTTCACCCGCCTCATCCCCCGCGAAGGCCTCGTCTCCCTCCTCTGCTCCCCCATCATTGTCGGAGGCCGCGCCATCGGCGCCCTCAACGTTTACACGAGTAGCTTCCACCGCTTCAACAACGACGAGCGCCGCATCTTCGCCACCCTCGCCAACCTTTGCGCCATCGCCGTCCAAAACGCCGAGCTTTACACCCGCGTCTTCGCCATTGAGGAAAACCTCCGCAAAAACGAGCGCCTCACCACCCTCGGCCTCCTCGCCGCTGAAATCGCCCACGAAATCCGCAATCCCCTCACCGTCATCACCCTCCTGCTCGACAGCCTCGACCTCCGCTTTCCTGAGGGCGACGCCCGCGCCAAGGATCTCGTCGTCATCGGCGAGAAAATTGACCAGCTCGGCGAAATCGTCGAGCGCGTCCTCGGCTTCTCCAAGGGCGGCGCCAGCCTCCAGGCCCGCTGGAGCCTCGGCAACCTCATCGAGGAAACGCTCCGCCTGATCCGTCTCAAGCTCGAGCAAAGCAAAGTTACCGTCGAATTCCATGCGCCCACCACCCCGCTGCAAGTGGACGCCAACAAGGGCCAACTCCAGCAGGTCGTGCTCAACCTCGTCCTCAATGCCATCCAGGCCATGCCTGATGGCGGCCGCATCGAAATCGAATTGCACGAAGCCCTCGGCGACGCCGGTCGCATAGCCGTCGTCAATGTCCGCGACTCCGGCCCCGGTGTCCCTCCCGCCATGCGCGACCGGCTCTTCGAATCTTTCCTCACCGCCCGCAAAGACGGCACCGGCCTCGGCCTCTCCATCTCCAAGCGCATCCTCCGCGACCACCGCGGCGACATCGAACTCCTCCCCGCGTCCGCTCCGCCCTCGGCCTATCCGCAAAACACCCCGCCCGTCACCGGCGCCGTCTTCCGCTTCTGGCTCCCCGCCGCCAGCGCGTGACCTTCACCCCGCCCTCGGCAGGGATATCGTCTTGTTGGGTGAGTCGTATTTGACCAATTGACCAAAATTCGCCCACCGCAAAATCACCCGCGCCTGCCGCTCGGCGTTTTCCCGCGGAAATAGCTTCTTCAACTCTCGCATCAATTCCTCCACCGTCATCGTCTGGTCTGTTTGCACGGCCAAATACTTCATCAACCATTGCATGATCCCCAAGCCACGGATTTGCCCGCCCAGCACGCGCTTGCGCTCCGCCGCGCTGGCCGTCTGAAAGGTGCTGCCCAGTGGCGTCAGCACCACGTGGTCCGTCGGGGTGATGATCAGGCCCAGCATCTCTGCCGCTTTCACGACCCGGAGCATCGAATCGAAATCTTCCCGCAAACTGTCCGCCAGTTCAAACAAGTCGGCTGGGGTCTCATCGCACAAGCTAACCAGGCCGAGGATTTCCCCGAGCGTCACTTCCGGCAGCGGCGTCACCGCCACCACCGCCGCTTTGCCCACGGGTAATCCGGGCCGCGTCTCGGGCAGCTCATGGTGGGTTAGTATGCCGTGAATCTGCTCCACGATCTTGCGAAATTCCGGCGCCGCCGGGTCGCGCGGATACGGCAGGGGATTCGGAATATCCATCGAAATGCGCCCCGGATGCGTCGTCAGCACAATCACGCGCTTCGCGAGGTAAACCGCCTCCTCGATGTTGTGCGTTACTGAAATCATTGTGCGCAGTGGGTTCGCCGGATCCGCGCACAGCCGCCCGATCTCGTCGCGCAGCGACTCCGCCGTCAGCACGTCCAGCGCGCTAAACGGCTCGTCCATGCACAGCACCTCCGGGTTCACGGCCAGCGCCCGCGCAATCCCGACCCGCTGCTTCATCCCCCCCGAAATTTCCCGCGGATAAATATTCTCGTAGCCGTTCAGGCTTACCATCTCCAGCGTATGTTTAACCCGTCGCTCCACTTCCTCGTCATCAAGGTCCATCGCCTTCAATGGCAGCCGCACGTTGTCGGCCACCGTCAGCCACGGAAACAGCGCGAAATTCTGAAACACCATCGCCACTCCCGGGCACACTCCGCACACCGGCTTCCCGTGAAACTTCACCATCCCGCGTGTCGGCGCCAGCAATCCCGCCACCAGCCGGATCAATGTGCTCTTGCCGCAGCCGGAGGGCCCCAGCAGCGCAATGATGTCGTTTTGTGCCACCGCCAGGTTGATGTCCTCCAGCACCGTCGTCGGCGGGCCGCCCTTCTCGCCGGGAAATTCCAAAGAAACTCTTTCCAGGCTGATTAAGGGTTCCGTGCTCATGGTTTGCGTGATTCGATTGATTCAAACGGTTACGGGCCAAAACGGCAATACACGTCGCCCAGGCGCTGCATGCGCTTCCAGAAAGTGCGGTTGATGCCCACAACCACCAGCGACAACCCCATCACCGATGCCGCCAGCAGGTGGAAGTCTCCCGCGCTCGTCGCCTCGCTGATGATGCTGCCGACTCCGTAAGCATGGTAGGTCTGCCCGCCCTGCACCAGGTATTCCGCTACGATGCTCGCATTCCACGCCCCGCCCGCCGAGGTTATCCAGCCCGTCACCAGGTTCGGGAAAATCGCCGGCAAAATAAACTGCCGCCACCGCCGCCAGCCTTTCAGCGAGAAAACGTCCGCGCATGCCACCAGGTCCGCCGGTATCGCCTGAGCCCCCGCCGCCACGTTGAACAAAATATA
>CAZDAQ010000192.1:0-5269 GCA_964503425.1 uncultured Opitutales bacterium
GCACAATGGCATTGGCGCGCCAAGAGTGAGCCGGATATTCAACGGTGCCAGTTAGCCGCGGCTGAATGTAATGTTTCACGCGGTGAAAGTGGCCTATCGGGGAAGGTTAACTACATGTACGCTGCACATTGGGTAGGTCGTGGTTTGGAAGCCTTACGGCAGGCTAGAGCTGACCCTATGCGAATTACAACCGTTCATCGTCGTTTTCTTGAACTGCAGAAACTCAGTCTTACTGAAATGCAATCTGTTGAGATTCCTGAGCCACCTGGGTTTAGAGAAAGTGAAAAATTGGTTCAAGAGGCCGCCATAGCTCACGTTAAGGGGCATGATTTCCAAACTGCATTAGCGCGATTTGCCAACGTTTGCCAACCTACGGATCTCGACCAACTCAAAGCCCAGCATGAAAAGGCAGCTGAACACACTATTTTTGATAAGATAATGGGTGCCGCTCAGGTTGACCATGCTGGAAAGGTCGCTGATATAGTTGCTCCATCTGGGCTCGGAACTACAGCGGATCAGGCAGAGATCACGCGCAAAAGAATCACTGAGGAGGCGCGTAAAGTTAATTGGCCAATACAAGTAGATTGGAAAATCGAGCCTGCCCGGATCGCTCTTATCAACGAGCATTCAGTACGCCGGCTAGACCTCCAGTTTCTCGTTCTCAATAACCCCTTTATCCCACAAGGGCATGAAGGGATTTATTTGCGGGGGATTCAAGCTGGTTTTTTTGGCGATTGGTTGACAGCGATGCATCTTCTCATTCCCCAAATGGAAGCGTCAATTAGATACGTTTTGAATGGACACGGCGTTATCACGTCGACGCTTGGTTCGGACGGAATTCAAGAAGAGCGGGATCTAAATAAGCTCCTTTGGCTTCCACAGACTGAGCAGTTTTTTAACCAAGACATCCTCTTTGACCTACGTGGTATTTTGATCGAACGCTTCGGTTTCAATCTTCGCAACGCCTCCGCTCACGGCCTAATGCCCGAAGGAGCCTTTTATCAAGCCTCTTCAGTTTACCTTTGGTGGCTAATTATACATTTATGTTGGGGTGGTTTTCGTATGGCCCAGCCACCAGCCCCAGCCGAATAAATGCTTTGGCACCTGTTTCCAGGCCGCAGGGTGGGGGCTAGGAGGCAGGCAAAGCGCGCCGTACGCCTCGCAGGCGGCTTGCTTGCTAGCACCCTGCACGGGCTTGCCATGCCAACTATCCCGTAGGTATAGCACACCCTTGCGGCTTACCCGGATTATTTTACCTTTGGCATGGGCAGCTACGAAATGACACGAAAGGAAGAAAAGAGAACTCGCGCAGGGGCGTGGAGACGCAGAGGAAGAGAAGAAAAATTCAGACAGGATTAGCAGGATGAACAGGATGAATAACGACGGGGAGTTCGGGGACGAGAGGGAGGGAGGGTTCGAAGGTGAGGGGTTTGTGGGGTTGGGAGGGGGTGGTGTGGGCGGGGTCGGCCCAGGCGGCGAAGGCGATCATGGCGGCGTTGTCGCCGGGGTGTTGAGGGGCGGCGGGGAGGAAGGGGAGGTGGTGTTGGGCGGCGAGGGCGGCGAAGGCATGGCGGAGAGGGGTGTTATTGGCGACGCCGCCGGAGAGGCCGAGGGAGCGGTACGGGGTGGGGGAGGTGGAGGAAGAAGGATGAAGGATGAAGGATGAAGGAGGAGAAGAGGATTGCTGATTGCTGATTGCTGATTGCTGGGGGCCGGGGGTGGGTTGTGTCGTCGAAGGGATGCGGTGGGCCGTCGCTCTGCTGTCCAGCAGAGACGCCCCTACAGCGCCGGGGGTGGTTTCGGGGATGTTCAGGGCGGCGGCGGTTTTGGCGAGGAGTTGGTCAACGACGGCGGCTTGGTAGCTGGCGCAGAGGTCGGGGAGTGAGGCGGCTATATCGGTGGCCGACATTTTTTCGAGGCGGTAGCGGAGGCTGGTTTTGAGGCCGGAGAAGCTGAAGGCGGTGAGGCCGGAGCGGGCGCCTTCGCCGAGGGCACGGGGGAAATCGAAGCGGCGCGGGTCGCCGGAGGCGGCGAGTTTTTCAACGAGCGGGCCGCCGGGGTAGGGAAGGCCGAGGAGCTTCGCGCCCTTGTCGAGGGCTTCGCCAGCGGCGTCGTCCACGGTGCGGTTGACGATGGTGAGGCGGCCGCCGTTCTGCTGGTCAGCAGAATCGAGACGGTAGAGAAGGGTGTTGCCGCCGGAGGCGAGCAGGCCGAGGTGCGGGAGAAGCGGGGCGAGGTTGTCCCAGAAGCGGGCGGGGTCCTTAGCGTGGAGGGCAATGAACGGCGACCAGACGTGGCCGCGTAGGTGATTGACCCCGACGAGGGGAAGATTGCGGGAGACGGAGAGGGCTTCGGCTTGGGCGATGCCGAGGGCGAGGCAACCCGCGAGGCCGGGGCCTTGGGTAACGGCGATTTGGGTGAGGTGTTGGTATGCGGGTTGGGCGGCGGCGAGGGCGAGGAGGGCGGGCAGGCGGTCGAGATGCTCGCGGCTGGCGAGGTCGGGGACGACGCCGCCGTATTCGCGGTGGAGGGCGATCTGGCTGTGGACCCATTCGCCGAGGAGGCCGCGGGCGGGGTCGAAGAGGGCGAGGGCGGATTCGTCGCACGAGCTTTCGATGGCGAGAATCATGGGGCAGGCTTGGCTTTGGGAGGCGGGAGGTAGAGGTGGTCGCCGGCGGCGAGGACGAGGGCGACGGCGGTTTCAAGCTGGGGGTCGGGGATGGGGGCGAAGCCGTAGAATTGGGCAAATTCGTCGGGCGTGAGGCGGCGGAGGTCGTCGCGCTGGAGGTGGAGGAGCTCGCTTTGGGCGGGGGAAAGCGGGACGGGGACATCGGGCTCGAGGCCTTTTTCATTGATGGTGCTGCCCTTGGGGAGGAAGTAGGCCTGGGTGGTGAGGCGGACGCCGGAGCCGTCGCCGAGGTCAATGACGCTTTGGACGATGCCCTTGCCGAAGGTGCGCTGGCCGACGACGACGGCGCGGCGGGTGTCGCGCAGGGCGCCGGCGACGATTTCGGCGGCGCTGGCGCTGTTTTCATTGACAAGGACGGCCATGGGGCCGGCGAAATGGACATCGCCCGCGCCTTTGGTGGTGTAGTTTTGCTCGTCGCCCTCGCCGGTGCGGCCCTTGGTGAAGGTGACCAACTGACCGGATTTTAAGAGCGGCTCGAGGACCTCGGGGGCGGAGTTGAGGAGGCCGCCGGGATTGTCGCGAAGGTCAAGGACGAGGGCGCTCATGCCCTGGTCTTCGAACTGGCGGAGCTGGCGGGCGAATTCCTCGCCGGAGTTGCGGCCAAACTCGGTGAGGCGCATGTAGCCGACGCCGTTGGGGCGGAGCTCGGCGTCGCGAATGCTGGGGATGTCAAAGGAGTGGCGGGTGAGGGTTTGGACGAGGGGGTCGGCGGAGCCGGGGCGATCGAGGGTGACTTTGACCTGGGTGCCCTCGGGGCCGCGGAGGAGGTTGCTGACATCGGAGACGGAGAAGTCGCGGGTGTCGGTGTCGCCGATGGCAATGATGCGGTCGCCGACCTGCCACTTGGCCTTGAAGGCGGGGCTGTCGGCGAAGACGTGGGCGACCTCGACGCGGCCCTGGCGTTTTTCGATTTCGACGCCGGCGCCGACGAGGGTCTGGTTGCTGAGGTTGTTGAGTTCCTGGAAGGCGGCGGCGGGGAGGTAGGTGCTGTAGCGGTCGAGGCCGTCGAGGAGGTGGTCGAGGGCGTGCCCGCTGAGTTTGTCGTAGGTGACGGCTTCGGGGTGAAGGTAGTCCTGGTGGGCGAGGTTCATGACGTAGCCGACGCGGAGCCAGGCATGCCAGAAGGCGGGGTCAAACCAACTGCGGAAGTCGCGGTCCACGGCGAGGCGCGTGGCGAAGCCGGCCAGCGCGAAAATGAGCAGGGCGGGCAGGAAGACACGCTTGAACAACTGGGAGGAGGACGACACTTTGGGAAACTGCTGTTTCTTATATGAACCCGCCACCGGAGCAAGCGCCTTCACCCGTACCGCCACGACCGGCGATGCTGGCGCACCTGCGCGAGCGGGCGGGGCCGGGGGGTATTTTGAGCTACCGGGACTTTACCGCGGCGGCGTTGTATGCGCCGGGGCTGGGGTATTATGCGCGGGCGGGGGTGGAACGGGTGGGGCGGCGGGCGAGCGCGGATTTTTACACGGCGGCGAGCTTGCAGGGCGGGATTTTTGGGAGGCTGGTGCGGGCGGCGGCGGAGAAGCTGTTGGGACCGGAAGGCGCGAGGGAGTTTGGGTTGATGGAGATTGGCGCGGAGCCAGGGAAAGGGGTGTTCGGGACGGAGGCGGGGAATTTTGCGGCGGTGGAGACGCGGCGACTGGGGGAGCCGCTGGAGCCGGGGCCGAAGAGCGTGGTATTTGGGAATGAATTGCTGGATGCGCAGCCCTTTCACCGGCTGGTTTACCGACGGGGCGGGTGGAGGGAACTCGGCGTGCGAGTGGACGGGGTCGCGCTGGAGGAAGTGGAAATGGTGGAGATGACGGGGGAGGTGGAGAAAGAGTTGCGGGAGGATTTGCCCAAGGAGAGCACGGAAGGGTATTTGGTGGATATATCGCTGGACGCGGAGGTGCTGTTGCGGGATTTGGCGGCGAGGCCGTGGGCGGGGTGGCTGATACTGGCTGATTATGGGTATGACTGGAATGACCTGGTGCGCGAGCGGCCGGCGGGGACGGCGCGGGCGTATTACCGGCAGGAGGCGAGCCGGGATTTGCTGGCGCGGTCGGGGGAGCAGGATTTGACCTGTCATGTGTGCTGGGACCGGCTGGAGGGGGTGTTGCGGGAGGGTGGGTTTACGGAGGTGCGGGTGGAGCGGCAGGAGGCGTTTTTTCTGCATCACGCGCAGGCGGTGGTGGAGGAGATAATGACGGCGGCGGCGGGGCGGTTTTCCGTGGAGCGGCAGACGCTGATGGAGTTGCTGCACCCGGCGCATTTGGGGCACAAGTTTCAGGTCTTGCAGGGGCGGCGGGAGTAGGGCAGGGTGGTGGAGAGCGAGGGAGGCCGGAATGAGGGGGCGAGGCTTGACTAACGAGTTTTTGGATAGGAAATAGAACCCTGGGCGATAATTTGTCGAGGGCGGGTGAAAACAGTGCGAAAAAGGGCTTGACGGGGGAACTGCGAGTGATACCTTCATCCCTTTCCCTTCGAAATGTCCGGGCAACCGGGCTACCTTTCGGCGGGCCCCTGTAGCTCAGTTGGCAGAGCGCGTCCTTGGTAAGGACGAGGTCGACGGTTCAAATCCGTTCGGGGGCTCCA
>CAZDAQ010000193.1:0-5149 GCA_964503425.1 uncultured Opitutales bacterium
AAATTGTTGTCGGCCCCGTTCCCGCCTCTTCCCTTTTACATTTTCCATCTTCGATTTCGCGCCCCTTCACCCCCCCAGCCCCGCCCGCGCCGCCGCCACGTCCGTATACCGCCGAAAATGCGGCGTGAACCCCGCCAAATCCAGCACCACTTCCACCCCCGCCGGCACCGCCGCCAGCGCCAGCGTCCCGTCGCTCTTCTTGCACAACACCTCCAGCCGCAGCAGCAATTTCAACCCGTCGCTCGCCAGCAGCGTCACCCGCGCGAAATCCAGCACCAGGTATCGGCACCCCTCCCGCACCAAATCCTCCAGCGGCGTCTCCAGCTCCCGCGCCACTGCCGAATCCAGCCGCCCGCTCAACGCCACCACCGCCAGCCCCTCCGTCTTTTCAATAATCTCCATCATGATAAAAACCCCAACATTCCCCTTATTCTGTTAATTCCGTTAATTCTGTCAAAAACTCTTCTTCCGTTTTCTTCCTCCCACTCATCCTTTGTTCCCTTTGTTTTCTCCTGTTCCATCCCATGGTTTTTTTGCGTTTTTTGTGGTTAAAACCTCTTTCTTCTCTTCCCTTCCTCAAACCACCGTCACCGTCTTCACCAGTGCCGGATAAATCTCGTGCAGCACCACCGCCGCCTGCGCCCGGTGCTCCGGTGATTCCTCCGCCGCCGCCAGCAGCAACGCATCCAGCGCGTCCGCCGACAACTCCGCGAACAGCGGCACCAAATACTCCCGCAGCACCGGCTCCCGCGCCGCGTCCGTCAACGCCGCCGCCAGCAATTCCACCGCCCGCGGCCATGCTGCGTCCCCCGTCCACCCCGTCGCCAAAAACGCCATCGCCGCCAGCGCCTGCACGTCCGCGTCCGGCTGCTCCAGCAACTTCTTGAACGTCGGCGCAAACTTCCCCGTCGGCAGCCGCGCCGCCGCGCCCAGTCCCGCGCGCACTTCCGCCGGATTCGCGCTCGCCAGGAGCGCTTCCAGCGTCGTCTCCGCCGCCCCTTGCGCGTTCGACGCCGTCCGCCACAACGCCCGCGCCGTCGCCGCCCGCACCAGCGGGCGCTCGTCATTCAAGTATGGCCGCAGCCAGTCTCCCAACCCCGGCAGCCGCAATTCCGCCAGGGTATCCACCACATGCACCCGCACCTCCGGCGTCGGATCCGCCAGCAAATCCTGGATGAGTGCCGTCGCCCGGGGCGTGTCCGCCGTCTCCAACAGCAGTCGCGCCGCCTCCGCCCGCACCACCGGCTCCGGGTCCCGCGCCACCACCGTCCCCGCCCGCCGCAGCAACCCCGCCCATTCTTCCGGATGTTTCCGCGCCATCGCCCGGTGAAAACTCCGCGCCACGTGGAACCCCGTCGTCCGCGCCTCCGCCTCCGGGTCGTCCAATAATTTCCCGATATGCCCAAACGTCGGCGCATGGTGCAGCCGCGCCAAACAGCGCAACGCCAGCCGCCGTATTTCCATCTCTCCTTTTTCCGCCAGCGATTCCAGCTTCGCCAGCGCCGCCGGGTGCCCGCGTTCTTCCAGCGCCTCCACCGAATCCAGCAGCGTCCTCCGGTCCGGATGCTCCAAATTCTCAATCGCCGCGTCCACATACGCGTGCCGCACCCGCCACGCGATCACCAGATACAACCCGCACAACCCCAGCCCCACCCAGCTCAGCCAGTGGTAGCCCCACGGATGCCTCTCCGCCCCCGTGTCATGGTCGAAGAAAAACTCCAGCACGATAATCAAAAAACCGCCCAGCATCCCGCCCAGCGGATTGATGATCCCGTCCACAAACCCTCGCGCCCGCCCCCGCCACGCCGCCGGCACCGCGTTGAACGCCAGTTGAAACGCGCTCTGGTGAAACGCGTCCTCGATCAAGTCCCACGAAAACCGCAGATACAGCCCCGGCCAGAACGTAAAACTCGCCAGCACCGCCCCGAATCCCGACATCCCCGCCACCGGCTCCATCAGCAAACTCCGCCCTACCCCCAGCCGTCCCAACAGCCTCGGCGCGACCACCAGTTGCGCGAACAGGCAAATCACGTTGTATCCCGCCGTGTAATACCCGAACCACCGCCCCAGTTGCTTCTCCCCGCCAAACACCTCGTCCATGATGCGGTTATATTGAAAATCATGCACCTGGTTGCACACCCAGAACACGATTGTCATCACCGTCAGCAACGCCACCAGCCGCGACTTCAAACAATACTTCAACCCGTCTAGCAGCTTCGGCGGCGTCTCCTCATGCGCCCCGTGATCCGTGTGCCCCCGCGGCCGCGCCTTACCCCCCTGCAATTCCACCCCGAAATACCGCACGATCAACCAAGTCATCGGCACTACCAGCAAAATCGAAACCGCCCACCCCAGCACGCATGCCTCCAGGTTGAAAAAATGCGTCATCGGCGCCACCAGCAATCCCCCGCCCACACCCCCGAGCGACTTCGCCGTGCTGATGATCGGATACACCCTCCGCCCCTGGCTCGGCCGGAAAATGTCGTTGAAGATCGTCCACGTCTGCGCTTTCAGCGTGGACTTGCTCAACCCGTGCCCCGCGATCCCCATCGCCAGAAACAGCACCAAAGCCGGCGTCACGCCCTTCTGCACATGCCCCATGATCAGCGCCCACGACCCCACCATCATCCCCCCCAAAATCCACGCCGTCCGCGTCAGCGCCTTGTCCCGCCGCATCGAGTCCGCTACCCGCAAATAAAAAAACGACGACATCAACCCCAGGAAGTTCGCGAAAATGTAGGCATACGGCATCTTGTCTACCCCCACCCGCTTGATCAGGATCGCCGTCGCCGCCGCCCACCCCAGTGCATGGCCCGCCGACAGCAAGCCGTTCAACGACCACGCCAAAAACACCTTCAACCGCTCATCGCGGTGGATATCGAGAAGCCGCATGAGGTATCGCGCCCGGCTGCTCCCCACCCGGACACGCTCCCATCATGCCCGCCCTTCCATCCGGTTAAAGCTCGAAAATATTCCCGCCCGTGGCAAAATCCGCCAATCCCCCCGAATGAAGTAAAACGGTTCGCCTTAAAATACCCCGCGACGTTTTCTGCATTATCGGAGTAATCCAGTCCCCAATCATGAAAAACAAAATCACCTGCCACTCGGTTGTTCTGTTTATTCTCCTCATCCTTCTCCCTGGCTTAGCCATGCACGCGGCTGAACCTGCGTCCAAAGAATTGATGGAACAGGCGAATCCCGGCAGTATCCCCAATGATCTGAAATGGGGTCCTGAAAACTCCGGAACTAGCATAGCCATCGCCATTGGCCACATCAATGATCCAGCCAACCTGAAATCTATCCCCGTCAATATTTTCATCAAAAATACCGGCAAGACTCCAATCTCTAGTCCCATCTCAGCCTACGATGGCCCGGATTATTGGATGTTTTACACGAGGGATGAGCATGGAATGGAAATCGCTGTAAATCCCATGCTCCAAACGCCAAAGGTTGGATCGGGCATGGTGTTGGTTGTTTTCCCCGGCGAAACCCGGATTTTCCCTATAAGCCTCCCATTGGAATTGGTTCCGAATATCCAACACGGCTTGTTTGCCGCCATGAATTTTATGAAAGTTGGAACAAACGTAACCATTCATCCGTATTCAGCGACTTTGGAAAAGTCCGCATTTACGAATTTTCTGCCTAAACCCCCATCAAACCCGCCTCCACCCTCCAAAACTTCGGCCAATTAGTACCCAACCCGGATTGCTTTGCGCCTTTGCGCGAGACTCTCTTTTCTTTGCCTGCTTTCGTGTCCTTTAGTTTTCTTTAGTGTTCTTTAGTGTAAAAAAACTCTTTCTCTTTCTCTTTTTCTTCTCCTCTGCCTGCCCCATCCTGTCCAAAACTCTTTCTCCCCTTTGCGCTTTTTGTGTCTTTTGTGGTTAATCTCTTTTTCTTCCCCTACCCCAGCCACTTCTCAATAAACGCCTTCGACTCCTTCACCTGCTCGCTGTTCAACCGCGGGCTCAACTCCACCACCACGATGTGCTCCGGCTTCACATACGGCCGCACCATCGCCCAGTCCACCGTCCCCGTTCCCGGCTGCTGGTGGTCCTTTCCTTCCGCGCTCACGTCGTGCAAATGGAAACCCAGCAGCCGCCCATGGTTCTTCGCCAAAAACTCCGCGTGATTGATTACCCCTTCCTTTTCCTTGATCCGCGCGTGCCCCACGTCGTGCCACCCGCCGCAAATGCCGATCTCATCCACGCTCGCCAAAAAACTCTCCATGTCCTCGTCCAGCGGCAGCTCCAGCAACCCCTCCCGGTTCTCTACGCCAAATTTCACGCCGCACTCCTTCGCCTTGGTGGCCACTTCCTCAAATCCGTTCCGCAACCGCATATAGTGCCTGGGCGAGGCCTTCCGCAGCTTCCCCAGCAGCTTCGCCAGCGCCGCCTTGTAGCCGGCATCCTCCGTCAGCGCCGTCCCCTCCAGCTTCTCCGTCAGCGCGTTCACCTTCTTCGCCGGATTCGTGAAAAAGAAAAATTCGCTCCCGCAATGCAGCACCATCACCTTCGCCCCCACCCGCTTCGCAAACTCCAGCGACTGCACCGTGTAGCGCCGCCACAATTCCCGCTCCCCTGCGTTCGGCGAACTGGGCTGGTAGGCGTTCGGCGCCGGCACCATGATCCCCGCCGGCAGCGGGCAAAAATTATGCGTCGTGCTCACTTTCACTATGCCTTCCTCCACCGCCTGCAATATCCCCGGCACCAGCGTCATCCGGATGCCGTGGCTCAGCTCCACATACTCAAACCCCAGTTCCGCCATCTCCCGCAGCATTGTATACCCGTCCTCATGCCGGCCCGAGCACCAGCAGGTGGATAACGATAAAATCGGGGCGGCGGCCATGGTGCGTCACCTGTTCGCGGGAGTGGTTGCCTCGCCGCCCCAAACCCTGCTGCCGGACATTCTGCTCGACAGCAGAACCTCCAGCCGGCCCGTGGCGGCTACATGTTTTCGTAGCGCTGGCGCAGCATGTTCGTGAAGGCCGAAACCTTCCGCTTCCGCCGGCGCACTTCGCACGGCTTTTCAAAGTAGCGCTTGGCGCGCACGTCGCGAATGATGCCCTCGCGGTCCAGCTTCTTTTTCAGCCGGCGCAAGGCCTTTTCCATCGGTTCGCCTTTGCGAATCTTGATTTCAACAGGCATACGGT
>CAZDAQ010000194.1:0-3645 GCA_964503425.1 uncultured Opitutales bacterium
CAGAAGAAAACGCTGGATTTCATCGCGGCAACGGCTGCTGCGCCGAAACCGGTGTTGCCAGTTCCGTAAAGGGCTCGTGTGGAGGGAGGCAATCGTTTTTTGCGGAAGTAAGGTGTTTTAAGTCGGCATTAGCGGATCGAGGACTTTGAGGGAGCGGAAGTGGCGGAAGTCTTTGTCGTGGGTGACGACGGTGAGGCCATGTTCGAGGGCAACGGCGGCGAGGTAGGCGTCCACGATTTGGTCGCCGGTGAGTTGCCGGTCGCGACAGAAGTCAATCCAGCGGGAGCGGGATTGGCGGGCATCGAGTTGGGGTAGGAATCCAGGGGCGCAAGTGAAAGGTTCAGCGAAGGCCCAAGCTTCATGCGGAGATGAAGGGTCGGGGAAGGTCCGGCGATTAGTCACGAGCCGGATGAAGCTGACCCAGACGACATCGGGGATAGCAAAGGAGTCAGTGCCAGCGAGCAGGTTTTCGAGCCACGCTTTGGCTTGGGTGTGCTGCGGCGCGGAGGAGCGAAAGCCGTAGATGAGGATATTGGTGTCAATGAGCCACATGAGCAGGGTCGTTTAACGCTGCGCGGGCAGATGCTTCCGCACCCAAGCCTTGTCATCTTCTACTTCGATGGCTTCGATGGCTTGCTGGAGGTTGCTAAATCCCGGCGCGAGCCAGCCTTTGGCCGTGCTGACGGGGAGGCGGACGCGGCGGCGGGTGTTCGCGGAGCGATGGGCGGAGAGGCGCTGGCGGACGGAATCCTCGATAAAGCGGGTGAGGGAGACGCCGTTTTGGGCGGCGGCGGCTTTGGCGTCGCGCAGGAGCTGGTCGGCAAAACGGAGGGTGGTTTGCATGGAGGTAGGATAGGCAAGTGACAGATTTCTGTCAAGTGAGTTTAAACGGTCATGATATGTGGGTTTGGGTTTTTGAAGCGACCACCCAGCTTGGCTGGTCGAACGGCTGGCGCATTTTCCCGCAAGTTTTGGTTGCATTCCGGCAGGCGGGCTCTAATCTCCTCCCTTTTCCCTAAAGCAAAACCCGTGGCGCGGACTCCGTTCGCGTCTTCCAGCCTGCCATGAAACAGATCAAGTTACCCGTTCAATTGCGCGACAAAATCGGCCGCGCGCCGACGCGCCGTCTGCGTGAATCCGGCCTGATACCGGCAGTGGTTTATGGCAAGTCGGGCGTGCGCCATTTGACCGTGCGGGAGCCGGACTTTCGGACGATGATGCGGGCGATTTCGGGCACGGCGGCGATTGTGGAGATTTCCGAGGAGCAGGGCGCGCCGATGCTGTCGCTGTTGCAGGAGATTCAGCGGGATTCGCGGACGGATCATTTTGTGCATGTGGATTTTAAGGAAGTTTCGGCGAACGAGCAGATGACGGCGACGGTGCCGGTGCATGTGGTGGGTGAAGCCATCGGCGTGAAGATGGAAGGCGGCATTATCGAGTTGAGCCGCCACGACATTGACGTGAAGTGCCTGCCGAAGGATTTGCCGGACTTTATTACCGTGGACGTGAGCGAACTGCATGCGGGGGATTCGATCCACGTGCGGGACTTGAAGGCGATTCCCGGGGTGATTTTTGCCGAGGCCGCCGACGAAGTGGTGGCGGCTTGCGTGATTCCGGCTGTCGAGGAGGAGGAAGCTCCCGCCACCGCGGTTCCCGCCGAGGGCGAAGCCGGCGCGCCTGCCGAAGGGGCCGCTGCCGAGGGCGAAGCCGCCAAGGGTGCGGATGGCAAACCCGCCGCCGCCGGGGCCAAAGGGGCTGCGCCGGCCGCTGGCGCCAAGGGGGCCGCTCCCGCCGCCGGGGCCAAGGGCGCAGCTCCGGCCGCTGGAGCCAAGGGAGCCGCACCGGCGGGCAAGCCTGCCGGCAAGAAATAACTTTCCTGAGTCGAATCTGGGTGAACGCCCGGGTTTCGGAGCAGGCAACCGTTCTTTGAGACATGTCCATCGCCGTCATCGCCGGCCTGGGCAATCCGGGCGTGGAGCATATCCGCACCCGCCACAACCTGGGTTTTTGGGTGGTGGACGCCTTGGCGCGCGAAAGCGGCGCGACGTGGCGTTCCGAGCCCCGGTTCCAGGCCGAAGTCGCCCGCGCCGAAATCGCGGGCCGTTCCCTCTGGCTGTTGAAGCCGCTGGTTTACATGAACGAGAGCGGGGTTTCCGTCGGGGCGTTTTTGCACTTCCACAAGCTGTCAGACACGGCACTCGCGGCGGCGCAGGACGACATCACGCTGCCACTGGGCCGCCTGAAGCTGACGGTGCGCGGAAGCGCCGGGGGGCACAATGGCGTGGCCAGCCTGCTGGCGCATATTGGACCGCATTTTGTCCGGGTAAAACTGGGCATCGGTGGCAAGAGCGTCCCGGAAATGGACCTGAAAGACCATGTGCTGGGGCGGCTTACGGCCGAAGAAGAGGCCGTGCTGACGACGCGGCTGCCCGAGTTTTTGCGCGGATTACGGCTGTTAGTGGCCGAAGGCCCGCAGGCGGCGATGAACCAACTAAACCAAACCACTTTTCCCTTAACCGACACCTCCAACACCGAACCTTCCAACGGATGACTGCCAAAACCGACAATCGGGCCTACAAGGCCACCTTCCTACTCGACACACGGGGCTACACCAGCCCGGTGGACACCCTCGTGGCCAAATTGCGCGACGTGATTATTTCCGTACAGGGTGAAATCACCCAGGTGGAAAACGCCGGCCAGCGGGATTTCGCGCGTCCGCCAGACAAGAGCTACGCGGCGGGGATTTTTGTGAGTTTCACGTTCACCGCGCCGAAGACGGCGCCGACGGCGCTGCGCGAGAAGGTGCGGCTGGACCGAACCGTGAACCGGATCATCGTGCAGTCGGCGAAGACGGCTTGAGCTGACGCGATAATTGTCCGAGAGTTCCGTTAAATTACGCCCACCCACCATGGCCTCTTTCAACAAAGTGATTTTGATGGGCAACCTGACGCGCGACCCGGAGGTGCGGGTGACGCCGGGGGGGCTGACGATCTGCAAGTTCACGGTGGCGTGCAACCGGAAGTTCAAGTCGCAGGATGGGCAGGAGAAGGAAGAGGTGGCGTTTGTGGACGTGGACAGCTTCGGCAAGCAGGCGGAGGTCATCAGCAAATATTTTGGTTCCGGCAAGCCCATCCTGGTGGAGGGGCGGCTGCGGCAGGACAAGTGGGAGGACAAGACCACGAAGGAGAAGCGCAGCAAGCTGATGGTGGTGCTGGAAGGATTCAGTTTTGTGAGCGGTGGCCGCGGTGAAGGTGGCGGCGAAGGCGGCCAGGGCGGCGGTTCCGACTACAGCGAGAGCGCGCCGCCAGCGCGGCCAGCGGGGCGAGCAAGTGCGGCTTCCGCGACACCCGCGGCACGGCCACCCCCGCCGGAGGACAAGATTGACGAGGACGTGCCCTTTTGAACGAAGACAGAATTTCAGCCGGAGGATCCCCATGGGGTGAAGCTCGGCGAGGAAAACCATTTTAACCCATAATTTTAAAAACCTACTGTCATGGCTCATAACGAAATTCTACTCCTGCAACCGATCGAAGGATTGGGCGCCGAAGGGGACCTGGTCAAGGTCCGCGCCGGTTACGCCCGCAATTATTTGCTGCCGCGCAAGCTGGCGGCGCCCGTCACCCAGGCGAACCGCCGGCACGTGGA
>CAZDAQ010000194.1:3745-4996 GCA_964503425.1 uncultured Opitutales bacterium
TGCTGCCGCGCAAGCTGGCGGCGCCCGTCACCCAGGCGAACCGCCGGCACGTGGAGTCGCTGCGGTCGAAGCGGGCCGAGCGCGAGGCGCTGGAACTGGCCGGGGCGCGCGCGCTGGGCGAGAAGCTGAAGGCGCTGAGCATCGCGTTCGCGGTGAAGACGGGCGAGGGCGGCAAGCTGTTCGGCTCGATCACGCAGGGAGACTTGCAGGCGCGGCTGGAGAAGGAAGGCTTTACCCTGGACAAGAAGCGCGTGCACATCGCCGGCGGGCACGTCAAGAGCCTGGGCAAGCATGAGGCGGTCATCAAGCTGCACCCGGAGGTGACGGTGGAGCTGAATTTTGAGGTAGTTTCGGAAAACCCGATTGAGGAGACTAAGCCTGCGGCCGCGCCGGAGCGCAAGGAACGCCGCCCGGCGCGCAAGCCCCGCGCGGAAACCACGGAGGTCGTGGCGCCCGCAGCGGTGGAGACGGTGCTGGTGGCCGAGGACGGCGAACCGGCCACACACAAGCCGAAGAAACGCGTGCGCAAAGAGAAGGCGGAAGACACGGCGGACGAGCCGGCGGGTGAATAAGTGGGATAAGTCCCATAAGTTGTCTGCGCTTGCGCTTGCCAGCGCCGGGCTGACAAGGCAGGAACACCTCCAGCCATGGCGACACCCCCCGATCCCCGCGCGCGCAGCCGCCCCGCCGCCGCACCCCGCACCGCACCGGGAGCGCCGCAAGTGACGGCACCGCGGCCAGCCACCGCCAGTTCCGGAGACCGGACGCTGCCGCACAATGTGGATGCGGAACAGGGGTTGCTGGCGTCGTGCCTGCTGGACAACGGGCTGGACATCATCAACGAGTGCCTGGCGGCGAAGATGCGCGGGGAGTATTTTTACCGGCCGGCGCACCAGCTGATTTTTGAGACGCTGACGGAGCTGCACTCCGCGGGGACGCCGCCGGAGGAGATTGTGCTGGCGAACCGGCTGCAGGAGCGGGGGCAACTGGAGACCATCGGAGGCCACGCCTACCTGTATGAAATCACGAACCGCATCCAGACGACAGTGCATGCGAAGCACTGGATGCAGATCGTGCGCGAGAAATATTTTTTGCGGCAATTGATCCGGACGGCGCAGTGGACGGCGGAGCGGGCGCATGAGGCGGGCGGGGACGTGGCGGAATTGCTGAACTCGGTGGAGAGCGAATTTTTCAAGATCCAGCAGGACACGATTTCGGACTCGGCGGAGCCGGTCAGCAAGTCGGTGGACA
>CAZDAQ010000195.1:0-4961 GCA_964503425.1 uncultured Opitutales bacterium
GTACCGCGCTTCGCGAGTTCGGGCAGAAGGGCGTTCCACTGGGCCAGCGGCCAATTTTTTACGGGTTGGGCGCTGAGGGTGTTGAAGGCGATGAGGGGCCGTGGAAGACTGGCCAGACGCGCACGGGCCGCAGTGTGTTCAGCCTCGGTGAGGTAAACACGGGCGCGATAATCGAGCGGACCGAGGCCGAGCGCCGCAATGGCCGGGGCGAGGATGTTGGTGATGCGGTCGTGGCGCTGCTGAATATCGAGATACCAGAAGTCATAGACGAACAGGCCGGGCGGCCCGTTGAGTTCGGACAGGTGCGGGTCGTGCCGGAGGAGGTCGGGGTTTTTGGTGATGAGGTTGAGGCGCAGGCGCGGGTGGCGTTGTTTGAGTTGGCGGCAGAGCGTGGCAGTGAGAAGGGTGTCGCCGGGGGTGCTGAAGAGGTCGCGCACGGTGAGGCAGGCACCGAAGCGGTTGAGCCACGCGAGATGGGCCACGCCCCAGCGGGTCGCGCGGGTGCGCACGCTGTAAGCCAGCCGCGCCGCACGGCCTTCGCCCAAGGGGCCGGGCCGCAACCAGGCGGCGGGCGGAATGGCTACTGTGTCCATTTTATGAATTCACGAGGCTTCACTCTGTGCCGCAGCCAGCGTGGTGACGACACGATCGGCAAACGCTTCCCACGTCCAGGCGGCGAGGCGCACCGACAATTCCCGGGAAAAGGGCGGGAAGGGTGCGGTTCTGGTGAGCACGCCGGCGAGAGCTTCAGCCAACGCTTCGGGGTTGCCGGGCGGAACCCAGCGGACCTGATCCGCTGCCTGATAAATAGCCACTTGTTCCTCGAAAGTGGGAATGCGGCTGGCCACGACGGGGACGCCGCGGCGGAGCGCTTCGCTCAAGGGGAGGCCAAAGCCCTCGTAACGCGTGGGCAGCACGACCACATCGGCAGCGGCATAAAGTTCTTCGACGACCGACCATGGTTGCGAGCCAAGCGCGGTGATCCGACCCTGAAGAGGCTCGCGCCAGGGCTGGCAAGCCCGGCGCACCGTTTCGGCCTCGGCACCAGCCAAGGGCTGGTCGCCAAAAATTTGGTCGGTGCCGATGCCGGAAAAGTAGCAATGAAACGGCACCTGACGCGAAGCCAGTTGGGCGAGGGCCGCGAGTAGCACGGCATGGTTTTTCCGGGGGGTGGCGACAGCCGGGTAATACAGGACGGGCGCAGCGCCCCGCCAGCGATTACCTGCGCGCGCGGGGCGCGGTTCCGCGGGAGCCGTGGGTGGGGACGTGATGACTTGGATGCGGACAGCGGCGGTCGGCTCGAGTTCAAGCAGTTCGTTGCGCCCTTGCTGGGAATCCGTGAACATCAGCGAGGCGTGTTTCAGCCAGTCGCGAAAAATAGCATCTATGGGTGAATGGCCGCGATTGGGGTAATCAAGGTCATGCACCATGCCGATGACGGGTATGCCGCAATGGGGGAACGGCTCGCGGAAAACACAGATTTCGAGCAGGTGGGTAATGTCCAGACGGCGCGCGAGGCGACGCAGGTGGCGCCGGCGCAGGGCAAGCTGAACGCGCGCGCGAAGAAGGGGGAACCAATGTGGCGGCAAGCGACGCCAGATCGCGGATACCACTCCGCCCAGCGAGCGGGTGGGGGGAAAAGTGTCGAGGACATCAATGCCGTGCAGGTTGATTTCCGTGAGGCGACGGGAATGGACGCACGCGGGATTGGCCCACCAGAGCTTTTCGACACGCGCGGCCAGCGCAGGCAGCAGAAAGCGGCGGAAAGTATCCACGCCACCGATGGCTTGCCAGGCTTCGTCGAGCACCAGGAGGCGCATGAGATGTAGGCGAAACGCTAAGCGCGCGAAGCGAGGATATGGCCGGTGGCGCCGTCGGCGGAAGTGCCGAACTCGCGCATCCGGGAAAAACCGTTGTCGCGCAGGCGGGAGCGGAGACCGTCCACGCCGGTAGAACCGAGGGAATCCGCATGCCATTCAAAGAGGATGTTCCGGGCCTGAAGCCAGAAGGTTTCGTAATGGGCGAAGAAGTCCACCTCGCCGCCCTCAATGTCAATTTTGATCAAGTCATAGGGCGGGGGGAATTGTTTGAGCAAAAGTGCGGGGGTGAGGATGGGGACGGAAACGGCATGGCCGGGCTCGGAGGCGAAATGCTCGGCGGAGGAAGCCATGACACTGCGCTGGTAGAAGACGCGCTGGCCTTCACCGGCGCTGATGGCGCCATGCGTGAAGCGCCAGCACGGGGCCACGCCGTTGCGTTCGAGGAGACGGGTCACGCCGGGAAGGCGGCGGGCGTCGGCGTCCACAAGGAAGGCGGTGGAACTATCCATGGGCAGGCCCAGGCTGCGGCGTCGCCACTCCAGCCAGAGGCTGAAATACCCGGCGTGGCAGCCGAGGTCGAGCCAGCGGGAGGGCAGTGCGCTGGCGCCGTCGGAAAGCAACACACTATAGGAATCGTTAATGAAAATCTCCGACAAGGAATAACTGTCTTCCGGCAGGCCGAGGGTGCAACTGAGGCCGTGGCTGAGGGGCAGGTCGAATTCGAGGTCGCCGAAGTGAAACAGACGGAGGGCCAGGGCGAGGCGGCGTCGCAATGGTCCCCATGCGAGAAGCGGGCGCAGGAGACGGATGGAAAGCCCGGAGGGAGTGCGACTGGACATGATCGGAGTTATTTCGTGTGGCGAAACGCGGCGTCTTTAACTTTCCACTTCCCAATCGAGATCGAAACGCAGGTAGCCTGGGCGCAAGTCGAGTATGGGTTCGCCTGTTTCTGTTTTGTCCAGGACTTGGAAGGAAAGTTCGTCCGTTTTGTAGTCAATGGGGCGGATGGCGCGGTCGGCCACGCCGACCTCGAGAAAATACTGGCCGGGGGTGAGGAAATTATTGCGCAGATGGCAGACAGCGGAGTGGCGGCCCGGCTGGACGTCCTTCACTGGATCGCTATCGTTCCAGTGGCTGGTGAACAAGGGGACGCCGTGGGGGGTGCGAATCTGGCAGCGGAGCTCACCCGCGCGCAGGAGGTTTTTGGCAGTGTATTCGATGCGCACGGTGATTGGCTCGCCAACGGAAAATTCGGAGACACACTGACCCTGGCGGTTGAGGGTGGAGACGGCGACGATCTGGGCCTCGGATTCGACGTTGAAGATGGCGTTTTTGGGGAAATCGCGGTGGCCGCGGCCGGCGGATTCATGTTGGGCATACAATTCAACCGCGCGGGCAGTGGAGCCGTGAAACTCCAGCTTGCCCCGGTTGAGCAGCAGCGTTTCCGTGCACAGCCGCTCGATGGCGGCCATGTTGTGGCTGACGAAGAGAATGGTGCGGCCATCCTTGTTGGAGACGTCCTCCATTTTACCAAGGCACTTCTTCTGAAACTGGGCGTCACCGACGGCGAGAACCTCGTCCACAATGAGAATTTCGGGTTCGAGGTGGGCGGCAATGGCGAAGGCGAGGCGGACATACATGCCGCTGGAGTAGCGCTTGACGGGGGTATCAATGAAGTTTTCGATTTCGGCAAAGGCGATGATTTCGTCGAGCTTGGCGGCGATTTCGTGGCGGGTCATGCCGAGGATCGCGCCGTTGAGGAAGATGTTGTCGCGGCCGGAGAGCTCGGGGTGGAAGCCGGTACCGACTTCGAGGAGGCTGGCGAGACGGCCGCGGATTTCCACGCGCCCGCGGGTGGGCGTGGTGATGCGGGAGAGGATTTTGAGGAGGGTGCTTTTGCCGGAACCGTTGCGGCCAATGACGCCGAGCACGGCGCCCTGCCGGATTTCGAAGGAGACATCGTTCAGCGCCCAGAGGATGTCGCTGGCCTTGGCGGCGTCCTCGAAATGCGTCAACTGCCGCAGGCGGCGGAAGTTGCGCCACGGCGTGGTGACAAAGCGTGCGGCGGCCTGGACGAGGGAGTTGGGATGCTCATCCGGCCGGCCCAAACGGTAAATTTTGGACAGATTCTCGACGTGAATGACGGGTGCGCTCATGACAGGCGGGACGGTGAGGCGGGCGGATTCAAGCGACATCCGCAAAAATGCGCACGGCCCGGTCGAAGCAACGGATGCCCGTGAGGAACAGGATGAGCGCGATCGTGGCATCAATCCCGAGGGTGGACCAAGGCACGGGGCCGGTGTTCAGGAGCGAGGCCCGCATCGCCTGGATGACGCCGGTCAACGGATTGAGGTCGTAAAGGGTGCGCCATTTGGCGGGCACGAGAGAGACCGAGAAAATCACCGGGGAGGCATACATGAGGAGTTGGAGGGCGAAGCCCTGGGCGTGGCGGACGTCGCGGTATTGCACGGCCAAGCCGGCCAGCCACAGGCCCAGGCCGGTGGCGGCCAGCATCGCGACGAACACCGCCGCCGGCACCGCGACGAGGGCCGCGACGGTCGGCACGTTTCCATGGGCGACCAGCAAGTGCCAATAGGCGACAAACATCAAGGCGAGCATGACCAGCATAATGACCAAGTCCATGAGCTTGGCGGTGATCGCGGCCAGCGGCAGCACCAGCCGGGGGAAATAAACCTTGGTGATGACACCCATGTTCGTGGCAAGGGTGCCGGAAACATCGGTGACCAGCGTTTGAAAAAAGGTCCAGATGACCATCGCCGTGAGGGAAAAGATGGGATACGGCACACCATCCGAGGGCACCCCGGCAAACTTGCCAAACACGATGCTGAATACGCCGGTGGTGAAAAGCGGTTGCACCACCGCCCAGCCGAGGCCGAGGATGGATTGGGCGTAACGGGTTTTAAGGTCACGCCAGACGAGGAAACGCCAGAGATCGCGGGCGGCCCAAAGCTCGCGCCAGCGCGACAGGCCCACGAGGCCTGCCGGGGTGATGACGATGGCGGGGGGGGAGGAGTGGCTCATGATGTCAGGCAGTCTAGGCGACAAGCCTTGATCCTTGGCGGGATCAAAGCGTAGCTTAATCTCATGTCGTCAGAGTGTTTTTTTTTCCGCCAGACCGGC
>CAZDAQ010000196.1:0-4942 GCA_964503425.1 uncultured Opitutales bacterium
GGGGTGAATTCGCCGACGCCGTTTTTGGAAATCACCGAGGAGGAATACGACCGGATTGTGAACGTGAACATCAAGGCGGTGTTTTTGGCGTGCCAGGTGTTCGGGCGGTATTTTGTGGAGAGCGGGAAGGCGGCGAGCATCATCAACCTCGGGTCCATGTCGGGGCTGACGCCGCTATCGCGCGTGTTCACCTATTCGGCGACGAAGGCGGCGGTGCATAATTTGTCGAAGAATCTCGCGCGGGAATGGGCAGACAAGGGCGTGCGGGTGAACACGCTGGTACCGGGGTTTTTCCCGGCGGAGCAAAACAAGAAGGTGCTCACGCCGGAGCGGGTGGCGATGATCATGGGACACACGCCGATGAAGCGCTTTGGCGAGGCGGCGGAGCTGGTGGGAGCGGCGCTCCTGCTAGCGTCGGATGCGGGCAAGTTCATCACTGGGACGGACATGGTGGTGGACGGCGGGTTCAATTGCATGGCGATTTAAATGAGCGAAGCCTAAAGCACGAGCAGCGAAACCGCGGCGGCACCAACTCTTTCACCAGTTTAATTCCATGTCCTACCTGAACGAGCATTTTCTACTGCCGAACGATGTGGCGCGCACACTGTATCACGCGCATGCGGCCGATGAGCCAATTCTGGACTACCACTGCCACCTGCCACCGAAGGATATCGCGGAGAACCGGCGGTTTCACAATTTGTTCGAGGCGTGGCTGGAGGGCGACCACTACAAATGGCGGGCCATGCGGACGAACGGGGTGCCGGAGGAGATGGTGACGGGAGCGGCGCCGCCGTATGAGAAATTCCTGGCCTATGCACGGACAGTGCCGAAGACTCTGCGCAACCCGCTGCACCACTGGACGCACTTGGAACTGCGGCGCTACTTCGGGATCGAGACGTTGTTGTGCGAGGAAACCGCGCCGCGCATCTGGCATGAGGCCAATGAAAAACTGCAGTCGAACGAGCTGACGACGCAGGGAATCCTGCGCAAGATGCGGGTGAAGGCGGTCTGCACGACAGACGACCCGGCGGATTCACTGGAGCATCATCTGGCGTTTGACCGGCAGAAGCCGCACACGCGGATGTATCCGACTTTCCGGCCAGACAAAGTATTTGCCGTGGACCAGCCGGAAATCTTCAACGCCTGGGTGGCGAAGCTGGAAGCGGTGGCGAAGATGGAATGCGGGAAGCTGGCGGATTTCCTGGCGGCGCTGGACCGGCGGCACGCGTTTTTCCACGATCTGGGGGGGCGGCTGTCGGACCACGGGCTGGAGGCGATGTTTGCGGGGCCATGCACGGAGGCGCAGGCGGCGGCGATTTTTGACGCGGCAAGGGCGGGCAAGCCGGCGAGCCCGGCGCAGAAGCAGGCCTTCGGATTTTACCTGATGCTATTTTTGGGGCGGTTGGACCACAAGCGCGGCTGGACGAAGCAACTGCACCTCGGGGCGATCCGCGACAACAACCCGCGGCTGGTGCGGCGGCTAGGCAACGACGTGGGGTGCGACTCCATCGGCGATTTTCCGCAGGCGCGCACACTGGCGGAGTATCTCAAAACGCTTGATGACGAGTCGGCCCTGCCGAAGGTGATTCTCTACAATGTGAACCCGGCGGACAATTATGTGTTCGGCACGATGATCGGAAATTTCCAGGACGGCACGGTGCCGGGGAAGTTGCAGTTCGGGTCGGCGTGGTGGTTCCTCGACCAGGTGGAAGGGATGCGCTGGCAAATGGACGCGCTGTCGAGCCTCGGGCTGTTGTCACGGTTTGTGGGGATGCTGACGGATTCGCGCTCGTTTTTGTCATATCCGCGGCATGAATACTTCCGGCGGCTGCTCTGCGGGATGCTGGGCGAGGACGTGGAGCGTGGCTCAGTGCCGCACGACATGGAATTGCTCGGCGGCCTTGTGCGCGACATTTCCTTCCGCAATGCGCGGGACTACTTCGGCCTGGCGCTGGTGGACTGATGGCTGAGGAGGCAGGCCGGGTTTGACGGGGTGGGAGCGGGGAGATAAGATGACGGGATGATTTTCTGGCGGTGGAATTCTGCCCGATGCGTCGCGCGACTGGCGGGAGGGTTGACGGTGGCGCTAATGGCGTGCGATTGGCCGGGGACGGCGCAGGCGGTGTTGCGGCGCGACGATGTGCCACTGAGTTCCTACCAGAAGCTGGGGCAGAGCCCGCAATTTGCATGCGTGGGGATGATCGAGATTGACTACGGGGCCGGGTATGCGCCGTTTGCATCGGCGACGTTGATCGCCCCGAATTACATTTTGTGCGCGGGGCATGTGTTTGACGGCGGTGCGCTGGCCGGGGCGCAGGGGGTGGAGTTTATCGTTGGTGGGGTAAGCATTCCGATCTTGTTCAAGCAGGCAGGAGTGGTGCATCTCGGGCCGGGATATGTCAATAACCCGATTACGGGCGCGCTGGCCAACGACATTTCGGTGGTGAAGTTGAGCCAGAACAGCACGGTGACGCCGGCGGCGGTTTACATTGGGCGCAGCGAGCGCGGGAAAGACGGCACGATGGTCGGGCTGGGCGACAGCGGCACCGGGTTGACGGGCGACGAGGACAACACCACCAGGTTGGCGGGGCAAAACACCCTGGACTTTGTGACGAAGACAGTGATTGAAACGGATTTCGATTCGCCGCATACGCGGAAAGCAAATGTGTTTGGGAGCGCCACACCGACGGGACTGGAAGGCCAGCTTGGGCCGGGCGACAGCGGGGGTTCGCTATGGATCAAGGTGAACGGGCAGTGGGCGGTGGCGGGGGTCAATTCATTTGGGGAACAGGGACGGGGAAAGCTGACCTTCGATTCCTTGGGCGACCCGATTGAGGATTACTACGGGTGGGTGAGTGGCTACACGCGGGTGTCGAACTACCTCACGTTCCTGAAAAAATATGTGAAGGTGCGGGTGGTCAGCGATCCGGGCGCGGTGCAACCCGCGGTGGCGGATGACAAGCTGGCGCCAGGGCAGGCGGTTTCCCTGCGGGTGCGGGCGGCGCGGCCAGGGTCGTGAGCTGGCGGAATTCCTCGACAAGGCGCAGAGGCGGAGTTTAAGGAAGGAGGGTCTTCTGCGAGTCCAACCCCTGCTTTACCCATGCCAGCATTTCCCAAAATTCCGGTGATCGCCTACGAAGGGCCGAAGTCGAAGAACCCCTTCGCGTTCAAGCAATACAACGCGGCCGAAAAGGTCGCGGGCAAGACGATGCGCGAGCATTTGCGCTTTGCGGCGGCCTACTGGCATTGCATGAGGAACGGATTGGCGGATCCGTTCGGAGCGCCGACGGCGCTGATGCCGTGGGACGACGGCACGAACTCGCTGCCGAACGCGCGGAAACGCGTGCGGGTGTTTTTTGAGTTTCTGGAGAAGATCGGGATTGATTACTACTGCTTCCACGATCGTGACGTGGTGCCGGAGGGCGCGACACCGGCGGAGTCGGAGAAGAATCTGGCGGAAATTGTGAAGGTGCTGAAGGCTGAGCAGCGGCGGACCGGCAAGCGGTTATTGTGGGGCACGGCGTGTTTGTTCGCGCATCCCCGGTATGCACAAGGGGCGGGGACCTCGCCGAACGCGGACGTGTTTGCCTATGCGGCGGCGCAAGTGAAGGCGGCGATGGACGCCACCCACGAGCTGGGCGGCCTGGGTTATGTGTTTTGGGGCGGACGGGAAGGTTATGCCACCCTGTTGAACACCGACATGAAGCGCGAGCTGGACCACCTCGCGCGGCTGCTGCACCTGGCGGTGGATTACAAGAAGCAGATCGGCTTTACGGGACAGTTCTACATTGAGCCGAAACCGCGCGAGCCTTCGACGCACCAGTATGACTCCGATGCGGCAGCCTGCCTGAATTTCCTGCGCGAATACGGGCTGCTGGAGCACTTCAAGCTGAACATCGAGACGAACCATGCGACGCTGGCGCTGCACACCATGCGGCATGAATTGACGGTGGCGGCGAATGCCGGGGCGCTGGGCTCGATTGACGCGAATCGCGGAGACGAACTGGTCGGCTGGGACACGGACCAGTTTCCAACGGATTTGCACCTAACGGCGGAGATAATGCTGGTGGTGCTGGGGATGGGCGGGTTCACGACGGGTGGACTGAATTTCGACGCGAAGCGCCGGCGGGAATCGCATGAACCGGAAGACCTGTTTCACGCACACATCGGCGGGATGGACGCGTTTGCCCGCGGGCTGCGGGCGGCGGCGGCGATCCGCGCGGACGGGAGGATGGCGCAATTTCTGAAGGAGCGCTACGCGAGCTGGGACAGCGGCATCGGCGCGAAGATAGAAAAAGGGCAGCTGGGGTTCGCCGAGTTGAACGCGTACGTGAAGACGATCAAGGATCCAAAGCTGGCATCGGGTCGACAGGAACTGATGGAGAATTTGTTCAACGAGTTTATTTGAGGAAGAAAAGCGAATCCGGCAGATTAGACTTTACGCCATGCCTTATCTCATCGGTCTCGATGTTGGGACTTCCTCGGCCAAAGTGGTGCTGACGGATGAGCGTGGGCGGGTCGTTTTCACCACGGAGTCGGCTTATGCTTTCCGCACGCCAAGGCCATTGTGGGCGGAGAGCGACCCGGCCGATTGGTGGACAGCGTCGCAAAAAGCGCTAAGGGAGTTGTGGACAAAGACCAAAGTGAAGCCCGCAGACATTGCAGGGGTGGGGTTGACGGGACAGATGCACGGGCTGGTACTGTTGGATGCATCGGGGAAAGTTCTGCGGCCTTGCATCATGTGGAACGACCAGCGCACCGCGAAACAGTGCGCGGCGTTGACGAAAAAAGTCGGGCGGGCACGCGTACTTAAGCTTACGGGGAATCCGGTGCTGCCGGGGTTCACGGCGCCGAAGATTTTGTGGGTCAAAGAGAATGAGCCGGAGGTATTTGGGCGGGTGTCGAAGGTGCTTTTGCCGAAGGATTATTTGCGGTATCAATT
>CAZDAQ010000197.1:0-4935 GCA_964503425.1 uncultured Opitutales bacterium
GAAGAGCGTGTTCGCGAACTGCGAGATTGACGAGAGCGTGGCGGCGGCGGGGTAGCCACCGGGAAGCCCGAAGATGACGGGGATGGATCACGAAGATTTTACTTCGCCGTTTGGTGTTGGGTCGGAACAACACAGGCACCGATGAAATTGTCCAGTCCTTCGGTGTAGGTCTTGCCGCTGGAGAGGAAGCCTTGGTTGTGGGTGCCGGTGAGTTTTACAAACTGCTTCGGTTCGCCGGCGGCTTCGAATAAGTGCTGGCCTTGGGTGTAAGGTATTACTTCATCGCCTGAACTGTGCAATACGAGCACGGGCGTCTTGACGTTTTTTAGGTCGGCCAGCGTGTCGAGTCCCGGTGGCACCTTATCCGCCAGCACCGGCAGCAAGATTTTTGCCATGTCTTGCACGTTCGTGAAACTGCTGTCGAGGACAAGCGCGCCCACCCGGTTGGTTGCCGCCAAATGCGCGGCCACCGCCCCGCCCAGCGATTCCCCGTAATCAATCACGTTTGCCGGTGGCAGTTTTTTTTCCTTGGTTAGGTAATCATAGGCTGCCTGCGCGTCGGCCGTAACTCCGGCGACCGAAGGCACGCCCGCGCTTTCACCGTAGCCGCGATAGTCATACATCAATACGTTCAAACCCAGATCGTGGAGGAGCTTCAGTTTGGCGAGACGATTGCTGAGATTGCCACCATTGCCATGGCTTAATAGCACGGTGGCTCTTGCGCCTTCGGCTGGCACCCACCACGCATGGAGTCGTACATTATCGGCTGTCAGCAAGGTCACCGTCTCATACTTTAGTCCGAGGCTATCCGGCGCGGGCCCAGCTTTTTTCGAAGGCTGGAACAACAAGGCATTTTCCAAAGCAACGAGCGTCGCCGCATCCTGTGCCGAAAGAGGTGAAGTATCTTGAGCCACCAACCTCCCAGTGACAGTGCCCAGCACCAGCCATAGGATTATTTGAATCCAAAAACGTTTCATGGTGAGGTTTGTGGTGGGTAACGTCCTTCTGCGCGTCACATGACAATGGCAAAAACAAATGTCTATGGACACATATATATAGGTGAACTTTTCAGCATTGTTGGTAGAGGGGAGAGGCGAGGAGGTCCATGACGGCGTTTCTGAGGAGTTCGTTGGTGCGGTCGTCCGTGTTTTTGAGGTAATCGGCAAGGGCAACGCGGTAGGAATCGGCGGGAGCGCCGAGAAGGAAGCGGTTGACGAGGCGGTCGGCGGCCTGGTCGGGCGGGAGGGCGGCGAGTTCCTGGAAGTGATAGGGATCAACGAAGTAGCGGCCGCAGCCGCGGGCGCGGGCCTGCTGGAGGACGGCGAAATCTTCCGCGGAAAAGGCGGAGTCGGGCAACGAGGTGAAAACGATTTCGAGGAGGTGGCGGCGGGCCGTCCAGGTGGAGGGGTTGAGCCAAAGCTGGCCGCCGAGCCAGCCGCGAACGTTGGGCGGGTTGAGCGGGTCCTGGCCGCAGTCGTTCAGGAGTCCCTGCAATTCGGAGGGAAAGGGGAGGACATCCACGCCGAGGTCCTGGCACATTCCGAGATAATAGCGGACGGGGCTTTTGATGAGGTTGCCGCGAAAGGCGGCTGCGTAGAACATCTTGGACGAGAGGACGATTTTCGCGAGAGAGTCCAGACGCCAGTCTTGCTGCTGCCAGAGGGTGCCGAGGGTTTCGAGGTAGGGCTGGGGGACGGGATTGTCCGAAAGATACCAGGCGAGGAAGCGCGTGGGCAGCCACGTGCGGGCGGAGGATTGCGTGAAGATAAGGTTGACCACGTCGTCGGCACCCCAGGGGCCGGTGCGGCCAAAGAGGGTTTTGTCGCCGGGATCCCAGCGGGCGGCGGAGAACTGGATTTGGTTGTCCTGGAGGTAAAAGCCGGTGAGGGCGCGGGCGGCTTCCTTGACGTCGGTTTCGGTGTAATGGCCCTCGCCGAGGGTGAAGAGTTCCATGAGTTCGCGGGCGTAGTTTTCGTTGGGGATGCCGCGGGCGCTGGAGGAGAGGTCGAGGTAGGCGCACATGGCGGGGGTGTGCGGGAGGCTTTTGCAGAGGTCGGGGTAGGGGCGCTGGAGGGACTCGCGCAGCAGGGCGAAGTAGGGGAAGATCCAGTCGGGGTTATCAATTTTGTTAATGGCGACGACGAGGACACTGGACAGGAACAGGAAGAGATTTTCCTGGGCGGAGTTGGCGGGCGCGCGGGCGAACTCGAACCAGAGCTCGATGCCGGAGCGGTAGGCGGCGCGGCGGACGGGCTGGAAGAAATCGTCCACCTCGGCGAGGGTTTTGGCGTCGTGGGCTTTTTGCGCGGCGAGGCCGCGCTGGATCATGGCGGGTTTTTGGGCGATGTAATCGGCGATGGGGCCGGAGAGGGGCATGGGGCGGATTTGGTCAAACGCCGCGGCCAGGGTGGCGGGGAGGCCCTGCTGGCGGACGCGGGCGACTTCGGCCGGGGGCGCGGAGAAGCCCATGCGGCGCAGAAGGTGGGTGGCGCAGGCGTCGTCCCACTGGCTGGGGGCAATGGGCTCCCAGGCCTGGGCGGGGGAGAGCGTGGCGGGGTCGAAGGCCATGGGAACAATATAGCTTAAGAACAGGAGGGCGACGAGGGTGGTTCCGGGAGGAATGCGATTGAGGCGGAGGAAGGGCTGAGGCGACTGAGAGCGGAGCGAAGGAGGAATAGGGAAGATGGAAAATGGAGGAGGGAGGCGGCGGCTAAGGCGAATGAGGCGACTGGGAGGAGTGAACGGGTGTTTAGGGGAATGGTGAAAATGGAGGCTGGATGGATATATTTTTGGTTGGATTAGGTTGGATTAGGTGCGACTGGGTTGGATTAGGTTGGATTGAAGCGGGCGGGGTATGGATTTGTGGTTAGTTATTGAGATTATGTATCAATAGAGTGAAGCGGGGAAGATGGAGGAAGGAGGAGGGAAAGGGGGAGGGGTGAAGAGGCGGCAAAATGATAAGTGATAAACGGTGGCGAGGTGAGTTTGCGGGATGCGCTTGGGAGATTTGAAGGCCGGAGTATAACAGAATTCGCGATTTGAGGGTATCACTGCGTTTGCTGCGTTGGCTGCGTTTGATGGGTTTGATGCGTTGGCTCGGTTGGCTGCGTTGGGAAGGGGGCGGGGGAAGGACGGGGAAACTTAAAGGCTGACCTTTTAAGAGCATTTCGTTACCACGGAATGGATTGAGTTCTAAAAACCCGTTTTGGTAGAATCATTCAATTGATCCATCAAGGCTGCGTCCGATACTTGGAAACAGATGGAGCTGGTTCTGTAAAAATTTCCCCATTATGAGAACGGGACATTTATTCTTTAGCACGGTGTCACGGAAGACCGCAATCGCGGTCATGGGTTTGGCCATGCTCATCGTTGCACCCTTCGCGCTAATCCGCGCTGCCGAACTGGCAGCCAGTCCAGCGGCAGCGACGGGAAATCTTACGGGCCAGAATCCCTCGCAAGTGGCGGAACCTGCTGAAATTCATGCGAAGCTGATTCAGGTTCGCAGTGAAAATGCTTCGGAACTGGCCGATGAAGTCCGGCATGACATCCAGGAGGATGCCGCCAAAGAGGCCAAGCCAACCTATAGTTCCGCATTCACCCTTGTGCCTGACGATCGGAGTAACTCCGTGACCGTTACCGGCACGGAGGATGATCTCAAGCGAATCCAGGAGGAAATTGAAAAATGGGACGGAATTGATCTGCCCCAGCTGATGCCCAAAACCATTCCCAGCCCGGGGCTGAAAGACACGGATCCCATAGCGAGTGCGCGACTTTTTCGCCTCAGGCATGTTGATGCCGAGACACTGCTCGGCATACTCAAGCAAATCACCAAGAGCGCGGTCCAGCCCTATAGTCCCTACATCCAGATCATTGCCGATGACCGCAGTAACTCCATGGTCGTCTATGGCACGGAGTACGACCTCCAGCAAATGCGGCAAATAATTGCGATGTTTGACGTGCAACTGCCCAAGGTTCACACCGAAAGCCTGTTCGTGGAAGTCACCCTTGCTCCCGGCGAAACCAGCGCGCTGGAGGCCCTGGGCTTGACGCCCAAGCAGATTGACTCCTGGGGCCACACCAAGGCAGGCGAAAAAGACCAGACTTTTGTGCCGCATATCCCATCGTCGTCCGCGGGCGATACGATTTCGGCCACGATGTCGGGCTACTTGTATTACTACCACCTCACGGGAAATTTTGATTTGAGCGCGGTGAGTAAAGCCGCGCAAGCGGACAGCCGCATCCGGGTGGTGGGCGCGCCATCCGTGACCACGGTGAGCGGGCAAAATGCGACGATTGAAATTGCGACCTATATGCCGCGAGTGATCCCGGGAGATATCCAAAACGCTGCGGCAGGCAACAATGTCACCACAGGAGTAGCCTATTTCGATGTCGGTAGTCATATTCAACTGACGCCGTTCGTTGACCTCAACAACAACATCTATCTCCAATGCATGTATGCTTACGGTGCCGTGGTGGGCGACCAGCACTTACCAATAGTCGACTCGCCCATTTTCGGCCAACGCGAGGCGTCGGTAGACTCTATCACCATCAAGAGCGGGGACGTCATTATGCTGGGAGGCTGGCAGATTACCGAGCATGATCCGGTGAAAGACCCGGATGGGCAGAAGTCCGTTACCAAGGAACTCATCGTCTTCCTGAAGCCGACGTTGGTTGACACGACCCCGAGTTCCAGCAAGCCCGCTGGCAATGCCACGGTGACAACGCCAGCACCGGCGCAAAAATCCCCGTAATGAAAGCGGGTTTTTTTGTTAGTTTGAGGCTCGAAGGTTGGGACGGTTGAGCAGAGTTGAGCCTCCAGCAAGTCAGGCGAGGATGGGGATTTCCTCGAAGGGTTTGCCGGCGAGGACTTTGTTGGGGTCGGCGTCGAGCCAGCGTTTGAGGACGGTGGCGTAAACCTGGCGGAAGTCTATCTTG
>CAZDAQ010000198.1:0-4934 GCA_964503425.1 uncultured Opitutales bacterium
GAAGATTATGGAGGGTATGGAAGAGAGAATGTGACAATGGGGGTGGGGATTAATTTCACAGTGAGATAGTTGTCATTTCCACCTTCCTCGCCGACTGTAAGCCTAGGATCAAGGCAGACGTTTCGACCATTAATCACCAAATGAAACCGGAAAGCATGACGGGGCGGCTCGTCTTGCTGACGGGGGCAACCGGCTATATCGGTGGGCGGCTGGTGCCGCGATTGTTGGAGATGGGCTGCCGGGTGCGCTGCCTCGTGCGCGATCCGGCGCGCTTGCAGGGGCGGCCCTGGCAGGCGGCGGTTGAAATTGTGGCGGGCGATGTCCTGCAACCGGCCAGCCTGATTCCGGCGATGCAGGGAGTCGAGGTGGCCTATTATCTGGTGCATAGCCTGGGAGCAGGGCCGGATTTTCACCTGCGCGACTTGCGGGCGGCCGAAATCTTTGGCACGGCGGCCCGCGCGGGCGGAGTGGCGCGCATTATTTACCTTGGTGGCCTGGCTGAGGCGGCGCCCGGCCTTTCCGAACACCTGCGTTCGCGCCAAGAGACTGGCGCCGCGTTGCGCCGCAGTGGAGTGCCGGTCACCGAATTTCGCGCCGGCGTCATCGTCGGCTCGGGCAGCCTGTCCTTTGAGTTGATCCGCTACCTGACGGAGCGCGTGCCGATCATGATCTGCCCCCGATGGGTGCGGACACGGACGCAGCCGATCGGGATTCGCGAAGTGCTGGATTATCTCACGGCGGCGCTGGAGGTTCCCGCGAGCAGCGGGCGCATCCTCGAGATCGGTGGCGCCGAGGTCGTAACCTACGGCGAAATGATGATGATCTATGCCGAAGTGCGCGGACTGCGGCGCTGGATGGTGCCGGTTCCTGTGCTCACGCCCCGTCTGTCTTCTTACTGGGTGAACCTGGTGACGCCGATTCCGGCGATTATCGCCCGTCCGCTGATTGAAGGGTTGCGCAACGAAAACATCATTCACGATCCGAGCGCGCGCCAGTTGTTTCCTCACATTCAGCCGGTGGGCTACCGGGCCGCCGTGGAGCGCACCCTGGAGCGTTTGCACGCGGGCCACATTGAAACGACGTGGAGCGATGCCTTGAGCACCAGCCAAAGCGGGCCGCCGCCCGTGGTCCTCACCAATATCGAGGGAATGATTGTGGAGCGGCGGCAACGCCTTGTCGCCGCTTCACCGGCCGAGGCCTACCGGATTTTTACCGGTATGGGCGGGGACCGCGGCTGGCTCTATCTGAACTGGACGTGGCGCATCCGTGGATTTGTCGACCGGATGATCGGCGGGGTGGGGCTGCGGCGCGGCCGCCGCGATCCGGATGAATTGCGCGTCGGGGACGCCCTGGATTTCTGGCGCGTCGAGGCCGTGGAGCCCGGGCGCCTGCTCCGTTTGCGGGCGGAGATGAAGGTGCCAGGCAAGGCGTGGCTGCAATTTCAGGTAGCACCGGCGGAGGGCGGCATGTCGCTCCTTACCCAAACCGCGTTTTTCGCCCCCAAAGGACTGTTCGGCTGGCTGTATTGGTATGTGCTCTATCCGGTTCACCGCGTGATCTTCAGCGGATGCATCGACTGCATCGCCCAGCGTGCGATGGGGCTAGCACTCCAGGCAAAGTCGCTCGGCGCGTCGGGCGGGTGAAACATTATGCCAGCGTGGCGGATACCGGATTTTGCGTAGTGTCTCCTGGGGGCCGGCGAAGAGCGAAGTCGGAAACGCAGATGGGGTCAGGCAACGCAGAAGGGGTCGAGGTCAGTGTGTTCGGCGAGCCAGTGTTCGCAGGCTTGGCGGAGTTGGGGGAGGCGGGCAGTATCGGCGGGGGAGAGTCGGGAGGCGTCGGCGGCGGGCTGGCCGAGGATGGTGAGGGCGAGGGTGCGGTCGTCCGGGGAAAGGAGGGCGAGCCATTGTTCGCGAGCGGGGTAGCCCTGGGTGTGGGCGAGGATGAAGAGGGCTTTGAGGTGGACGGCTTCGGGGGGGGAGCCGTCGTCGAGCGCGGCGAAGGCCTGGCGGCAGAGGGCGAAGACGGGGGCGCAGGTTTCGAAATGGATGGCGTGGCGGGCGACGAGGGAGGCGAGGGCGGAGGCGGCGGCGAGCGCGGGGTAGCGGGCGCCGAGGCCGGCGTGGCGGCGGAGGACTTTGTATTCGCGGACGAAATGGACGGTGCCGTGGGCCGCGCCGGGTTTGGGGGCTTCGAGGATGACGGCGGCGAGGTCGAAGACGTCGGGCCGGGTGGCGGACGGGGAGGCGGCGCGGGAGTTTTTGCCAGCGCCGCGGGATTCGCGGAGCATGGCGATGAGCAGGCCGGGCGCGGGGGTAAGGAGGGTGAGGCGCAGGTGATGTTCGCCGGCGGAGACGCGGTCGAGCACGAGACCCTCGGCCTCAAGGAGGCGGGACATGGGGCAAATTAAAAATTATGAATTTAAAATTAAAAAAATGGAAAATAAGGAGTGAAGAGAATGTGGTTTTAGGGGAGGGTGACGGGGGCGGTGAAGGATTTTTCGGGGGTCGGGGGAGTGAAAGGCGGGACGACGGCGCCGCCGGAGATGATGAGCTTCATGCCGTCGCCAATGGTCATGTCGAGTTCGATGACTTCATCGGCGGGGCAAACGATGAGGAAGCCGCTGGTGGGGTTGGGGGTGGTGGGGATGAAGACGTTGACAACTTTTTTCTCGGTGCGGAACTGGAGTTCGCCGGCGGCGGTACTGGTGATGAAGCCGATGCCATAGCAGCCGCGGCGGGGAAACTCGATGAGGACGACTTTTTGGAAGACGGCCTTTTGCTGGCTGCGGAAGGTGTCCACGATCTGCTTGGTGGTGCGGTAAACCAAGCCGACGAAGGGGACGCGGAGCATAATGTTTTCCGCGTGGCGGAAGAGCCATTTGCCGAGGAGATAGTGCGAGGCGTAGCCCAGCGCGGTGATCAGGGCGACCACGATGAGCATGGAGACCAGGTTGATGAAGTAGATGCCGGGCAGGGGGAGCTGGGTTTTGATCCAGCCGAAGAAGATTTTGCTGGAGGGGTCGCCGATGGACGTGAGCAGAAAGTTGATCACGAAGACACAGACGCCCAAGGGCGCGAGCAGGACCAGGCCGGTGAAGAAGGCGTTGCGCAATTCGCGCAGGCGGCTGGGCGGGGGATCGGCAGGGATGGGAGGCTCGGTAGTCATGGTAAGCGGACGCGAGCAACCAACACCGTGAACGGCCAAGACGCAAATGAAACCGCTAGGAACGCAGGCGGAAATCGGGCCACGCGCGGGCTTGGGCGATGGCGGCGAGGAGGCGGCGCTCGGCACGGCGCATGGCGCGGCGGGCGGCGGGGGTGCGGTCGTCAAGACCGGCGAGGTGCAGCCAGCCGTGGACGAGGTAGAGCGTCAGCTCACGCGCGAAGGAGCAACGGCGGCGGGTGGATTCGGCGAGGGCGCGATCCACGGAGAGGCAAATTTCTCCGGCGAGACCGGCAGCGGGGTCGCCGGGGAAAGTGATGACGTCCGTGGGCGCGGGGTCGGCAAGGAATTGGTCGTGGAGTTGGGCGAGGGCGGAGTCGGTGAGGAAGGCGAGCGACAATTCACCGGGTGGTGGATGCGGGCCGGGCCGGGAGTCCAAGAGTTGGAGGCAGCGCGCGAGGGCGGGTTTAGAAAAGCGCAGCCGCGAGTGGCGGCGGCTGGCGGCCCAGAGGCGCGGCGGAGCGAGGGTAATTTTGGCGGGCATGGACTGCGGCGACGCGAGGAAAATTCCGGATGGGTGAATGGGCACGGCGAGAGTGCGCCCCTACCCAACGGATGTCCCCAGGCCGGTGTCCAACCCAAAATCAGCCGCCGTTGTTGTTGCCCTGACCCTGACCACCGCCGCCGCCCTTGCGGCCATTGTTTTGGACGGAGTTGAGCAGCGAGGTTTTTTGCTGATCGGTCAACGTCGTGGTGGTGGAGAGAAATTGATTAAAGGCAGCGGGGTCCTGTTTGGCCCATTGTTTGGCGACTTGCTGGGTGGAGTCCTGGCGCGTTTGCGGGTCCTGAATGGTGGCGACCCATTGCATGGCGCTGCCGGGATTGTCCTGCGCGGCACGGTCGGCAAAGGAGGCGATGGCGCTGTCCTTGGAGGGCGAGGCGGGCAACTGGTTGAGGTATTGGCCAGCAGCGTTGAGGTCGTAACGGGACCAGATGTCAATGGCGTGGGAGAGGAGGGAGTCGCCATTGTTGACGTTGACGCCGGCGGCGGCGTTGAGCTGGTCCATTTGCGCGGCCCAGGTGGCGGCGGCCTGGGGGTCGCTGCCAGTCCAATTGTCGGTCAGATTTTGGCCGGAGTCACTGCGAATGGCAGCGCTGGGTACAGTGGCGAGCCAGGCGGCGGTATCGGCCGGGGAGATTTGGGCCCAGCGGTCGGTGAGTTGGGCGATGGCGTCATTTTGGACCTGGCCGGTGGGCAACTGGGAGAAGAGAGCGGCGGCGTCAGTGAACTTGCCCAGATCGGAGAGGGAGTTGGCGATGCCTTCCATGGCCTGGGTTTTTATTTGGCGGCCATTGCGGGAGCTTTCGTCCAGGCCGGCGGCGAGGGTGATGGCGCCCTGGGGGTCGGTGGCGGCATAACCGCCAAAGGCGGCGGCGTAGCGGCGACCCAGGTCGCGGTTGGAAGTGTCGGCGGTGTTTTGTTTGATCCAATCGAGGGCGTCCTGCGGATTGGCGGCGGCGAGGCTGCCGAGGGCTGCGGTGACGCCGCCTTCACGGAGGCGCGGGACGGTGACGGTGCCGAGCGCGGCGAGGAAACTCTTGGGGTCGCGCTGGGCCCAGGCGTTGATGACGGCTTTGAGGACGGTGTCGCGCAGGAGGCCGGCGGGGAGGGACTGGAGCTGGCTCATGGCGGCGGCGCAGTCGTCGGGGCTGAGGCTTTTGGCCCAGCGGGCGAGGTCGTCGGCATTGGGATGAACGGAGCCTTTGAG
>CAZDAQ010000199.1:0-4896 GCA_964503425.1 uncultured Opitutales bacterium
TCTGACCCTGCGGCCCATGACACTGCAAAAAATCGACGGCCAATGGTATTTTACGGTGACCGGGATATTGCGGGGCATCGCAGGCTTTGGGTTGGCGAACGATCCACCGACGCCGTTTTGAGAACAATCACCTAGTTGGATAAATTGGTAGGCGTTTCTGAGCGAGCGGGATTAAGCGCGCCAGGCTTCCTCGCGGCCTTCGTATTCGAGGGCGTGTTCGAGGTCGCGGGCGAGGGCGGCGTCGGCGAAGCGTTCGACGAGGTGGAGGGCGAGGTCGAGGCCGGAGGTGATGCCGCCGGCGGTGACGAGGTCGCCGGCGTCTACGACGCGGGCGGGGATGACCTGGACGCCGGCGGCGCGGAGGTCTTCGAGGGCGTCGTGATGGGTGACGGCGGGGCGGTCCTTGAGGAGGCCGGCGGCGGCGAGGAGCATCGCGCCGGTGCAGACGGAAGTGACGAGGGTGCCGGCGGCGTGGAGTTGCGCGAGGGCGGCGGGGAGGTCGCCGCGGGTGATTTCGGCGCGGGCGCCGGTGGGCTTGCGGCTGATCCAGCCACCGCCGGGGACAATGACGACATCGGGGCGGCCGGGGCCGGCGGCGGGACCGAGGCGGGCGGCGACGTGGATACGGAGGCCATGGTTGGCGATGACTTCGCGCGGGGCGCCGAGGGCGGCGATTTCGACCTGCCAGCCGGGCTTGCGGGTGGCGGCCATGCGGAGGACTTCAAAGGGGGCGACCACGTCGAGTTCGTCAAAACCGTCGAAGGCGAGGATTTGCCAGAGCATGGGGGTATGCCAGTTAAAACAGGTGTTCCAAAATAGAGAATCGGGTGAAGGGGCGAATGGCAATGCGGAAGCGGCGGGGTGTTTGCTTCATGGGGCGGGTTGGAGGGGAGGCGTGATTCGCGCTTGAGGGGAAGGGGCAGGTGCGGTTCGCTGGGGGGATGCTGGAAACGCCGGAGGCTGCGCGGGGCGCGGCGATTGAGTATTACAACCGCCACACGGGGCGGGTGGAGGTGGAGCAGGTGTATGGGGAGGCGGCGCTGCGATGGGCGTATGAGAACCCACTGGGGCGGATGACGAATTGGGCGCTGGGGCGGAGGGCGTGGCTGGGGCGGTGGTATGGGTGGTGGATGCGGCAGGCGGCGACGCGGGACAAGGTGCCGCGGTTTATTGAGAAATACGGACTGGATGCGGCGGAGTTTGCGGAAGCGCCGGAAACGTATGCGTCGTTTGACGAGTTTTTTTCGCGAAAGCTGAAGGCGGGGGCGAGGCCATTGGCGGGGGGGGCGGAGACGGTGGTGTTCGGCGCGGATGGGCGGCATTTGGGATTTCCGGAGGCGGAGCGGGCGGAGGGGGTGTTCGTGAAAGGGCAGCGGTGGGACTTGGCGGGGTTGCTGGGGGACGCGGGGCTGGCGCGGAAGTATGCGCGGGGGGCGCTGGTGTTGTCGCGGCTGTGCCCGGTGGATTACCACCGGTTTCATTTTCCGACGGACGGGACGCCGGGGGCGGCGCGGTGGCTGCCGGGGTCGTTGTGGAGCGTGAACCCGATAGCGCTGCGGCGGCGGCTGGCACGGTTGTGGGAGAACAAGCGGATGCTGACGGTGCTGGAGACGCCGCGCGCGGGTACGGTGCTGTTACTGGAGATTGGCGCGACGAACGTGGGGAGCATCACGCAGACCTACACGCCCGGCGCAGCGGCGGCGCGCGGGGCGGAGAAGGGGTATTTTGCGTTCGGCGGGTCGGCGACGATAACGCTGTTCGAGCCCGGGCGGGTGCGGCTGGCGGCGGACCTGGGGGAGCAGACGCGACTAGGGAGGGAGTTGTATGCGCGGATGGGGACGGCGATGGCGGAGATGGATGGATAAGAAGGAGGTTTTACCTTTGCGTGAAAGCGATTCGTGGTGTAGGCTGCGCGGACAATAAGTTGGCGGCGAAAGGAGGCGTGACAGCAGGCCAGCCGGAAATCCAGGCCGACGGGGAAACAATTCAACCCGCGGCGTGGTCGAATTCCGGGGGCGCACGCGTTTCCGAAGCCGGCAACTTGCACCCCGCACCCCCCACCCCGATGAAGACCTCGAGCATCGCCCTGCGCGTGGCGGATTTTCTCAAGGGGTATCCACCTTTTGAATACATGGAGGCGGCGGACGTGCTGCACCTGGCGATGCTGGGGCGCGTGAAATTTCACGAGGAAGGGGAGTATATTTTCAAGGAAGGCGACACGCGCGGGCCGTGGCTGTACGTGATCCAGCAGGGGACGGTGCGGATCGTACACAACACGCCGCATGGGGAGGAGCTGGTGGACATGCGCGGGGAGGGGGACCTGCTCGGGGTGTCGTGGTTTTTGAGCGAGAAGGTGTTCGTGCAGAGCGCACGGACGGAAACGGACACGCTGTTGTATGCGCTGCCGTGGGACGAGTTTGCGCCGCTGGCGCACAAGTATTCGCAGGTGTCGCGCTACCTGGCGGCGTATTTTTCGCTGCGGTCGGATTTCCAACTGCCGGACCCGTCGGCGGGGAGAACGCCCGGGCAGCCGGGCTCGGCGACGGAAGCGGCGGACACCTGGCTGACGGAAACCGCGCCGCTGGCGGAGCGGGCGCGGCGGCGGCGGTTGACGGGACCGCCAACGCTGACAGTGCGGGAAGCGGCCCAACGGCTGACGGAGGCGGGGCAGGAGGCTTTGGTGGTGGTGGACGAGACGGACCGGCCGCTGGGCATTGTGACGGAGACGGATTTGGTGAAGCGGGCGGCGACGGGGGAAGTGCCGCTGGACGCGCCGGTGGAGGCGATCATGAGCCGGCCGGTGCTGACGGCGCCGGCGGGATTGAGCGCGGGGGAGATCGTCATGCGAATGCTGCGGCGGCATGTGCGGCACTTGATTGTCACGGCTGACGGCACACCGGCGAGCGTGGTGGAGGGGTTGATTGGGCAGCGGGACGTGCAACTACTTTACGGACGGCTGCCGATGGCCTTGGGGCTGGAAATCGGCGTGGCGCGCGACCGGGCGGTGCTGGGCGACTTGCGCGACCGCGCGGAAGTGATGCTGCGGGCAGGTTTGCAGGAGCGCGCGCCATTGAGTTGGGCGGGGGACTTTATCAGCGAGGTGGACGGGCAGATCACGGAGCGGCTGCTGGAACTGGCTGAGGCGGAGCTGATGGCGGAGGGATTGCCGCGGCCCGGCGGGGCGTATTGCTGGCTGGCGCTGGGGGCGGAAGGGCGGCGGGAAAGATTTTTGCGGACGTATCAGGAGACGGCGCTGGTTTATTCCGACCCGGCACCGGGCGAAGAGGCCGTGGCGCAGGCGTGGCACCTGAGCCTGGCGGAACGGGTGAGCGGATGGCTGGCGGAACTGGGATTCCGGGCGTCGCCGGAAGGATTGTCGGCGGCGCAGGCGGGGTGCTGCCGGCCCTTGTCGGCGTGGCGGAAATTGTTTACGGCGTGGATTGAAAACCCGGTGGAGGAAAACATTCTGGCGCGGCTGCCGGTGTTCGATTTGCGGGCGGTGTCGGGGGAGGCGGGGCTGGTGGCGGCGTTGAAGGAGCACCTGGCGGACGAGATTTCGCGGAACCCGCGATTTATTCCGCTGGCGGCGAATGATTCGCTGGCGAGTTTGCCGCCGCTGACGATTTTCCGCAACTCGGTGGTGGACAAGGACGGGCTGTGGTGGACGTGCATTGACACGCGGCAGCACGCGCTGCAGCCGCTGGTGGACACGGCGCGGGTGTTCGCGCTGGGGGCGCCGGGGCCGGATCCGTTGAACACGAGCTCGCGGTTCATGCAGGTGGCGCGGCGGCTGCCGGCGCACCGGGAATTGTTCGAGGATGCGGCGGAGGCGGCGCGCGTGGCGCTGTATCACCAGGCGCTGGCGGGCTTCCGGCACGGGGACAACGGGCAGTTCATCCGGCCGTCGGAGTTGAGCAAGATTGACCAGGAGATTTTGAAAGGCGTCTTTCGGACGATTGTGCAGATCATAGAATTTACGGCGCGACATTTCGGGCTTACGCAAGCGCCGGCCGAGGAGGAGAAGGAGGAAACGGAGGAGGAGTCGGCGACGGTGGAGTCGGGATAGGATTGCTTTCGGAACAAGTTATTCACATTAAGGTGATCAGGCTTGCTGGAGGCACGCGTTATGCTGCAAAGGAAGGTGCTGCCATGCCCGTCTTTCCCTTTTCCCGCCACGCCTGGGCCGCGATATCCGTCATGTCTGATCCGGCTGTCATTTTATCGCGGTATGAAGGGGCGTTTGCGCGGACGTGGGCGGAGGAGACGCCGGCGGAGCGGGTGCGGTTCGTGGCGTTTGACTCGGAGAGCACGGGGCTGGACCCGGTGCATGACGCGCTGGTGTCGCTGGGGGCGGTGGCGGTGCAGGGCGGGGAAATACTTTTGGACCAGACCTTTGAGGCGCTGTTGAAGCTGCAATACAACAACTCGATGGTGGTGATCCACGGGATCACAAGGGAGGAATCGCTGAAGGGGCGGGATGAGAAGGGGGCGCTGCTGGACTTCCTGGATTATTTGGGGGACGGGGTGATCGTGGGGCACCACATCGGGCACGACGTGGCGATGCTGAACACGGCGCTGGGCAAGCATTTTGGGATGAAGCTGCACAACCGGACGCTGGACACGATGGAGCTGACGCTGCATCTGGAGAAGGCGGGGATGCTGCCGACGGAGGAGGGCGAGCCGGATTTCACCTTTGATGCGTTGTGCGCGCGGTTCCACATCCCGCCGCACGACCGGCACACGGCGCACGGGGACGCGTTTCTGGCGGCGCAGTTGCTGTTGAAATTACTGCGGCTGGCGAAACGGGCGGGGCGCGGGACGCTGGCGGGGGTGTGCGAGCCGTTTCAGGTGGCGGGTGTGGAAGAGGAGTAGGGGTGGGGGGATATGGAAGATGGG
>CAZDAQ010000200.1:0-4782 GCA_964503425.1 uncultured Opitutales bacterium
CTCGACGAATTGTCGAAAAATTGATCACACCTGCCCCGCCCGCGTCCGTCTCCCCGAACTCACCCCCAGCCAGCGCCTTCGCCACTCCTTCCGCCTCTAGTTTTAGGGCACGTTTAAGTGTGGAAATTGTCTTCCCTGATATTGGGATTCACTGCTAGAATCTGATTCTATCGCAGCCTTTTCCGATTGCACCCCAAGGCCGCTGCCCTTCTGGCTGTCGGCCCCCTCTAAGTGTTGCCATGAAATCCCCTCCCCGTTTTCACCGCCACCTTCTCGGCCGCGTTTTTCTGCTTTTGCTATGTTCGATGCCCGGTGTCGAAGCGAGATTGGTGCGATTCTGGTCTCCGGATGAGCTCGCGGCCAAAGCCCAGATTATTTGCAATGGCATACCCGTCAAAGTGACCGTCACCGATCAAAAAAGCCAAATTCCCGAATCGGGCAATAATTCGCTTCCCGTCCGGATTGTCGTGGCGACCATCAAGGTGCTCAGCACCTTTAAAGGGAAAGTCGGCTCAGAAATTGAACTGCGCTTTCCCGCTCTCGATTTCTCGGCTCTCCCAGGCCACGTAATATTAGACGGCCCGGAACAAATTGACCTGACCGTCGGCCAGCGTTACCGGTTTTTTCTCAACCCTGCTGCAGACCATTCTTGGTATGTCAGCGCCCTGGAGGGAAACCAGGATGATCGTTCCGCCGTTGAGCCTCTCGACCTCCACGAATCCGACACCAATCCGCCACTGTTTAAGGACGAAGCCACCCGCCTCGCCACCGATTATCTCCTTCAACACCATCCGTTCTTCGGCAGCGATTTTAAGTGGGTCATCCCTACCTTCGACTCCCTTGTCGCTTCGCCGCACTGGAATGTAGAATTTTACCCAAATGGCCTTCGCTACCCCGCATTCACCTATGGTGCGCTAGTTGTAGTGGATGCCAACCGGTCCATTGATTCTGATTCGTATATTTCAACTGCTCCGCCTGCTAGCACACCGGACCCGAATATGCTTAATATGCCTGTCATCGTCAATTGGTGGCAACATTCCCCAAGTAGCGTAACAATTTCCCGAGGTGTGCTAGAAAAAATCGCTGATCAGTCCATCACTCTGCACTTCACCAAACCCGATCCCGCAATCAAGGCGGACCGCGTTGACATTCCCACAACCCAAATCGAGGGCATTCTTGTGCTCCAGAAATAGCTTCCTGTGGCTAAGGCCATAAATCTTTTCACGGTTGCCCCGCTACCTCTCTGGTATCCAAATATTTGCCCAACCCCGGTTATCTCGCCTCAATCCCCGATCCGCCTCCGCCAGTGCCGCTCGTCCCGTGACGCGTGCAATACCGCCGCCACCACGACAATGTGTTCAGCTTCGGAGACTTCGTAAACGACTCGATAAGGAAATCTCTCTGGGTATTGCCAGCGGATGTTTTTCCGCGGATGTCGGCGTGCCTGAATCAACGGGCCACTCTCCAAGGCATTCCATACCCGAATCACCTCTTCCACGAACTCCGCGCCTAATCCAGCCTGGCGCGATTCATACCATCGCGCCGCTTCCGCCACGTCCCTCTCTACTTCCGGGCGAATGACCACCCGCCAGATCATTTTTGAAACTGCCCCCGCAAACGCTTCTTCATCTCCCCCGCCGCCACGCTCGTCTCCGGACTCTTCCGGTGCCCCGCAAGCCGCTCCTCCACCAGCGCCACATCCGCCGCCGACAACGGCGGCTCGTCCAAATCCAGTGCCCGCCTCACCAGCATCTGCCGCTGGCTCAACGTCAACGCCGGCAATTCCCTTAAAACCTCCGCAAAACTCATGGCCTAAATCTACCACTACCCCCTTTCCTGGCAAACAGAAACACTTGCCTCATACCACACTTGCCGTCACCCAAATTTTATAATTCCCGGCTTCTCCGGGAATACCTTATAGGGTATGCTCCTCATCTCTTCACCCAATGAAACCTTTCCTTCTCCTCGTTGCCCTCGCCTCCTTCTCGCTCTGGGCCGCCTCCCCCGCCCCAGCCCTACCGACTTCAGGCAACTACACCTCCCCCTATGTCTTTTCCGCCAACGTCACCGACTCCCGCAACTTCGCCTACTTTAACCAGTCCCCGCGCAACAACTTCAAGCTCTGGTCCACTTCCCCCTACACCAAGTGGACCGACTTCAAGTATATCAAAAGCCTCGATTCCCTTTGGGGCCCCGACTTGATTGACTTCATCGCCCCCTCCGCCGCCCTCAACCACACCACCGACGCCCGGCCCGACTGGTTTCTCATCCGCCTCTTCGCCGCCGCCAATTCCATCCGCGGCACCATCCCCTACGCCCATCACCACTTGCAGGCCTGGGACGTCCCCGACACCGCCCAGTGGAAAAACGCCGGCTACGCCACCGGCCAGGGCATTGACTGCTCCGACTTCACCCACTGGGCCTACTCCTATGGCCTCGGCATCTCCTTTGACTCCGCGGTCATCCAGCAAGCCCAGACCAGCAACGCCCGCTTCTTCATGGGCCCCAAAAATTACGTCACCGTCACCGCCCAGCGCCTCTTCGACGTCCATAACGGCTACACCAAGGACTACGCCAACCTCACTGCCAACCTCCAACCCGGCGACCTCCTCTTCATCCGCGGCGACCCGCCGCTCGACCGCCCCATCACCCACGTCATCATGTTCCTCGGCAACTATGCCACCGACACCAACCACCAGGACCCTTTCCTCGTCATGGACTCCCATGGTGCCGTCGTCACCGACTCCAACGGCAACACCATCCCCTCCGGCCCCGAGATCCGCCCCTTCCGCTCGGATAGCTACTATTACAGCAGCTTTGACCACGTCCTGCGCTTCTTCAACACCACCGCCCCTACCCTCCCTTTCTCGACCTCCAAAAAGCCCGCCATCATCGTTGACCCCACTCCCGTCAACTCCCCCTCCGGCACCACCATCCACTTCGGCGTCCGGGCCCTCGGCACCGCCCCCCTCGCCTACGTCTGGAAATTCAACGGCACCCCCCTTGCAGACGGCGGCAACATCACCGGCGCCTCCACCCACCGCGTCTACCTCGCCCATATCACCTCCGCCAACGCCGGCAACTACACCTGCACCGTCTCCAACAAGTCCGGCTCCGTTACCAGCAACCCTGCCCAGCTCATCGTCGAGCGCTCCCCGGGCAAATACACCTCCAACCTCAAAAATTAGTCCGCCTCTTTCCAAAGTGCCAAAAGTGGCTATACTAGCGGAGCCAATCCCATCTTGGCTCCACCTATGAACCATTCCTCCGCCCTCCCACCCGCCTCGCAAGACTCCCCGTCCCCTCTGTCGCCGCAGCGGCCTCAGTCCCCTCAGTCGCCTTCCCCTGTCCCCGCCCCTGACCGCCGCCGCTTCGTCGCCGCTGGTGCCGCCACCCTCGCCGGCCTCGCCCTCGCCCCCGCCTTGCTTCGCGCCCAAAATACCACTCCGCCACCTTCGGCCACCACCGGCATCACTCCTGCCGAAACCCTCTTCGGCTGCCCCCTCAATGCCGACGGCACCTACGCCCTCCCGCCCCTCCCCTACGCCTACGACGCCCTCCTGCCGTCCATTGACGAGCAGACCATGCACCTCCATCACGACATTCATTTTGCCGGCTACATGAAAGGCCTCAACGCCGCCCTCGCCAAACTCGCCGACCTCCGCACCGCCAACGACTACCCCCAGATCCAATACTGGGAAAACCAACTCGCCTTCAACGGCTCCGGCTACTTCCTCCACAACGTCTTTTTCCAAAACCTGGCCCCCGCCGGCTCCACCAAGCCCGCTACCGACCTCCAATTCGCCCTCGCCAAGGACTTCGCCTCCTTCGAAAGCTTCCAAGCCCAGTTCACCGCCGCCGCCACCGCCGTCGAAGCCAGCGGCTGGGCCATCCTCGCCTGGCAGCCCTTCGGCCAAAAGGCCGTCATCCTCCAGGCCGAAAAACACCAGAACCTCGCCCAGCAATCCGCCATCCCCGTCCTCGCCCTCGACGTCTGGGAACACGCCTACTACCTCAAATACCAGAACAAACGCGCCGACTACATCAAAGCCTGGTGGAACGTCGTCAACTGGGACAACGTCGCCCTCCGCCTTGCCGCCGCCCGCCAGCTCGGCGCCGCGTAAACCAGCCCCGGTCCTTCGGGCCCATCGCAACCCACTCTTGCCAGGCGGGCCCCTTTGGCTTACACCAGCAGCGTCAACATTGATTGCTGCTCATGTCTAAGCCAAAATTCGCTCCCTCTCGCTCATTCTCCCGCCGGCAAAAACTTCTTGTCGCCCTCCCCGCGCTGGCGGGCGCCGTCACCATTCCGGCTCACGGCAGCGTCATCTACACCCCCGTCAACGCCGGCGCCGGCCAAACCATCAGCTACGGCCCCCACGTCGGCCTCTTCTTCAGCCCCGACCAGCAGCAAATCTCCCCCACCTATTTCCTCGGCGCCGAACTCCTCCTCACCTTCCATAATTCCAACCTCATCCCCTATTCCTATCCCAATCCCAACGCTGACGGTGCCACCGCCTTCTCCGGATTCTACGCCGTCAAGCTCGATGCCGGCGCCACCATCGATTACTCGCTGAATTTCCGCACTCACCAAACGCCGTTGTATTACCTCAACGCCGGCCCCTGGACCCCCGGCACGCGCGACTACCTCGGCTTCGGCTTCTTCACCGGTAGCAACCTGCAGCCCAACTTCGCCTGGGCCGACGTCTCCTACAACGCCGACCACTCCCTCACCCTCTACGGCTTCGCCTACGAAACCACCCCCGCCGCCGCCATCTCCGC
>CAZDAQ010000201.1:0-3099 GCA_964503425.1 uncultured Opitutales bacterium
GGCGTGCCGATTGGGATCAAGGACGTGCTGGCGGTGAAGGACCAGCCGCTGACGTGCGCGAGCCGGATTTTGGAGAAGTTTGTGTCGCCGTATGACGCGACGGTGATTGGGAAATTGCGGGCGGCGGGCGCGGTGTTGTGGGGGAGGCTGAACATGGACGAGTTCGCCATGGGTTCGTCCACGGAAAACAGCGCCTACCAGAAAACGGCGAACCCGTGGGATTTGGAGCGGATACCGGGCGGAAGCTCGGGCGGAAGCGCGGCGTGTGTGGCGGCGGGGATGGCGCCGGCGGCATTGGGGAGCGACACGGGGGGATCAATCCGGCAGCCGGCGGCGTTGTGCGGAATTGTGGGGTTGAAGCCGACTTACGGGCGGGTGTCGCGATATGGGCTGGTGGCGTTTGCGTCGTCACTGGACCAGATCGGGCCGATGACGCGGACGGTGGAGGATGCGGCATTGCTAATGCAGCCGCTGGCGGGGCACGACGAACTGGATTCGACCTCGTTGAGGCAGGACGTGCCGGATTATGCGGCGGCGGTAGCCGCGCCAAAGCGGAAGTGGACCCTCGGGGTGCCGCGGGAATTTTTTGGTGAAGGGCTGGATCCGGAAGTGCGGGCGTCGGTGGAGGCGGCGGTGAAGTATTACGAGGCGCAGGGCTGCGCGGTGCGGGATGTGTCGCTGCCGCATACGAATTTGGCGGTGCCGGTGTATTACATTATTGCGACGGCCGAGGCGTCGTCGAACCTGGCGCGGTATGACGGGGTGCGCTACACGCACCGGAGCGCGAAGGCGAAGGACCATGTGGACATGTATTTCAAGAGCCGGGCGGAAGGCTTCGGCCCCGAGGTGAAGCGGCGGATTATTTTGGGGACATATGTGCTGAGCAGCGGGTATTATGACGCGTATTATTTGCGGGCGCAGAAGGTGCGGACACTGATTCGCGGGGATTTTGAGAACGCCTTCAAGGACGTGGACGCGGTGCTGACGCCGACAACGCCAACGGCGGCGTTCAAGCGCGGGGAAAAGTCGGACGATCCTCTGGCGATGTATTTGAGCGATATTTACACGATCTCGGTGAACCTGGCGGGGCTGCCGGGGATTTCGCTGCCCTGCGGGTTTACGAAGAGCGGGTTGCCGATTGGAATGCAGTTGATCGGACGTCCGTTTGCGGAGGGGGATTTGCTGGCGATGGCGCGGTTGTTCGAGGCCGGGCATGAGTTCCACAAACAACGGGCAAAACTTTAAATTCCACCCAAGCTTTTTCTCATTCCATGGAATACGAAGCCGTCATCGGTTTGGAGGTGCATGCGCAGTTGAAGACGCATTCCAAGATGTTTACGCGTGTCGCCTACCAGTATGGCGAGCCGCCGAACACGCTGACGGATCCGGTGGTGCTGGCGCTGCCGGGGACGCTGCCGGTGATGAACAAGGAGGCGATTCGCAAGACGGTGAAGGTGGGGTTGATGTTCGGGTGCAAGATCGCGGAGGAGTGCAAGTGGGACCGGAAGAATTATTTTTACCCGGACAACCCGAAGAACTACCAGATTTCGCAATACGACCAGCCGTTGTGCCTGGGCGGTGGGGTGGAGATCGAGCTGCCGGGGCCCTCGCGCAACGTAATGGGCGAGCACCGGGTGGTGAAGCTGACGCGCATCCACCTCGAGGAGGACGTGGGGAAACTGACGCATTTTTCCAACGACAGCCTGGTGGACTACAACCGGGCGGGCGCGCCGCTGATCGAGATCGTAAGCGAGCCGGACATGCACACGCCGGACGAAGTTTTCGCCTATTTGACGGCGCTGCGGACGCAGATGATTAACGCGGACATTTCGGACTGCGACATGGAGAAAGGGCAACTGCGGTGCGATGCCAACGTGTCGGTGCGGCCCAAGGGCGAGACGAAGCTCGGGACGAAGGTGGAGCTGAAGAACCTGAATTCGATTTCGGGAGTGAAGAACGGCGTGGAGTATGAAATCAAGCGGCAGATCCAGTGCATGCAGAACGGCGAGCGCATCTCGCAGGAGACGCGGCGGTGGGACGCGCAGCTGGGCGTGACGCAGTCCATGCGGTCGAAGGAGCAGGCGCATGACTACCGGTATTTTCCCGACCCGGACCTGATGCCGGTGCGGGTGACGGAAGAGCAGAAGCAGAAATTGACGGCGGAATTGCCGGAGGCGTTTTTTGACAAACAGCGGCGGTATATGGAGAAGTGGAATCTGGCGTACACGATTACGTCGGTGATTTGCCCGGACCGGGAGTTGTCGGAGTATTTTGAGACGGCGGTGGCGCTGTGCGGGAACGCACTGGCGGTGGCGAACTACGTGGCGAACGATTTGCTGCGGGAACTTTCCGCCGGGGCGGAGCATGGCGAGTCGCCGCTGACGGTGAACCAAGGGAAGATCACGCCGCAGATGCTGGCGGGATTGGTGAAGCTGGTGGACGGCGGGGTGATTTCGAAGCAGATCGCGAAGGACGTGTTTTTGAAAATGTTTGCGACGGGCGACGCGGCGGAGGCGATTGTGGACCGCGAAGGGCTGCGGACGCAGAGCGACGCGGGCGAACTGGAGAAAATTTGCGCGGAGATCGTGGCGGCGAACCCGAAGCCGGTGGAGCAATACAAGGCCGGGAAGCTAAACGCGATCAACGCGCTGAAGGGTCAGGTGATGAAGGCGACGAAGGGGCAGGCGAACCCGGCGACGGTGGACGAGGTGTTGAAGAAGTTGATGGGGGGATAGACTATTTTTGCGGCGGGGGTTGTTTGAGTTCGTCTTTCCAGGAGAGCATGCGGGCCTGGGCGCCGTAGTGTTCGGCGGTGGGTTTGTCGCCTTTTTCCATGTAGATGCGGGAGAGGGAGGTGTTGACGTGGATGTCGGCGGGCGAGAGTTCGTGGGCCTTGAGGGCGGCGGCGAGGGCGGCGTCGAGGTTGCGGGCGGCGAACTGGACCTCGGCGAGGGCGTGGTAGGCGGCGAAGCAGTTGGGGTCGAGGGCGACGGCGTCGTTGAGTTTGGCGAGGGCGGCGGGGTTGTCGCCAAGGGTGAAGTCGAGGATGGCTTCCTCGACGATGACCTGGGGGTCGCCGCGGCGGCGGTTGGTTTCGTA
>CAZDAQ010000201.1:3199-4670 GCA_964503425.1 uncultured Opitutales bacterium
TTGAGCAGGCGGAGGTGTTTGCCGAGGTGGGACATGAGGAGCTCGGCGTGGAGGGCGGTGTGCTGCTGGAGGATTTCCATGATGCCGTCCTTGAAGGGGCGGCCCTTGGCCGTCTTGCCGAGGGTGAGAGTAGAGCCGAAGGTGACGTGGAGGAGCTGGCGGCCACAGGATTCGTCGAGGTAAACGCGCTCGTAGTCGGCGGGGGCAGTCTTGGCGAGGGCGGCGACGCCGGCGTCGGTGGCGGAGATGTGGTAGCTGGCCTTGTCCTCGGCGAAGCGGCCGGCGCAAAAGGCGGCGATTTCGCCGAAGAGGTTTTTGTCCACGCGGACGACGGCGCGAAGCGCTTCGAGGTAGCTGGTGCCGGCGGTCTTGAGGTGGAGGCGGTCGCCACAGATGCGGCCAATGACGGGGTAGATGGAGAACTTGTCGGAGCCGGAGTGGATGGAGATTTTGTAGGGGCCGAAGCGCTCGGCGATGGCGGCGTGGGTGCGGAGCTGCTGCTCGAAGACGGCGAGGTCGCCTTTGTAGTCCACGCCCTTTTCGAAATCGCCGATGAAGCGCGGGGCGAGGGAGACGACGCGGTCGAGCACCTTGCGGCGCTTGAGCTCAAGGGCCCAAAAGAGGTGCTCGAGCGGGCGGGTGGGGGTATCGGTCTCGTCAACGGAGACTTCGACCTCGTAGGGGCGCTTGAGGGTGGCGGCAAGGTGCTTGCAGAGCGTTTCGACCTGGGCGATGGCGCGGCCATATTTGACGGCGGCGCGGTGCAGGCCCTCGCGGTCGAACTTGAGTTCGACGCCGTGGCCGATGTCGTATTCGCCCTGGAGGTAGGGGAGGTCCCAGCCGGAGGGGAAAATGTTGTCCTTGAGGAGGGCGGCTACCTGGACGTCAACCTCGGTCGGGTCGAGCTTGTCGGCGGTGTTGTTGACGTGAGGGGAGGGGTCGAGCGTGAAGAAGGTGAAACCGGCGCCGGCGGTGTAATCAATGTCGGCGGTGGTCTTGAGGTGGTCGCCATCGGCTCCCCAAGGTTCGAGGTAGCCGGCGGCGGCGAGGGTGTTCTGCGCAGCGCCCATGACGTCCTGCGGGGTGCGCTTGGTGCGGGTCATCTCGCGGATGGACTGCTGGGCGAAGATGCCGGAGAAGCCGGCGCCGTGGGTGCGGAGGGCGGCGAGGTGGCCGGGGCCGGCGAGGCCGAGGCGGTCGCCAAAGCCGAAGGATTTTCTGAGGCCGAGGGTGGAGGGAGTGGGGAGGGACATGGGTGTAAGAAGAATGTAGAAGGTAGGAGGTAGAAAGTAGAATTAAGAAGGCGGAAGGCAAAGGGAAAAGCAGGCGGCTGAAAATTAAGTGGAGGGCGCCCGAGGGTGGAGACAGGCGCAGGGGACGGGGACATTGGGGGAGAGGGCGGGGTGGATTTCGCCTTGATTGGGCGGGCGGGGACGGACAAGTTGGGGGTTCGCTTTTATCCCATGACACG
>CAZDAQ010000202.1:0-4661 GCA_964503425.1 uncultured Opitutales bacterium
AGGTCCATGCTGTCCATGACGCGCTCGGCGACGACCTGGTTGGCGCGAAAGGCTCCGCCCTGGCGGAGGAGTTGGTCCACGAGAGTGGTTTTGCCATGGTCCACGTGGGCGATGATGGCGAGATTGCGGATGTTTTGACTCATGTTCGTAACGCGCGCGGGCAAGCGGCGGTATGGGAAACCGGCCAATATGCCAGAAACGCCCGGCGCAGAGCGAGGAAAAAGCGCGGGGCGGGACGGAATGCTGCCGGCGGTCAGGACAGGCCGACGGCGGCGAGCCAGCGGTCGAGGGAGCGGGCCTGGCCGAGGGAATCGTCCCACGTCATGGCCGGGGAGGGCGCCTGGCGGGCGGCGAGGTGGTGGGCGACGGCGTCCACTTCAAAGGAGTAGAGGTCGGCGGCGGGGGCGGGGTTTTTAATTAGCTGGGGCATTTTTTCACCCAGCTTATGGAGCAGGATATCGCTGGTGCAGAAGAACGGATCGGCGATTTCGAGGCAGCCGGCAGTGCCGAAGAAGCGGGCGGTGCGGCTGCGCTCGAGGCGGACGCCGCAGGAGACTTCGGCGATGATGTCGTTGGGGAAATGCAGGAGGCCGGAGGCGTATTCGTCCACGCCGGTGGGGCCGAGGTGGGCGAAGCCGGTGACGTGGAGCGGCTCGGCAAACGGGACGCCGAGAGCCGCACCGGCGGCGAGGCGGGCGAGCGAGACGGGATAGCCGCCGACGTCGCGGATGCCACCGCCGCCAAGCGCGGGGTTGAGCAGGCGGTGTTCGGGCGGGCAGTCCGCCCGGAAGGAGAAACTGGATTGGATGACCTTGAGTTCGCCGATGACGCCATCGCGGAGCATTTGCAACCAGAGCGCGGTGAGCGGGTGGCAGCGATACATGAAGGCCTCGAGCAGGAAGACATCGTGCGCCTGCGCCTGGGCGATGACGGAGGCGGTGTCGCGGGCGTTCATGGTCAGCGGTTTTTCGCAGAGAAGGTGCTTGCCGGCCTCGGCGCAGCGGATGGCCCAGGCGGCGTGATCGGGGTGGGGCGTGGCGATGTAAACGACGTCCACCTCGGGGTTGGCGAGGAGTTCGTCGTAGCTGCCGTGGGCGTGGGGCAGCCCGAATTCCTGGGCGAATTGGCGGGCGCCGGCGAGGGTGCGGCTGCCGGCGGCGACGAGCACACCCGTTTTAGATGTGTTCAGGGTTTTGGCGAGGCGGCGGGCGATTTTGCCGCAGCCCAGAACGCCCCAGCGGAGTTTATGCATCGGTGACTTCGGTGAAGGAGGAAGCGGGAGCGTAGGCGGGCAGCGCGGGTATGGTCGAGGGGAAAAACGGCGTTGCCAGCACTAGGCGGCAGCGCAGAATTTCAAGTCGAAGCCATGGATACCGGACGGATGGGATACTTGTTGGGGGCGGATGCGCTATTGCTGGCACATCTGGCGTTTGTGGGCTTCGTGGTCGCGGGGTTCGGGTTGATTTGGCTGGGATATTTTTTGCGGTGGCGCTGGGTGCGGGACGGGCGGTTCCGACTAGCGCACCTGCTGGCGATGGGGTTTGTGCTCGGAGAAGCGCTGACCGGCACGCCGTGTTTTTTGACGGTTTGGGAGATGAAGCTGCGCGTGGAAGCGGGAGAGAATCCCTATGCGGAAACGTTCATGCAGCACTGGTGCGGGCGGCTGCTGTTTCACTCGTGGACGCCGCAGACCTTCGCGGCGCTATATGCCGGGTTTTTCCTGCTGATCGTGCTGACCTTTTGGGTCGTGCGTCCGGCGCGGCGGCGGTAAGGCAATACGGGTGACTCACGTGCCGACAACCCACGGGTCGGTGCCGAGGGTGCCGACGAGGGAGTCAATGTAACCGGGGGCCTCGACTTTTTCGAGCGATTCGCGGACGGATTCGATGCGGGTGGCCAGGCCAAGCGAGTGGGCGACTTCGACGTGCGAAGGTTTGTGAAGGTAGGCTTCGAGGCCGGCGATGCCACGGCGCAGGTGGGCGGCCTCAACGCGCTGGCGGGCGAGGAGGCGCTGCTTATACCATTCGCTTTGCAGGACGGACTCGCGCGTAAAGAGATTGCGGAAGGCGGGATCGTCGAGCGTCTTGCCCTCGTATTGGCCGTGGGCCATGACGTGGAGCAAGGCGCGCAGGGGCGGGCAGGCGCCTTCGATGGAACCGTCCTCGAGGTATTGCATGGCGGCGAAGCGGTGGGTCTCGACGATGACCTCCATGCTTTCGGCAAAGACAGCGAGATCCTGGGATTCAGGGCGGAGCATTTCCTCGGTGAAGACGCTGCTGGGGTTGGCGAAAATGCGGGCGAAGTATTCGCGCACGAATTTGTGGGTGATGCGGTAGCCGAGGCGGCTGGCGAGGACCGTCTTGCCGTTGTGGACGAAATCGCGGCAGCGCTCGAGGGTGCCCTCGCGCAGGAGATTCTGGGGCTCGCGCTCATCAGGCCGCATGCGGCTCCAGACCTCCGGGACGAGGAGGGAGACGTCGTGGTCCACGCGGTATTTCGGGCCGATGCAGCCGGCGGAGGTGACCCAGCCGCTGTAGCCGGAGATGGCGTAGGAAACGAGGGCGTTGTTGAGGTCGGTGATGGCGCAGAGGGCGTTGAAGGGCGCCTTGGTGAGCGCGCCCTCGGAGCCGGCGCCGGTGGTGGACGGCGACTTGCCCGTCATGCTGGAGATGAACTCCATGAACAGTTCGGGCAGGTCGAAATAGTGGATGGGGCCGTAAACGCAGAGCGGCTTCACGCCGTCCTCGGGCGGGTTGTTGCGCCGGCCGGCGAGGATGGCGTTGACGGGGAAGCGCACGGGCTCGCTCGCGGGAATGCGGCGGTAGAGCCGCGCGCCAAGATGGGCGAGGTAGTATTCACGCGGGTGGGAGAGGTCGCCGCGGTCCTGAAGGTAGCGCGGGTTTTTGCTGGGCTTGCCGCCGACGAGGCGCGGATTGGCGGAGGAGACGGTGAAGGTAGGTTTGCCCTCCTTGAGGAAATCTTCCAGCAGCTTGCGCATGGGCGGGGTGAACTGGAAGAAGTGGATGGTGTCGGCGGTCATCGCCAGGACGGCCTCGCGGGTGAGCGGCTCGAAGTTGGAGATGAAGTTGCCGGGCTGGGCGAGATCGGACTCGGTGGCCTTGTCGTAGCCGCGGATGACGGCGTCGTCGGGCCGCTGAAAGAGGCGGTATTCGCAATTGTCGGCAAACTTGACGGAGTGGTGGCGGTAGAGCGGGTTGAGGCCCTTGAGGTGCTTGCGCGGGACGGTGACGGAGGCGGTGATGTCGTCCTCGGTCTGGATTTTGCGGGCGGGGAAGAAGTCCTTGCGCAGGCCGAAGGTGCGCCAGGAGCCGTTTTCGGTGTAGCCGATGCGGAGGTATTGGGTGGCGAGCTTGCTGTTGCGATACTTCAATTCGTAGCCGGGGGCGCCGTTGATCAAGTCCACATGGAAGTGCTCGCGCCAGTTGTCGCCCCACTCGGGCTTGTAAACGCGCTTCACGGTGAAGACCAGTTCCTTGATGTAGTAGGGGATGGTGCCGAGCCAGGCGTTAAATTCCTCGGTGTATTCGGGAGAAGGCGTGAGGAGCTTGATGACGGAGCCGAGGGAGCGGTTGGGGCTGAGGAGCGGGCGGCCGGAGGGGCGGTTCTGCGGGGAGTCCTGGAAGAACCGCATGCCGTATTCCTTGCGGATGATGGCGTCCACCTGGTCGAGGTCGCGGTTGAAATCGGCCACGATGACGGGGCCGTAGATGATGGCGTCGAAGAGGCTTTTGGAGATTTCGGATTTGCCGCCGCCGGAGACGGTGCAGGGCTTGTGGCAGAAGGTGCCCTCGGCGGTGGTGCCGATGAGGCGCCAGCGGCGGTCATCGCGCGGGCGAACCATTTCGATTTTGTAGCCGCTGGGCATCAAGTAAGTCAGACCCGGGCGCAGGCGTAAGGAGCGCGCCTGGCCGCCGCTGGTCCAGGTGATGGTCTGCTCGCGAAGGGAGAAAAAGGCGTCGCGCGGGACGTAGCAAATGTCGGGGTAGTTTTTGTCCATCGCGTAGCCGTCGGGATGAACGTCGAGGCTGGCGCCGTAGGTTTTGACGAGGCCCTCGAAGGTGTGGCTTAGCTCCGGGTCAAGCTCGGTGAGCTTGAAGTCCTCGCCGAGGTCGTAGCTCGGGAAGGCGATGGCGCCGCCGGCGTGTTCCTCCTCGGCCTGGCCGTAGAGGTTGGCGGCGTAGCTGATCTGGGTCTTGATTTCCTTTTTGCAGTAGCCGTAGTAATTATCGGCGATGAGGGTTACGATGACACCACGGCGGTCGCGGCAGGTGACCTTGAAGGCGGAGCCCCCATTGTAAAGCTCGTCCGGGTCCTTCCAGCACATGCCGGCCTTGCGGAGATGCGGGGGAGCTTCGTCGAATTTGGGGAGGCCGAGGGCGCGCTTGGTGCATTGGACGAGGTGCGGAGCGAGGATGACGCAGCCGGTGTGGCCGGTCCAGCCTTCGGGGTCGAGCGCGGCGTCGTTTTCAGCGAGGGCGGGGTGGCCGGCGTTGCCGAAAATGGACTCGACGAAATCGAGGTTGCTGACGAGGTTGCCAGGCGCGAAGAAACGGACCTCCATTGTCTGCGGGCGCGTTTGACCCGGGACGGCAGGGACGACGAGCGGACGTAGAAGCAGGGAGACCCAGAGTTTGGCCTGG
>CAZDAQ010000203.1:0-1630 GCA_964503425.1 uncultured Opitutales bacterium
CCGCAACGCCTTGACGCCCGCGTCGTCTGCCTTCAGAAAAGTCCTCATGCGCTCTTGGCTCCGTTCGTCCCGCCATTGGGCGGCTTCCTTCGCTCTCTTCGCTGGCTCGGCCTTGCTGCCGGCCGCCGCTCCCGCCCAGTCCGCCACCCCGGCGCCGACGTCGGACTCCGCCGTTTCCGCAGCCAACGAGGTTCCCGCAGCTTATCGCGGTCGGCCCCTCCGCGTCGTCGTCCGGGTTTTCCCGCCGTTCGTCATGCAGGGCACTGACAGCCAGTGGCAGGGCTTCAGCATAGACCTGTGGAACGACATCGCCCAGCGCCTCAACCTCAAGACCGACTACCAGGCCGGCGGCACCGTGGACGATCTCATCAACCAGGTCGCCAACGGCAAAGCCGACGTCGGCATCTCCGCCATCTCCATCACCGCCGCGCGCGACATCGTCATAGATTTCTCCCAGCCCATGTATCCGGGCGGCCTGCAAATCGCCGTCAGCGCCAATCCGGCCGGCGGCGGCTCCGAATTCGCTGCCATTTGGCAGGTGCTCACCTCCAGCAACATGCTGCGCCTCATCGGGCTCATGTTCCTCACCGCCGTCATCATCGCCCACATCGTCTGGCTCGTCGAGCGCCGCCACGAGGAGGGTGGGGTGGTCGAGCACAAGAAATACATCCCCGGCATCTTCAAGGCCTTCTGGTGGTCCATGGGCACCATCGGCTCCCAGGTGGACCAAATGCCCGTCACCTGGATAGGCCGCGTCATCGCCATCTTCTGGATGTTTTGCGCCCTCATCTTCGTTACCTACTTCACCGCCGCCGCCACTTCCAACCTCACGGTCAAAACCCTCAACAGCTCCATCCAAAGCGCCGACGACCTCCCCGGCAAACGCGTCGCCACCACCACCGGTAGTTCCGCCGAAGCCTACCTCCAGGCCCACCACGCCATGGTCAACAGCCAGCCCACTGTTGACGCCTGCCTCCAGCTCCTCGCCGCCGGCAAGGTGGACGCCGTCGTCACCGACGCCCCCGTCCTCCAATACTACGCCGCCAATTCCGCCAGCGGCCAGATCCAGCTCGTCGGCGACGTCTTCAAAAAGGAAAACTACGGCATCATCGTCGCCAACGACAGCCCCCTCCGCGTCGCCATTGACACCGCCCTTCTCCAAATGCAATCCGACGGCACCTACGACGACCTCGTCAACAAATGGTTCAAGCCCGCCGGCGGCAGTTAGCTGCGCAAAACATTTTTTTCGCGAACGCTTGACATACGTAGAACTTCTACGTATAAATGCCCTCCATGCTCGCGAAAGACCTCATAGCCGCTTCCGCTCGGCCCCTCATCCTTTCCGTCCTCACCGAGGGCGAAAGCTACGGTTACGCCCTCGCCCGCCGCGTCCGCGAACTTTCCGCCGACCAAATCGATTGGGCCGACGGCATGCTCTATCCCGTTCTGCGCCGCCTCGAAGGCGAGGGCCTCATCGCCTCCGAATGGCGCAAGGAGGATAATGGCCGCGAGCGCCGCTATTACAAACTCACCCAAGATGGCCGCCGCGCGCTCAAAGCCGAAAAGGCGCAATGGCTCGCCGTCCACAACACCCTGTCCCAATTATGGAAACTCCAACCCGTTTCGATCT
>CAZDAQ010000203.1:1730-4636 GCA_964503425.1 uncultured Opitutales bacterium
AACAAAAAAGGGCGCGGATTTCTCCGCGCCCTTTTTGCGTAAACCTCAACCCTATTTCAGGATTACCGTTTACTTCTTCTTCCCCGCATCCGCCAGCGCCGCCTGCGCCGCCGCCAGCCGGGCCGTCGGCACGCGGAAGGGCGAGCACGACACATACGTCAGCCCGAGCTTGTGGCAGAACTTCACCGAGTCCGGGTCGCCACCGTGTTCGCCGCAAATGCCCAGTTTGATGTCCGGCCGCGTTTGCCGCCCGCCGGCCACTGCAATCTCCATCAGCCGCCCCACGCCCGTCTGGTCAATGCTCGCGAAGGGGTTCTTCTTCACGATTTCCAGTTCCTGATACTTCGGCAGGAACGAGCCCGAGTCATCGCGGCTCATCCCGAGCGTCGTCTGCGTCAGGTCGTTTGTCCCGAACGAGAAAAACTGCGCCGTCTCCGCGATCTCGTTCGCCGTCAGCGCGCCGCGCGGCACTTCAATCATCGTGCCCACCAGGTAGCTGATCTTCGTCTTCTTCTGCGCGGACACTTCCGCGGCCACGCGGTGCACGATCTCCACCTGCAAATCCAACTCCTTCTTGAAGCCCACCAGCGGGATCATGATCTCCGGGCGCACTTTGATGCCCTTCTTCTGCACGTCCGCCGCCGCCTCGAAAATCGCCCGGCACTGCATCTCCGAAATCTCCGGATACGTCACGCCCAGGCGGCACCCGCGGAACCCGAGCATCGGGTTGAACTCATGCAGTTCAGTCACGCGCCGGCTCACCTGCTCCGGCTTCACGCCGATTTTGTCCGCCGTCTCGCGCATCGTCGTGTCGTCGTGCGGCAGGAACTCGTGCAGCGGCGGGTCCAGCAGCCGGATCGTCGCCGGCAGGCCTTTCAGCGCCGTGAAAATCCCCGCGAAGTCCGCGCGCTGGTAGGGCAGCAGCTTCGCCAGTGCCGCGCGCCGGGCTTCCACCGTTTCCGCCACAATCATTTCGCGCACCGCGTAAATCCGGTCGCCTTCAAAGAACATGTGCTCCGTCCGGCACAGGCCGATGCCCGACGCCCCGAACGCCACCGCGTTGCGCGTCTGGTCCGGGCTGTCCGCGTTCGTCCGCACCTGCAGCTTCGTCACCTTCGCGCACCACTCCATCAATTTCACGAAGTTGCGGAACGTCGAGCCCGCGCGCGCCGTCTTGTCGCCGCTCAGCAGCCCTTGGATCACTTCCGAGGGCATCGTCGCTACCTGGCCCGCATAGACCGTGCCCGACGTGCCGTCAATGGACAGCCAGTCGCCCTGTTTGAACTTGTGCCCGCCCACTTCCAGCGTCGCGTTCTCGTAGGACACATGCAGCGCGGCCGCGCCGCACACGCACACCTTGCCCATTTGCCGGGCCACCAGCGCCGCGTGCGAGCTTACGCCCCCGCGCGCCGTCAAAATCCCCTCCGCGGCAATCATCCCGCGCAAGTCCTCTGGCGAGGTCTCCACGCGCACCAGCAGCACCTTTTCGCCCTTGGCCGCCGCTTCCACCGCACGCTCCGCATTGAAATAAATCTTGCCCGACGCCGCACCCGGCCCCGCCGGCAGCCCCGTGGCGATCGCCGTCGTGTTCTTCAGCGTCGCCCGGTCAAACACCGGCGCGAGCACCTGGTCCAGCTGATCCGCCGGCACGCGCGTCACCGCCGTCTTCCAGTCAATGAACTTCTCCGTCACCATCTCGCAGGCGATGCGCACCGCCGCCACGCCCGTGCGCTTGCCGTTGCGCGTTTGCAGCATGAACACCTTGCGGTCTTGGATCGTAAACTCAAAGTCCTGCATGTCCTTGAAGTGCTTTTCCAGCACCGTGCGGATGCGGTCGAGCTCGTGGTAGGCGCTCGGCATCACTTGCTTGAGCTCCAGCACCGGCTGCGGCGTGCGCACCCCGGCCACCACGTCTTCGCCCTGCGCGTTCATCAAAAACTCCCCGTAAAACACCTTCTCGCCCGACGCCGGGTCGCGCGTAAACGCCACGCCCGAGCCCGAGGTGTTGCCCGTGTTGCCGAACACCATCGCCTGCACATTCACCGCCGTGCCCCATTCCGCGGGGATGCCGTATTTGCGCCGGTAAACAATCGCCCGGTCATTCATCCACGAGCCGAACACCGCGCCCACCGCGCCCTCGAGCTGCTTCCACGGATCCGCCGGGAAGTCCTTGCCCGTGCGCTCCTTCACCATCGCCTTGAAGCGCTTCACCAGCTCCTTCAAATCTTCCGTCGAAAGGCGCGTGTCCTCCACTTCCGGATCCTGAAAGCGGTGCAGCTTCAACTCGCTGATCACTTCTTCAAACGGCTCGTGGTTCTCGTCCGGGCGCTTTTGCACGCCCAGCACCACGTCGCCATACATCTGCACGAACCGCCGGTAGCAGTCCCACGCCAGGCGCGGGTTGCCCGTCGCCTTTTCCACCGCCAGCACCGTCTCGTCGTTCAGGCCCAGGTTCAAAATCGTGTCCATCATCCCCGGCATCGAGTCCCGCGCGCCCGACCGCACCGCCACCAGCAGCGGCATCTTCGTCGCGTCGCCAAACTTCGTGTCCATGATCTTCTCCATCGCCGCGATGCCCGCCTGCATCTGCGCCTTCAACGCCGCCGGGTAGGTCCGCTTGTTCGCGTAGTAATATGTGCACACCTCTGTCGTGATCGTGAACCCCGGAGGCACCGGCAGCCCGATCCGCGCCATCTCGCCCAAATTCGCGCCCTTGCCGCCCAGCAGGTTCTTCATCGAACCATTCCCGTCGGACCGTCCGGCGCCGAAGGAATACACATACTTGGTCGCCTTGCCGCGTGCGGCGGTCTTGGCGGATTTCTTCACGGGTTTCTTGGAGGATTTCTTGGCAGGCATCGTAGGTAAGGGTGGGTAACAAGGAACCCCCGCAAGAGGGCGGGGGAGCC
>CAZDAQ010000204.1:0-4629 GCA_964503425.1 uncultured Opitutales bacterium
TACTAGATTGCAATCTCCCGAGCCGGAATCGTGTGATTTGTGGGTGCATCCTAATATTGACCCCGATATAGGGGAATTGTTAATTGGTTATATCCATTCGACTGGAACCAAAGCTTCTCAGCGCCCTTTCCATTACGGGTTCGATGATTTTAGAAAATGCTTAAAACTGGACGGCGAATACAATTCAACAGAAGACAGCACAGGGATGACGTGCTCAACGCTAGTTTTGGCCGTGTTTTATACATGTAACTGTCATCTAGTAATTTACGAAAGTTGGCCGCAACGGCAGGAGGACATAATTTGGAGGACAAATGTTCTTAGAGCATATATTTCTACTCATAGAGACGAGATGCGTATGATAAGATGCCTTCAAGAGCAGATAGATACGAGCATACGTTTTCGCCCGCTTGAAGTAGGTGGGTCGGCTTCCTCTGAAATCCTCCCCGTTGCCTTTGGCGATGCGGTTAAGCTTGCAGAGGAAATAGGAACCCTACTTCCGGTCATTTCGGTCTAGCTGGTTTTGCGCTGTTTTTAACAGAATTGGCCTAGCCCAAGAGGCACGATCGAAAAGGCGTGAGGTTACATTTATCCCTAAGGATGGCGGGAAATTAATCGGCCAGCGGTATGGTTCGGATGGCAACCCCAAAAAGCAATTTCCCCTCCGTGTTCCGCTGAACAGCCGAATGGCTTCTCCTCTTCTCCCCACTAAGCTCTAAGTCACTAAGCACTAAAACACTCTTTCCCCCCATCCCAACGCAGCCAACGCATCAAACGCAGCCAACGCAACCAACGCATCAAACCTATCAAACGCAGCCAACGCAGTGATACCGCGGTCTCGCCCTTCCTGTTATAATCCGCCCCTAAATTGAAGGAACCGCGCCCTGAGCCACTCGAAGGGCTTCCCCTTCTTCCTCCCACCCACCATGCACTAATCCGCCGGTGGAAGTCGGTCGTCCGAGCCCGCACCGTGATGCCATCACGGCTGGTGCTTCGGCTCCGATGATTCCCCCTCCTGGTCTAACCCTCCGGGAAGAACGCGGCCGCGTCCGAGCTATGATCCATCATAGCTGGTGTCTCGTCCGCCCCGCGCCCGTCCTCCTCCGGCCATCGCCTACCCTCACGCCCAATGTTGACACCCCCTTTTTCAAGGGGTCCTTAAGTCGTTTCCACCTCCCGCCATCTGACTTCTCTCCGTTTTTCTCCTCCCTTCTAACTTCCAGCTTCTAACTTCTCTCACTCCACCCTTCACGAATCGAACTCAAACTCCAGCAACACCGGTCGGTGGTCCGACAAATACACCTTCAGCACCTCGCACCGCTTCACCCGGTACGGCTGCGGCAGCAGGATAAAATCCAGCGCCCGGCTCGGCAAATGCGCCGGAAACGTCGCCGACCGCTGCGCCGGATGGATCTCATACTCCCCGTGCGCCAGCGCCGCCTCGAACAAATGCCGCACCGCGTCCCCCACCCGCCGCGAATGCGTGTTGAAGTCCCCGCAAATCACCGGCGCCAGCAGCCGCCCGTTCACCCCGTTTGGATGCGGCTTCCCCCGCATATACTCCAGCACCTTCTCCACCTGCACAATCCGCTTCTCCCGCGACAAGTGGTCCAAATGCAAATTCACCAACGGCAGCGCCTGCCCCCCCACGTCCACCTCCGCATACAAAAACCCCTTTTCCCCCAGCGTCTTCACCCCGAACGGATTGTTCTCCCAAAAACGCACCGGATGTTTGGACAGTATCGCGTTCCCATATGCCAGGTGCTTGCGCCCCGTCCGCCGGTTGTTCACCCCCAAAAACGCATGTGCAAACCCGCCCTCCTGTTGCAGGCACTCCAGCAAATTGATCCGCCGGTTCCAGTGCGAATCCTCGTCCACCTCCTGCAACGCCACCACGTCCGCCCCCGTCTCCGCCAGCAACTGCCCGATCTTGCGCAAGTTCGCGCGGATGCCCCGCTCCGTGTGAAAACCCTGGTAAAGCGACAAGCCCCGCCCATGGGCAATGTTAAAGGTGACAATCTTCAATCGTGCCATGGCTGTTCCGCAATGCCCTCCCATAGACCCTCCCTCCGCCGCGCGCAAGCCGCGGAAGTCGTATTTCCGCCGCTTACCCCTTAATCCCACACAGTTTTTGGACGATTCCTAATTAGGTATACCCCCTATTGCCCCATGCCCACCTTCGCCCCCTCCCTTCCCGTGAACTCCTCACATACCCCTCGCCCCTCAGTGCGTGTCCTGCTCTTCCTTTCCCCCGTTTTAGTCGGCCTCGCCCTGTTCCTCGGCAGCGTTTCGTCACCGGCGCAATCCGCTGCCACTCCCTCCCCCGCTCCATCCGTCACTCCGGCCCTGCCCGCCGCCGCGTTCACCGCCGGCTATGAGACACCCATCGCCCCCGCCGGTACGGACACCGCCGCTGTTGCCTCCGCCTACCGCTCTTGGGTCTCCGCCCTCGGCAAAGCCCATGGCAACCCCGCCTCCATGCTCAAGTATTATGCCCCCGAAGCCATCCTCATCGCCACCTATTCCCCCAACCTCCTCCATAATGCCCACGGCGACCTGGCTTCCTACTACAAAAAATTCACTTCCCTGCCCAACCTTCAGTGCGCCACCCAGGAACTCGAAACCCGTGTTTACACTGACTGGGCCATTAACACCGGCCTCTACACCTTCAGCCACGACACCCTCGACGGCCAGCAAGTCTTCATCCCCGCGCGCTTCACCTTCGTCTACCGCAAATTCAACGGCCAGTGGCTCATCGTTGACCAGCACTCCTCCCTCGTCCCCCCCGGATTCTAAACGCGCAACCAATATAATCGGTTTGTGACGTTCGCATCCGAGACTCGTCTTTTTGGCGCATGTCCGGCATGATGCTTTGGCACGTTTTTTTCATTTAGCATTCCCCATTTACCGTTTAGCATCCGCGGCATGCCCCGTAAAACCCCGTCCGCAGCCGCGCCCAACTCGCCGTCCCCCGCCCAGCCCGCCGAGCATGCTGCGGACATTTCCCGTGTCAGCCCGCCATCGACCGACGCCCCGCACACTCCCCTCCGCGCGCTCCCCCGCCACCCCCGCCTCCCCAAAGTCGCCCCCCTCTTCTCCCGCGCCATCCCCAAGCCCGGCCGCGGCCCCGCCGCGCTCGACGAAATCGCCGCCACCGCTGAAGGCGTTCGCCTCGCCGAAGACGCCGACCGCAAAAAAAACTGGAAACGCTGGGGCCCCTACCTCTCCGAACGCCAGTGGTCCACCGTCCGCGAAGACTACTCCGCCGGCGGCAATTGCTGGGAATACTTCCCCCACGACCACGCCCGCTCCCGCGCCTACCGCTGGGGTGAAGATGGCCTCCTCGGCTGGACGGACCGCGAGTGCCGCCTCTGCTTCGCCCTCGCCCTCTGGAACGAAAAAGACCCCATCCTCAAGGAACGCCTCTTCGGCCTCACCAACTCCGAAGGCAACCACGGCGAAGACGTCAAGGAACTCTATTACTACCTCGACTCCTCCCCCACCCACTCTTATTGCCGCGCCCTCTATAAATACCCCCAAAACGCCTTCCCCTACGACCGCCTTGTCGCCGAAAATCGCGCCCGCGGGCAGGCCGACCCTGAGTTCGAACTCACCGACACCGGCGTCTTCGACGAGAACCGCTACTTCGACGTCTTTGCCGAATACGCCAAAGCCGGCCCCAACGATACCCTTATCCGCATCACTCTCGCCAACCGCGGTCCTGACGAAGCCGTTCTCCACGTCCTCCCCACCCTCTGGTTTCGCAACACTTGGATCTGGGGCTGCCAATACGAAGGCTGCACCCTCAAGCCCCGCCTCGCCGCCGCCGGCACCAACCTCGTCAGTTGCGAACACGCAGAAATCGAGCCCTTCCTCTTCGCCGCCGAGCCCGTCCAGGGCCAACCCGCGCCCGAATGGCTCTTCACCGAAAACGAAACCAATACCCGCCGCCTCTATAACGCCGACCAATACACTCCCTACGTAAAAGACGCCTTTCACGAGCGCCTCGTGCATGGCCGCCTCGACGCCGTCAGCCCCAGCCCTGTCGGCACCAAATGCGCCCCTTGGTATAAACTCACCATCCCCGCTGGTGGCCAGGTCGTCCTGCGCCTTCGCCTCGCCGCCGAAAAGGAAGCCCCCGCTAATTTGTTCGACGACAGCTTTGACCAAGCCTTCACCGCCCGCGTCGAAGATATGCGCCAGTATTATGTCGCACTGCGCCAGCAGATTGGCCCGGCCGACGAGGAGCACCGCCGCGTGCTCCAACAGGGCGTCGCCGGCATGCTCTGGAGCAAGCAATTCTACCACTACTCCGTGCGCGACTGGCTCAATGGCGACCCCGGCGAACCCGCCCCGCCCGCCTCCCGTCGCCGGGGCCGCAACCGCCACTGGCAGCACCTGTTTAATCGCGATGTCATATCCATGCCCGACACTTGGGAATACCCGTGGTATGCCTCCTGGGATCTCGCCTTCCACATGATCCCCTTCGCGCGCCTCGACCCCCAGTTCGCCAAGGAGCAACTCCTCCTGCTCCTGCGCGAATGGTATATGCACCCCAACGGCCAAATCCCCGCCTACGAATTCGCCTTCGGCGACGTCAACCCCCCCGTCCACGCCTGGGCCTGCTGGCGC
>CAZDAQ010000205.1:0-2621 GCA_964503425.1 uncultured Opitutales bacterium
CTTTCATTAAGGAGTCAATCGCGGCATTCTTCCGCATCGCCGCTTGCACCGCCGCATCAAGTTTCCAGTAAGCGTCGCGCACTTTTTGCAACAGCGCCTTGGCCTCCGGTTCCTCTGCCGCAGCTCGCCGGATTCCCTCCGGTGAGTCCGCCGCCGGCATCCCGTCACTGTGGCCGCTAAATTTAAGCCGCTCAATCCCCTCCTTCGGCTCGCCCATCACTGTCTGTGGATTGGGTAGCAGGATGTCGCTGCTGTTGCTAATGGGGATGCCCGTGACCCAGGTGGTGTCATGCACCTGTTGCTCGCGTTTGATTTGTTCCAGATACTTCTGGCTAAGCGGATTCTTGAGCATCACCGCCCGAATACTCTCGTCCGCCGCCGCGAAACACGCGTCGTAAGTCTGCGTGGCCGCGATCACCGCCGGGTCCGATTCCGCCGCCGCCCGCGCCGCTTGCAACACCTTCAATTCCTCCGGCGTCAGCGGCTTGTATTCACCAATCCAGGGATACCGTGCCTCGGCCACCACCAAGCCCTGTGCCGAAACCTGCGCCCCTCCAGCCACGATGGGCTCTCCATTGGAAAAAACCGCTTTCCATGACGGCGGTACGCCATTTTCCATGCGCCCAATATTCACCCCCACAAATAGCTGCTGATTTGTCTCCTGTAAAACCTGCGAAGATAATTCGACTGAAAACCGATAAACTTCCTGCGGCTTCAAGCGCTTTGAAATGCTTGAGGTGTACTCCAGCCACGTGTCGTCCACTGGAAGCCCAATCGCCATGAGCTCGCCCTGGGCATTTCGCGTCAGAGCCCGAGCAGCTTTGAAGTCCCCGCGGTCATCCCAAAATATTATCGTAGAGTTTCCAGAATTCATCACGTAAATCCACGCGTCCATCGGCTGTTCCTTGGCCCCGGCCCCCGTGCTATTCCCCATCTCCAGCGCCACCCTGGTTCCCGCTACTTCCGGCCCCCAATCTAGATTCTTCGGTATCTCCTGGTCGGTCACGACCTTGTCCGGTCTTTCCTCCGCCGCCCACCCCGTCAATGCCGCGCCCACCATGATCGCAACCAAAACCAGCCACCGCTTCATTGCTTTCAGCTTACTCACGGTAAATTGGCTTCTTCTTGTTGGCGGGTTAGCTCACTTGGCCGGATACAACATCTCTCAAAGGTTAAGACGCCACCACCGCCCGTTTCTTAGAAAAAATCGACTCCCCCCATTATCCCCAAACCTAAAACCCTACAAGGCCAACACGTAACCGCCCTGTGTCTCACTTTCCCTTGCATTCTGCATTCTTAATTCTGCATTCTGCCTTCCCCCCATGCCCTCCGCCGACACCGCCGACGAATTCCTCGCCCTCGCCGCCGACTACCAGCTCGGCACGCTCGACACCGAATCCTTCCACCCCCTCACCACCCACCTCTCCGACCTCGCCCAAAACGACCTCCCCGCCGCCCTCCGCGCCCTCCAGGCCGTGGATGTCGCCGCCCTCGCCCGCCTCCTCCCCAAAGCTCCCCAAATTGCCGAACTCGCCGCCGCTGTCGCCGCCACTTTTTCCTCCGGCCACCGCGTCTTCCTCTGCGGTTGCGGCGCCACGGGCCGCCTCTCCCTCGCCTGCGAATGGCTCGCCCGCGCCGGCCTCCTGCCGCCCGACCTCGCCGACCGCACCGTCGCCTTCATGGCCGGGGGCGACGCCGCCCTCATCCGCTCCATCGAGAATTTCGAGGACTTCCCCGAATACGGCGCCCGCCAGCTCGATGAACTCGGCTTCGCCCCCGGCGACCTCCTCATCGCCTCGACCGAGGGCGGCGAAACTCCCTGGGTCATCGGCGCCGCTGAGCGCGCCGCCGCCGTCTCCCCCAATTCCCCCTGGTTCCTCTACTGCAATCCCGACGACCAGCTCCGCGCCGCCGCCGCACGTTCCCGCCGCGTCCTCGACGACCCGCGCATCCGCAAGCTCAACCTCCACGTCGGGCCCATGGCCCTCGCCGGCAGCACCCGCATGCAGGCCAGCACCGTCCTCATGGCTGCCGTCGGCCTCGCCCTCGAACATCACGCCCACCCCGCAAAAATCTCCCCTTCCCTCAGTGTCTTCCTCGACTTCGTCCGCGCCGCCGACTTCGCCGCCCTCGCCCCCCTCACCCTCGCCGAAGCCGCCGTGTATCAAAAAAATGGATACACCCTCTACCGCACCGCCACCACCGGCCTCACCACCCTCACCGACACCACCGAACGCGCCCCCACCTTCTCCCTCGCCGGCTTCGAAAATACTCTCGTGCCCTCCCCAGCCCAAGCCGTGGCGAAGCCCGGCTTGCCCTCCGAAGCTTTAGCGAAGGAGGGTCACCCTCCTAGTCTAACCTACCTGCATCTGCGTGGCACTAAAGACGCCCCCGCCGCCTGGCGCGCCCTTCTTCTCCGCGAACCCCGCACCCTCGAATGGCCCGGCCTCGAAAAACTCACCTCCCGCGCCTGGCTCCTCGGCTATGACTTCTCCGACCACGCCCCCACCCACCGCTCCGCCAAAACCAAACATCCCGCCCACCAAACCATCCAGGTCGAAATTGAAAACAACTTCATTCACTTCACTCTCCCCAACCCAAAAACCTCGCACCCCGGCTCC
>CAZDAQ010000205.1:2721-4547 GCA_964503425.1 uncultured Opitutales bacterium
CTCTTCGCCCACCTTTACCTAAAACTCCTCCTCAACGCCCACTCCACCGCCCTCATGGCCCGCCTCGGTCGCGCCCGCGGCAATCTCATGACCTTCGTCCGCCCCAGCAACCTCAAGCTCATTGACCGCGCCGCCCGCTACGCCCGCCACCTCTGGAAACTCGAAACCGGCGCCGAAATCTCCTACGAGAAAACCATCCGCACCCTCTTCACTCTCCGCCCCACCCTCGCGCCTGACGAACCTGTCGTCCTCCGCCTCCTCGACCACCTGCGCAAAAACCCCTGATGCTTTGCGCCTTTTGCGTTTTTTTGTGGTTAAATCTCTTTCTCTCCCCCTCCCCGCGCCCCCTCAATTCTCCACAATCCCGACAATCGGATAATCCCACGCATCCGTCCGGAACGGCGCCGCCGGCAAGTCATAGCTGTTGTATAAATTGCACCCCATCCCCTCCGGGTAATCGTCCCACGCGTATCGCACCGCCACCGGCGCCGCCACCGCCGCGCTGCTCACCACCACCGTTTCCCCGTCAACCTTCGCGTCCGCATCCACAAATTTCTGGTCCGCGCCCGCGATCTGAAATCCCTTCAACGCCCCGCCTTTCGCCACCAGCCCTCCGCCCGTGTGCGTGAAGCTTATCCGCACCGCATTCCCTTCCACTTTCATTCCCGCATACATCGGGCCCGCGTATTCGATGTTCTGCCCATACGCCTTCGCCAGCGCGATCAGGCTCAACCGGTAGCCCGTCGGCGCCTTGTTGCGCGGATGCACATTGCTCTCCTCGCCGGTGTCAATCGTCACCGCCATCCCCGTGTTCGGCAAATCCAGCACCGTCTGCTGCTCCTCGCGGATCCGCGGGTTGTTGCTGATGTTCTTCTGCCCCGGCAGTTGCACCACAATAAACGGAAAGTCCCCTTCGCCCCACCGCCCGCGCCAGTCCTTGATTAGCGTGTGCAGCATGTGCCCGTATAAATTCAGCCCCGGCGTCCCGCCCACGATGGACTCGCCCTGGTACCACAGCACCCCGCGCATCGCATACGGCACAATCGGGTTGATCATCCCGTTGAACAGCACCGTCGGCATGTGCTGGTCGCCGCTTGGGTCGCCCCTTGCGGCCGTCGCCCCGCGCGGCTTGTTGATCGGCGTTGGCCGGATCGGCGCGACCGCCGGCCGCGTCTGCGGGTCCGCCTTGTAATAACTATACGCCGCATCCAGCGCATCCAAATACGGCTTGATCGCCGCGTCCCCCGTCATCGTCTCCCGCGAGATCCACGCCTCCGCGCAGCTCGCGCCCGACGCCACCGTCAAAATCCCCACGGGCACCTTCAGTTGCTGGTATAAATCCCGCGCAAACACATACCCCACCGCCGAAAACATCCCCACCGTGTCCGGGCTGCACACCACCCACGTCCCGTTCACGCTCGTCTGCGGCGCATACCTCTTCGTGTCCTTCCCCGTGAACATCCGGATCTGCGGATAATTCGCCGTCGCCATCTCCCCCTCAAAATTGATCAACCCCAGATACGGCCCGCTCGCCGCCACCGGAAACACCATGTTCGACTGCCCCGACGCCACCCACACCTCCCCCACCAGCACGTCCTCCAGCTTCACCGGCGTCGTCGTGTTCGACCCGCTCACCGTCATCGTCCGCCCGTCCGCCGACGTCCCCAGCGCGTCCAAATCCACCCGCCACTTCCCCTCCGCGCCCGCCGTCGCCGTTTTCTTCTCTCCGCCAAATTCTACCGTCACCGCCTCCCCCGCGCTCGCCGTCCCCCACACCGGCACTTTAATGTCCCGCTGCAATACCATGTGGTCCGTGAACGGGCTCG
>CAZDAQ010000206.1:0-4519 GCA_964503425.1 uncultured Opitutales bacterium
CATGGCAGCGGCGGGTTTTCTCCTCCTCGGCATCATCGTCGGCGTCATCATCGCCGCCCTCTGGCTGCGTACCCGCAATGCCGGCGAACTCGCGGCCCTGCGCGAGCGCGTGGACAATCGCGACCAGCGCATCGCCGAATTCGAGCACGGACACGCCGACGCCCAGGCCGCCCTCGCCCGCGCCGCCGCCCTCGAAGCCGAGTTGAAAAAAGAACGCGAGGTCTCCGCCGAAAAACTCTCCCTCCTCGCCGACGCCGAGAAAAAGCTCCGCGAAGCCTTCTCCTCCCTCTCCGCCGAGGCCCTGCGCACCAACAACCAGCAGTTCCTGGAACTTGCCAAGTCCACCCTCGAGAAACACCAGGAAACCGCGCGAGGCGACCTCGACAAGCGCCAGCAGGCGATTGACGCCCTCGTCAAACCTGTCACCGACACTCTCGGTAAATTCGATTCCAAGCTGCGCGACCTCGAAACCCTCCGCGAAGGCGCCTACCAGGCCCTGCGCACCCAGGTCTCCGGCCTTGCCGATACGCAGGAGAAACTCCGCCTTGAAACCGGCAACCTCGTCAAGGCTCTCCGCGCCCCGCAAGTCCGTGGCCGCTGGGGCGAAATCCAGCTCAAGCGCGTCGTCGAGCTCGCCGGGATGCTGGAGCATTGCGATTTCCAGGAGCAGCCCACCGCCACCACCGACACCGGCCGCCTGCGCCCCGACCTCGTCGTCAAACTTCCCGGCGGCAAAAACGTCGTCGTGGACGCCAAGGCCCCGCTCTCCGCCTACCTCGAGGCCCTCGAAGCGCCCGACGAAGCCACCCGCACCGAAAAGCTCCGCGCCCACGCCCGGCAAATCCGCGAGCATCTCCGCGCCCTCGGCCAGAAATCCTACTGGGAGCAATTTCCCAACGCCCCGGAATTCGTCGTGCTTTTCCTCCCCGGCGAAACCTTTTTCAGCGCCGCCCTTGAACAAGACCCCACGCTCATTGAGGAAGGCGTCACCGAGCGCGTCATCCTCGCTACGCCGACCACCCTCATCGCGCTGCTCAAGGCCGTCTCCTACGGCTGGCGGCAGGAGGCCCTCGCCGTCAACGCCGCCGAAATCAGCGCCCTGGGCCGCGAGTTGCACGAACGCCTCTCCGTCATGGGTGAACACTTCTCCGACCTCGGCCGCAAGCTCGACAAAGTCGTCGAAAGCTACAACCGCACCGTCACGTCGCTCGAAACCCGCGTGCTCGTCTCCGCCCGCCGCTTCACCCTGCTCGAGTCGGGCAGCCAGTCGGAAATCCCCGCCGCCGAACCCGTGGAAAAGCAGACCCGCGCCCTCCAAGCCCCCGAACTCCTCGGCCCCGCGGCGAACGAATAAGCCTCACTCACTCTTCCGCCAGTCGAGTATTTCCAACTGCGGCGACTTCCGCCCGTTCCAGCAATTCCACTGGAACTTCACCGCCAAATCAATGCCCTCTCCCGCCGGCGGCAGGCGTTTGGCCTTGTGCCAGGCCACCGCCGCAATCGCCCGCCCCCGCCCCGTCGGCACCCGGCAGCGGTAGTTCACTTCCTTGAAAATCTCCGGCGCCTGCGCCAGCCGCACCCCGCGCACGCCAAACACCGGTTCCGCATTCGCCTCGCCGTAGGGATGCAGCAATTCCAATTCCTCCAGCAAATCTTCGCCCAACTCTCCCGGCTCCACCCAGGCGGACAATTCCAGCACCCGGCCCTCCATGACCGCCGCCTCGCTCCGCCGCGCCAGCACCGCCGCTGCAAACGCCGCTTGAAACAACGCCATGTTCGCCGTCTCCAGCGAGACCCCCACCGCCATCGGGTGCCCGCCCCACACCGAAAGCAGTTCCGCGCAGCTTTGCAAAACCTCCACCAAATTCACGCCCGGCACACTCCGTCCCGAGCCTTTGGCCAGTGCGCCCTCGCGCCCCAGCACGATGCAGGGTCGCCCGTATTGGCGGCATAATTTTCCCGCCACAATGCCCACCACGCCCGGATGCCATTTCTCGCCAAAGACCACGAGCGCCGCCGCGTCGCGCTGTGTGGCCTCGACGACGCGCTCCGCCTCCGCCTGCACCTGGCGTTCAATCCCCTGTCGCTCGCGGTTCAAGCTCTCCAAGGTCGCCGCCGCCTGCGCGCACGCTTCAAATTCCGTTCCCAACAGCAGTTCCACCGGCAGCGCGGCGTCCGCCAGCCGGCCGGAGGCGTTGATGCGCGGCCCCAGCCGGTAGGAAACGTCGCTCGTCGCCAGCGGCTGTCCGCGTTGCAGGCCGCTCACTTCAAACAACGCCCGCAGGCCAGGGCGTTCGCATTTCTCCAACACGCGCAATCCGTGGCGCGCGAGAATGCGGTTCTCCCCAACCAACGGCACCAGGTCGGCAATCGTCCCCAGCGCGACCAGGTCCAGCGTCTCCGCCAGCTTCATGTCCAGGGCAATCTCGTCGCCCGCCGCCCGCCGCAGTTTCAAAAACCCGTGCGCCAGTTTGAATACCAGCCCCACGCTGCTCAACTGGCTCCACACCGTCTCCGGCTGGCCGCCCGTGCGCGGGTTGATCAACAAGCAATCTTTGGGCAAATCCGTCTTTGAGGTGTGATGATCCACGATAATCACCTCGCTGCCCCGCGCGCGCAGCCACGCCACTTCCTCCACCGCGCTGGTGCCGCAATCCAGCGCGATGAACAGCGCCGGCGCGCCCTCGGCAAACACCCGCTCCAGTGCCGCACGCGACAAACCGTAGCCCTCGTCCATGCGCCTGGGCACCGCATAGCGCGGCTTCGCGCCAAAGGCCCGCAGCAAGCTCACCAACAACACCGTGCTCGTCACCCCGTCCACGTCGTAATCGCCAAACACCACGATATCACGCTTTGCTGCCACCGTTTCATCCAGCAACCTTGCCGCCGCCTCCACCCCGCCGAGCAGAAACGGGTCCTGCAAATCCGCCAATCTTGGCCGCAAAAACGCCTCGGCCATCTCCGGTTCTTGTATGCCCCGCTGCGCCAGCAATCCCGCCAGCAACGGGCTCACGCCCATGGCCCGGGCCAGCGCGGCGGCCACGGATTCGGGCGGGGGTTCGTAAGTCCAGCGGGTCACAACAAAAATGCGCTCTCAGCGCGGCCACCGGGCGGCGGACGCAAGGCGCCGGTTTACTTCTCCCAGTCGTATTTCGGCAGGAATTCGTGCGCCTCCACATGCCGGCGGTCGCCTTTGTGCCACCAGAAAAACACCGGGTTCGCGATGAAGATGGACGACAGCGTGCCGGTGACGATGCCGATCATGAACACCAATGCGAAATCGCTTACCACGCCCGCGCCAAACACATATAGCGCCGTGGACGCCAGGAACGTCGTCAGGCTCGTCAGGGTCGTGCGGGACAGCGTGCGGTTCACCGCCAGGTCCAGCACCTGCATCAGTTTCAACTGCGGGTTGAGCTTCAGTTCTTCGCGCACCCGGTCAAAGACGATCACCTTGTCGTTCAGCGAGTAGCCGATGATCATCAGCACCGCGGCCACCATCGGCGCGGAAAACTGCCCGCCCAGCAGCACGAACATCCCCACGGTAATCAGCACGTCGTGCAGCGTCGCCACAATCGCGCCCACGGCGTAGCCCAGCTCAAAGCGGAAGGCCACGTAAATCATCACCCCCACCAGCGCCAGCACCAGCGACCACAGCGCATTCCACTTCAAGCTGCTGCTCACCGCCGGGCCGATGAAATTCACACCGAGCTGGTTCAACTGCGCGCTCGGGTAGGCGATCTTCAGCGCATTGAGCAGCTTCGCGCCCTGGCCGGCCTCCGTCTGGAATTTCAACTCCTGCTGGCCGGTGCCAATCTCCGTCTGGTAATCGGCCACCACTTCGCTGAGGCCGATGCCGTGCGCCGTCTTCTCAATGTCCCCGATGGGGATGGCCTGCGCGTAGGTGGCGCTCACCTCGTCGCCACCGCGAAAATCAATCCCCAGCGCCGCGTTGCCGCGGTGGATGACGGCCCCCACCCCCACCACGATTACGCACAGCGAAACCACCATGGCCAGTTTGCGCAGGCTCAGGAAGGCGATGCTCGTCTTCGGTATCAACCGCAGGAACCGGAATTTCTTCACCACCCCGGTGTTGATGACCAGTTCCAGCAGCGCCTGGTTGAACACCAGCACGCACAGCAAGTTCGACAGCAGCCCAATCGCCAAAATCACGCCGAAGCCCTTGATCGGCCCCGTCCCCAGCCAGATCAGGATGCCCGCGGTGATCAGCGTGGTGAAATTTGAGTCAATGATGGACGCCAGCGCGCGGCTGAAACCCGCTTCCAGCGCGCTCGTCAGGTTCTTGCCCGCTTCCAGCTCCTCGCGCATGCGTTCGTAAATCAGGATGTTCGCGTCCACCGCCAGGCCCACGGTCAGCACCAGCGCCGCCACTCCCGGCAGCGTCAGCGTAAGTCCGGTGGTCGCTCCAATGGACGACTGGATACCTACGGTCAACAGCATGTGCAGCGCCAGCGTGATGACCGAAAGGAAACCCGCGAACGCATACATCACCAGCATG
>CAZDAQ010000207.1:0-4464 GCA_964503425.1 uncultured Opitutales bacterium
GCGGTGGAGGGGTATTTTGACAAGGCGTTCGCCGAATTTCGCAAGCAGGTGAAAGAAGGCGGGAACATGGAACGGTTTTTCATGGTGTTGGAGGATCCCGACCGGGAGCTGGTGGCGCGGCACCTGGCCGTGGCATATGTCAAACACGGGGCGCCGGCCGCGGCACCGACGCCAGCAAAGGCCGCCCCGGCGGCGCCGGAAGCCGGAAAGACTGCGCCAGTGGCGGAGAAGAAGGGCGGGATGTTTGGCTGGCTTTTTGGGAAGAAATGAGACCATGCTCGACGTGGCGGGCTTTGTGCTGCAACCGACCAGCACGGGCCCATGGCGAAGAGGCCCGGCGACCATCATGAACAAACCCGTTACCAATCCGCATCAGCCGAAAAGAGTGCTCCGCCTCGGGCCGCTGCGTCCGGGCGGCGGCGAGGTCACGCCGGAAGCGGCGAAGGTGGCGCATTCGATCAACACGATCATCAAGCACACGCGGACGCCGTTTGGGGAGCCACGCACGCTGAAGACCGATGAGGTGGCGGAGTTGCAGAGCGCCTTGCGGGAGCTGGAGGCGCAATTGATGGAGCATGAGCAGGCCAACCAGATGCTGCAGGGGCAACTGGCGGAGCGGGCACGGGACTTGTGGGAAACCGAGGCACTACTGAAGGCGCGCGAGGAAGTGTTGCAGGCGGAGCGCCAGCGCGCGAAACCGGCGAACCCGGCAACGGGACCGACGGCGGAAGAAGTCAAAGCCCACGAAAAGTTGAAGGCCGAGCTGGATGCGCAGGAGGAATCGTTGAAGGAGGCGAAGGCGCAAATGCGCGAGCGGGAGCAATTTCTGGAGGACGCGGAAACGCAACTGATGAGCAAGATGGCGGCACAGCAGGAGAAGGAAGTGGAACTGGAACAGCGCGAGGAGGACTTGCGGAACCGGGAGCGGAAGTTCCGCCAGGAGGCGGGGCTGCCGCCGCTGCCGACGAAGGAGGAGCCGAGGGAGAAGGCGTGAGGGTGGAATGCGAGCGTCAGGCGGCGGCGACGCCGGCCATGAGGCCCATGAGGGCGGCTTCGGAGAAGTTGGGACGGGGGACTTCGCCGGCGAGGTGGCCCTGGCGCATGACGAGGATGCGGTTGCACAGGCCGATGAGCTCGGGGAGTTCAGAAGAGATGACGAGGAGGGCTTTGCCTTCGCAGGCGAGTTCGTCGAGGAGCTGGTAGATTTCGGCCTTGGCGCCGACGTCAATGCCGCGAGTGGGTTCGTCCACGATGAGGATGTCGCAATCGCGGGCGAGCCACTTGGCGAGGGCGATTTTTTGCTGGTTGCCGCCGCTGAGGGAGGCAATGACGGTTTCGAGCGTCGGGGCTTTGACACGCAGACGGCGGCCATAGCCGTCGGCAAGAGCGCGTTCGGCGCCGCGGCGGACCCAGCCGAGGCGGGAAAGCTGAGGCAGGGCGGCGAGGGAGATGTTTTCGCGGCAGTTGAGGGAAAGGACGAGGCCCTGGCGTTTGCGGTCCTCGGGGACGAGACCGAGTTTGGCAGCGAGGGCGGTTTGGATGGAGCCGAGGGACAGGGGGCGACCATGGATGGCGACGGCGCCGGTGGCGGCGGGGTCGAGGCCAAGGATGGCCTGGGCGACTTCGCTGCGGCCCGCGCCGACGAGGCCGGCGAGGCCGACGATTTCACCCGCGCGGACGTGGAAGCTGATGCCGGAGAATTTACGCGGGGAGGAAAGATTTTCCACGCGGAGGGATTCGGGGCCGGGCTCGCGGGCAAGGAATGCGGGGGTGCGGACGAGGAGCTCGCGGCCAATCATTTGCTGGACGACGCGGTGGGGGCTGGTGGCGGCGACGGGTTCGGTGGAGACGTGGCGGCCATCGCGCAGGACGGTGACGGCGTCGCAGAGTTCGAAAATTTCCTCGAGGCGGTGGGAGACGTAGATGAGGGTGATGCCGCGGGTCTTGAGGGCGTGGACGAGGCGGCAGAGTTCACGGGTTTCGCCGAGGGAGAGGGAACTGGTGGGCTCGTCCATGACGATGACGCGGGCGCCGGTGCCGACGGCGGCGGCGATCTGGACGAGTTGCTCGTGACCGGTGGAGAGGGAGCTGATGACGGCGGCGGGGTCAATGGCGCTGCCAATTTCGGCGAGCATGGCACGGGCGCGGCGGCGCATTTCGGCACGGCGAACCCAGCCGAATTTGGCGCGCGGGAGGTCGCCGAGGCAGAGATTTTCGGCGACGGAGAGGTTGGGGCAGAAGGCGAGTTCCTGGTGGACCATCGCGATGCCGAGATGGCGGGCGGCATAGGGGGAGGCGGGGTGGACGGGCTGGCCGTCGAGGCGGAGTTCGCCGCTGTCGGCCTGGTGGACGCCGGCGAGGATTTTACCGAGGGTGCTTTTGCCGGCGCCGTTTTCGCCAATGAGGGCGTGGCAGGAGCCGCGCTCGACGCTGAAGGTGACGCCGTCGAGAGCGAGGACGCCGGGGAAGCGTTTGGTGATGGCGTGGAATTCGAGGAAAGCCATGGCAGAAAAATAGCGCGGTGTTTTAAGCCGCGCTATTTTTGAGGGAAGAGGAGGCAGGGATGCTCACTTATTTGGGAGCCACTTGTCCCAGTTTTTGGAGAAGGCCTCGACGTTGTCCTTGGTGACGGGGATGAGTTCGCTTTCGACGAAGACCTGATCGGGCTGTTTTTTGAAGAGGATTTTGTCCACGAGGAGGGTCACGGACTGATGGCCCCATTCGTAGCATTGCTGGGCGAGGAGTTCGGGGACGTAGCCGTTGCGGATGTAGGCGAGCTCGGCGGGGAGGGCGTCGACGGCGACGACCTCGACAGTGCCGGGGGGCCACTTGAGGGCATTGGTGGTGAAGAGGGGCCAGCCGCCGATCATGGCCCAGCCGGTGATTTCAGGGTGAGCCTGCATGACCTCCTCGACCTTGGCGGCGGCATCCTGCGGGGTTTCCTTGTGGTAATAGGTGTCAATGATGGTAATGCCGGGGTATTTTTTGGCTTCATCGCGGACGGCCTGGGCGCGTTTCTGGAGGTTGGGGGCGTTTTGGTTGCCGGCGAGGATGGCGACGACGCCCTGGCCGTGCAGGTATTTGGCGAGGTCATCCATGATTTTTAAGCCGCATTTGTAGTCGTCGACGCCATACATGGCGAAGCGGGCGCTTTTGGGGGCGTCGGAGTCGAAAGTGACGACGGGGACGCCGTTTTTGACGGCATCGTTGATGGCGGGGGTGACCTTGTTGGCATCGGAGCAGGAGACGGCGATGCCGTTGGCGCCGGCGAGGACGAGTTGCTCGATGGCGTCGGCCTGCTTCTGGGCGTCTTCGTCATTGGGGGTGCGCCAATCCACGGTGATGTTGAGGCCATATTTGGCGCTAAGCTCCTTGGCGGCGTCCTGGGCGCCGACGCGGGCGGCTTGGAAGACGGGGTTGCTTTGGGACTTGGCGACGAGGCCAATGACGATGTTTTTGGGCGCGCCAGCGGGCGGGGTTTGCGCGCCGAGCGGGAGGGCGAGGGCCGCGCAGGCGGCGAGGAGGAGGAGGGGTAGTTTGGTCATGGGGGGTTGGGGAATGCAGAATTAAGAATGCAGAACTGAAAAATTCGAGATTGAGGATGGTGAAGAAAGCGGGGGAAATCCATCCCATTTAATGGGCCTGTTTTTCGAGGCGACGGCGGGCGAGCCAGGAGTTGAAGGTGTCGAGCGCGACGGCGATGATGATGACGGAGCCAATGATGATTTTGCTGTAGTTTTGGTCGAGGTCGAGGTCAACGATGCCGGTGTCAATCATTTGGATGACGAGGGCACCGAGCATGGCGCCGAGGGCGGAGCCCCGGCCACCGGTGAGGCTGGCGCCACCGACGACGGCGGCGGCAATGACGTTGAGTTCGTAGCCCTGGCCATCGCTCGAGGAGGCGGCACCGTAGCAACCGATGGCCATGAGGGCGGCGACGCCGGTGGCGAGGCCGGAGATGAAATAGACGCCGAGTTTGACGCGGGAAACATTGATGCCGCTGAAGCGGGCGGCAAGTTCATTGCCCCCGACGGCATAGACGCGGCGGCCGGCGGCGAGGCGAGTCAGATAAATCGCGCCGGCGATGGTGGCCAGCACCATGACCAACAAAGGCACAACGGAGAGGCCGTCGCCGACTTCGTAGTTTACAATCGCCTGGAGTTGGGGAGGAAAGTCGGTTACGGACTGGCCGGTGGTGAGGACAAAGGCGATGCCGCGCAGGATGGCCATGGTGCCGAGGGTGATGATAAACGGGTGCATGCGCAGGCCAAGGATGAGGCCGCCATTGACGAGGCCGCAAAGCATGCCGACGCCGACACAGGCCGCGGCACCCAGCAGGACGCCAACCCAGGGGGCGGTGGCTGAGCCCGGGCCGTTGGGACCGTAATGGTGCAGGACGAGCGCGCCGATGACGGAGGCCAGGGCGTAAATGGCGCCGACGGAGAGGTCTATGCCGCCGGAGAT
>CAZDAQ010000208.1:0-4440 GCA_964503425.1 uncultured Opitutales bacterium
CTACCGCTCCGCCACCGTCCCGTCACCCCCCGAATACCCCTCCCCCGATCCGCCCCACCTCGCCACTTCCCTTCCTTCCCTGGAGTCCGATAACGACACCCCGCCTCCCGCTGCGTCACCGCCTCCTCCTCGCTCCAGCCCCCGCATCCCTCCCGCTTTGCCCGGCACTCCCCGCCCCGCCACCACCACCGCCCTCACCACCCTCCGCGCCCGCGGCTACCGCATCGCCGCCCTTACCCTCCAGGGCGCACCCGTTGACCTCGCCGATGTCCCGCTCGACCGCCCGCTCGCCCTCCTCATCGGCACCGAACTCACCGGCCTTTCCGATACCGCCCACGCCCTCTGCGACCTCCAGGTCCGTCTCCCCATGGAAGGCTTCGCCCAAAGCTTCAACCTCTCCGTCTGCTCCGCCCTCTGCCTCTACGAACTCACCCGCCGCCTCCGCGACCCTCGCGCCAACCTCCCCTGGCCCCTCCCCGCATCCGAAAAACACGCCCTCTATTCCGACTGGCTCCTCCGCGATGTCCCGGGCGCCGAAGAACTCCTCGCCCGCTGGTCTGCGGAAAAATCCTGAAAATATTTGAGGGATTTCCCGCCATAAATCTAAGGTGCAATTTTACCCCCGTTTTACCCGCCCGCCTTAAGCCAAATTTAAAAACTGTCGTATGTTAAGGGTATGCTGAGATACGCCCTTCTCTTCCTCCTTGTCGCCCTCATCGCCGCGGCCCTCGGTTTCTCCGGCATTGCCGGCATGGCCTCCGGCATTGCCCGCATCCTCTTCATCATCTTCCTCGTCCTCTTCGTCATCTCCCTCCTCGGCGGCCGCCGTGTCCCGCCCAGTGTTTAAGTCGCCGCTAACGTTTCCTGCCTTCGGCTTTCGCGCCCCTTCCGGCTTTCGCTTCGCCCGACTCCACACAATTTTACACTCCGTTTACCTATTTTGGCACGAAATGAGGTATATTGCTTAGGGAAACCGCTCAAACCGCCGATAGGTAATGCAACGCGTCAAACCACTTCATCGGCCCCTCCACCACACCACCGCCATGTCCAAACATTCACCCACCTTCCTGCTTGTGGCCGTGATCGCGGGCACGTTGCTCTTCTGCGGCGTCACCGGCTTCTTCGGCCTCCTCGCCACCGTCCTCTTCCCCGTGTTCTCGGTTCTCTTCCTCATCGCCTTCCTCAGCGGCTCGTATAAATCCACCGCCGCCCTCCGCATCACCCAGCCTCCTTTTACGGGCCGCCCTTAGCTTCGCGCCTCTCCGCCCCGGCCCCGCCTGTCCGGCCTCGCCTCTTGGTCGCCTGTATACGTCCGTGTTCGCGGTCGGCTTATTTCGCCGCCACTTCCGCGGCCACGGCTAAATCGCTCAATAGCCCGAGTACCCGCTCGCCCCGGGCCACGCGGCTTGGGTCCTCAAAACCGCCTCGCTCGATATACCTCATCCACCCGTCAAACAGCATAAAGTGTCCCTGCGTCCCGCTCAGTCCCGCGGCGGTGATCTTCCCGCGCAATTCCGGCAACAGCATCGCCTGCAATGTATCCGGCGAGCTCGCCTTGATGTGCCATTGCGCGTCGAACTCCCGGTCACCTATTGTCACCTCCTCGTCGCCCAGCCACCTCATCAATTTCCACCCCAAGCCTTCCTGCTGCAGCGAAAACTCGAAGTCCCCCGCCACCGCCGCCACGGCCACCTCCGTCCACCGCTGGCTGCTCCTGCCCGCGCTGGTCGTAAATTCGCTAAACTCCACGCGTCTTCCCCGGATCGTCCCCTCCACGCAGACCTTCCGTGTCGCGTCCCGTTCACTCGTGGCCACGTCCAGCGTAAACGAAAACTTCGGCCCGTCATCCATGACATAGTCCAGCCCCAGCCGCTGCGCCAGCGCCTGCAGATTCCTTCGCTTCCGCCTCCCGCCGACAATGGCCGACACAATCGCCGCCACCACGACGACCCCCATCAGAATGGGAAAAATCCATGACACATCCACCCGGCTCGCCATGCGCCGTTCATACCTCACCCCCGCGCCTCTTGGCAACCGCAACTACTTCACATACGCCAGCCCCGCCGCCACCCGCGCCACATCCGGCAGCCCGTCCAACAGGTCTGCGATCGCGTCCCACTTCCCCGAAATCAGCGCCTCGTGCGCCGTGTCCGGCAAATGCGCGACAAACTCCCGGCCGCCGCACGTTACCCGCCGCTCCAGCACGTTTATCGTCACCGGCTCCTGCGGGTCGCGCTCGATCATCCCCGCCAGCTCCTCGATTTCCGCCTCCGCCAGCATCACGCACGGCATCCCCAGCGTGATCGAGTTGCCGAAAAATATCTCCGCAAAGCTCTCCGCAATCACCGCCCGGATCCCAAAGCGATACAACGACTGCGGCGCGTGCTCGCGTGACGACCCGCAGCCAAAATTCGACCCGCTCAACAGCACGCTCGCCCCCGCATATTGCGCATCGTCCAGCGGGTGCACCCGCCCTTCCCGCGTGGCCCTCGCCCGCTCGTCGTAAAACGCATATTCGCCCAGCCCGTCAAAGGTCAGGCACTTCATGAACCGCGCCGGAATGATCCGGTCCGTGTCCACATCATCCCCGGGCACATATACCCCGCGCCCGGTCACCGATGTTATTTTTGCGAGTGCCATGTTAAATCTTGGATTTTAAATTTTGAATTTTGAATTTTAAATTCCGGTTTTTCAATTCTTGCTCGCGAACACTTCCCGCGCGTCGCTGACGACCCCCGTCACCGCCGCCGCTGCCACCATCGCCGGGCTCATTAAAATCGTCCGCCCCGTCGGGCTGCCCTGCCGGCCTTTAAAATTCCGGTTGCTCGAGCTCGCGCACAGCTGGTCGCCAATCAGTTTGTCCGGGTTCATCGCCAGGCACATCGAGCACCCCGCCCCGCGCCACTCAAACCCCGCGTCGCGGAAGGTCTGCGCCAGCCCCATCTCCTCCGCCAGCTTGCTCACGCCTTGCGAGCCGGGCACGACAATCGCCTTCACTCCCGCCATCACATGGTGCCCTTTCACCAGCCGCGCCACTTCCTGCAAGTCCGACAGCCGCCCGTTTGTGCAGCTGCCCAAAAAGACGACATCCACCTTCGTCCCCTTGATTGGCGCCCCGGGCTGCAGCTTCATGTGGGCAAACGCCTCGCGCGCCGTCGCCCGGTCCTTCTCCGGCATTTGCTCCGGCACCGGCAGCTTCTCGTCAATGAACACCGCCTGCCCCGGATTGATCCCCCACGTCACCGTCGGGCCGATGTCCGCGCCGCGGATGTTCACGACCTTGTCATACTTGCACCCAGGGTCCGAGGCATAGCTCTTCCACCGCTCCACGGCTTTGTCCCACTCCGCCCCTTGCGGGCTGTAGGGCCGCCCTTTTAAATATGCATACGTCGTCGCATCCGGGTTCACATATCCGCACCGCGCCCCGCCTTCGATGGTCATGTTGCACACCGTCATCCGCTCTTCCATCGTGAACCGGTCGAACACCTCGCCGCCAAATTCATACGCCAGGCCCAGCCCGCCTTCCACGCCGAGCTGCCGGATGATGTGCAAAATCACGTCCTTCGCATACACCCCCGGCCCCAGCTTCCCGTCCACGTTGATGCGGCACACCTTCAGCTTGCTCAGCGCAATCGTCTGCGTCGCCAGCACGTCCCGCACCTGGCTCGTCCCGATCCCAAAGGCAATCGCCCCAAACGCCCCGTGCGTCGAGGTGTGCGAGTCCCCGCACGCAATCGTCGTCCCCGGCTGGGTGATGCCCTGCTCCGGCCCGACAATGTGCACAATCCCCTGCTTCCCGCTGTTCAGGTCGAAAAACGTGATGCCGCAATCCGCGCAGTTCTTCCGCAGTTCCTTGATCATTGCGTCCGCCAGCGGATCCGAAAACGGCTCCGTCCGCTCGTTCGTCGGCACAATGTGGTCCACCGTCGCGAACGTCCGCTGCGGAAACTGCACCTTCAGCCCCAAATCCCGCATCATCCCGAACGCCTGCGGGCTCGTCACCTCGTGAATCAGGTGCGTCCCGATGAACAATTGCGTCTGCCCGTTCGGCAGTTTCCGCACGGTATGCGCTTCCCACACTTTCTCGAATAAACTCTTGGCCATGGCGTCAGGATTTTGGAAAAGCCACTCAATTTACCCATCCCCCTCCCCCGGTCAAGTCCTTATTCTCAATTTTGTCTCAATAGGCGGTTCCTAATCTTGTTTTCAAGGAAATGCCTACAAATTGCCTGGCACCTCAGAGAACATGACGGGGGTCAGGCTTGCAATCCTGCCCGAAGCGAATGAATGGGCAAACCCCGCGCCCCTACAACCCCCCGTCATTATCCAGCGCAAACCGCCCCGGCCCCAGCAGCATCATCGCCAGAAACGCCGCGCAAAACGCGAACGGCATCCCGAAGCCCCCCATCCACGCCCCCAGCGCCGTCGCCGATGAGAAAT
>CAZDAQ010000209.1:0-4398 GCA_964503425.1 uncultured Opitutales bacterium
CGTGACATTCCCGCCCAACACCACGGGCGACCCCGCCTCCCCCGTCCCATTCCCCGCTCCCGCCGCCGTCACGGTCGCCTGCCCCGTCGTCGCCACCACCGGCGCAGGCGCAGTCGCTCCGCTTCCCGCCACCACCGTCGTCTTTCCCCCACCTGCCGCAGTCGCCGTCGTCGTTGAACTTGCCGCAACTCCCGCCACCCCCCCAGGCTTCGCGGCCCCCGCCCGCAACGCCGGCGGCACCGTCCCGGCGATGTTCGTCACCACGCCATTGCGAAAAGTTATCACCACCCCGCCGTCATATTGCAGCACCGCCTTGCTCCCCATCACCATCGAAGACTTCGGCTCCCCCAGCGCCCCAATCACGTCATCCCGCGTCAAACCATCCCGCCACGCGTTCCCTGTCTGTGCCCACGCCGTCACCCACAACCCCATTGCCAACGCCACCGCCAGCAGACCCCCCCAGGCCCGCGTCCCCCGCCCCCTCCTGGCATGCGCGCGCATCTCCCTCCGAGGCCAGCGTCCCCCGCCCCGCTTGTCAAGGCCGCTCCGCGCTGGCTTTCCCTCATCTCCGCCGGTAGCCTTCCTCCCGCATTCATGTCTTCCGCACCTCGTGTTGTCATTGCTGGAGGTGGCGCCGCCGGCTTCTTCGCCGCCCTCGCCTGCGCCGAAGCCTGCCCCGCCGCCGACATCCACCTCTACGAACGCGCGCCCGACGTCCTCGCCAAAGTCCGCGTCTCCGGCGGTGGCCGCTGCAACGTCACCCACGCCTGTTTCGACCCCGCCGAGCTGGTTAAAAATTACCCCCGCGGCGCCACCGAGCTCCTCGGCCCCTTCCACCGTTTCCAGCCCCGCGACACCGTCGCCTGGTTTGCCGACCGCGGCGTCCCCCTCAAAACCGAAGGCGATGGCCGCATGTTCCCCGTCACGGATTCCTCGCAAACCATTCTCGACTGCCTCACCTCCCAAGCCGCCCGCCTCAACGTCAAAGTCCGCACCGGCTGCGGTCTCTCCGAAATTCTTAGAAAAGACGACGGTGTCTTCCGCCTCTGGCTTACGGAAGACGGCTCAATCGAATGCGACCGCCTCCTCCTCGCCACCGGTGGCTCCCGTGGCGTCAAAGGCCACGGCCTCGCCGCCGCCCTCGGCCACACCATCACCCCCCCCGTCCCCTCCCTCTTCACCTTTCACGTGGACGACCCCCGCCTTCGCGGTCTCTCCGGCCTCTCCGTCCCCCACGCCCGCGCCCGCGTCCCCGGCACCCCGCTCGACGAATCCGGCCCCCTCCTCATCACCCACTGGGGCCTCAGCGGCCCCTGCATCCTCCGCACCTCCGCCTGGGGCGCACGCCTCCTCGCCGATAAAAATTACCAGTTCCCCCTCCATATCCAATGGATTGCTGACCACGACCAGCGCCGCGTCGCCGCCGCCTTTCAGGACATGCGTGCCCAACATCCGCGCAAGCACATCGCCGGCTGGTCCCCCCTCGGCCTGCCCCAGCGCCTCTGGGAACGTCTGGCCAACGCCGCCGGCATCTCCGCCGAAACCACCTGGGCCACCTTGTCCAAGGACCTCGCCCTCGCCTTCGCCCGCGAGCTTTGCGCCGGTGAATATCAAGTTACCGGCAAAAGCATGTTCAAGGAGGAATTCGTTACCTGCGGCGGCGTCGCCCTCAAGGAGGTCAATTTCCGCACCATGGAAAGCCGCCTCTGCCCCGGCCTTCACTTCGCCGGCGAAGTCCTCGATATCGACGCCATCACCGGCGGCTTCAATTTCCAAGCCGCCTGGACTACCGGCTGGCTCGCCGGCAAAGCCATGGCTGGCATTCCCGCATAAGAGCCCTTCTCTTTTCGCCTGCACCATCCCCTAATCCCTCATGGCTTTAACCGTGACACCCCATGCCAAAACCAACATCCTTCTCCCGCTCCCCTCTCCCCATGAAAGCTCTTAACACTCTCATCTTTTTCGTCGTTGTCGCCCTGCTCGTCTTGTTTGCCGCGGCCTCCACTTACCGCACGGTGCAGCCGGGTTACATGGGCGTCCGCGTGACCCTCGGCAAGGCCTCCCTCACCCCCCTGGGTTCCGGCTTCTATTTCGTCGCCCCCCTCATCTCGCGGATTGAAGGCGTCAACGTCCAGGTGCAGTCCGCCAACTTCATGGCCGCCTGCTTTTCCTCCGACCTCCAGACCATCAACGCCAACGTCACCGTCATCTTCCGCAACAATCCCGACAAAGTCGTGGACCTTTACACCAAATACCAGGGCGACGTCCTCAACTCCCTCCTCGTCCCCAACACGCAGGAGGCTCTCAAGCAGGTCACCGCCCTCCTCACCGCCGAGAACATCGTCCAGCAGCGCGAGCAGGTGAAGGACAAGGCGCTGAAAATCCTGAAGGACAAAATGGCCGCCTACGACGTCGCCTCCATTGACGATCTCGTCATCGTCAACATTGACCTCTCTTCCCAGCTCGAACAAGCCATCGAAGCCAAGATGGTGCAGCAGCAGCGCGCCGCCCAGGCCGTGTATGCCCAGGACCAGGCCAAGGTTGACGCCGCCACCGTCCTCATCCGCGCCGAAGGTGAAGCCAAGGCGCTCCAGGCGCGTGGCGACGCCTTGAAGCAATCCCCGCAGGCCCTCCTCTTGAACATCGTGGAAAAATGGGATGGCCGCGCACCCTCCACCCTCGTGCTCGGCGGCAACCAGTCCGTCCCTTCGCTCCTCCTGAATCAAAGCAACGCCGCTGCCTCCGCCCCGTCCGAAATCGCCGTGCCTGTCAAATAATTGTTCCGAGGCTATGCTCCGTTCCATCAACCCCGCCACCGGCGAACAACTCGCCGAGTTCCCGCCGCACTCCGTCCCGGAAATTTGCGCCGCCCTCGACTCCGCCCACGCCGCCCACCTCGCCTGGAAGCAAACCTCCCTCCTCTCGCGCGCCACCCTCTTCCATGCCCTCGCCGCCCGTTTGCGCGAACGGCGCGACCATCTCGCCCGCCTCGCCGCCGAGGAAATGGGCAAGCCCGTTACCGAAGGCCGCGCCGAGGCCGAAAAATGCGCCTGGCTCTGCGACTACTTTGCCGACCACGGCCCTGCCATGCTTGCCGACCAGCCCGTGGACACCGGCGCAAAGGAAAGCTTCATCACCTTCCAGCCACTCGGCGTCATCCTCGCCGTCATGCCGTGGAATTTTCCGTTCTGGCAGTTTTTCCGCGCCAGCGTGCCCATCCTCCTCGCCGGCAACGCCGTCGCCCTCAAACACGCCTCCAACGTCCCGCGCTGCGCCATCGCCATCGAACATTTGTTCCGCGAGTCCGGCTTTCCCGACGATCTCGTGCGCACTCTCCTCGCCGGGCCTGACGGCGCTGCGGTCGCCCTCGCGCATGCCTCTGTCCGTGGCGTCACTCTCACCGGCAGCGCCGCCGCCGGCGCGCAACTCGCCGCCCTCGCCGGCACCGTGTTGAAAAAATGCGTCATGGAACTCGGCGGTAGCGACCCCTACCTGATTCTCGAAGACGCCGACCTCGATCTCGCCGCCCGCGTCTGCGCCACTTCGCGCTGCCTTAACGCCGGGCAGGTCTGCATCGCCGCCAAGCGCTTCATCGTCCTCGAAAGTGTCCGCGCCGCCTTCGAGGAAAAATTTCTTGCCGAACTGCGCGCCTGGGCTCCCGGCGACCCGCTGCATCCGGACACCAAGCTCGGCCCGCTCGCCAAGCCCGAGGCACGCACTGCCCTCCAAAAACAAGTGGACGCCAGCATCGCCGCCGGTGCCACCCTGCGCCTCGGCGGTTCGCCGCAACCCGGCCCCGGCAATTTTTATCCGCCCACTTTGCTCACCGGCGTCCGTCCCGGCATGGCCGTGTTCGACGAGGAAACCTTCGGCCCGGTCGCCGCTGTCATTTCCGCGCGTGACGAAGCCGACGCCATCGCCCTTGCCAACCAGCACCGCTACGGCCTCGGTGCGGGCGTTTTCACGCGCGACCTCGCCCGGGGCCGCCGTATCGCCCGTGAGCAGCTCGACGCCGGCGCCTGCGTCGTCAACGACTTGGTCAAAAGCGATCCGCGCCTGCCCTTCGGCGGCGTGAAGGACTCCGGCTACGGTCGCGAACTCGGCCTCTTCGGCATCCACGAATTCGTAAACATAAAAAGCGTCGTCATCCGTTGAGCCCGTGCTGCTGCAGTCACACGCCCCATCGCATCCGCTCTGCATTCACCCATGACCCGCCCGGCCTTTTTGCTTGCCCCTGCGCCCGCAGCGCGAGATATTTCCCCTCTTGCCCCGGACCGGCCCCTGACTGCGGCCCGGTGTGCTCCCGGAGAGGTGGCCGAGTGGTCTAAGGCGCTGGTTTGCTAAACCGGTGTAGTGACAAAATCGCTACCGAGGGTTCGAATCCCTCCCTCTCCGCCA
>CAZDAQ010000210.1:0-4374 GCA_964503425.1 uncultured Opitutales bacterium
GGGGAAAGCATGTCACATGGAAGGTAACATGAGCATTCCGCTCGTCAAGCGGCATTGAAGCGAAGTAAGCGCGGTAAGAAACGGTCTATGTAGACAAATTGGCCAATGGACAGGCGGGTGCGGTTGCTGGAGGACGGGCGTGAGGCGGGAAGCGTCGTGATAAAGATGGAAAAGGGATTGCGTCGCGGCGGGGATTGGCGTAACACGCAGAGAACGAAAAAATGCAAACCATTGGCGAACGACTGGAGGAATCGCGCAAGCGCTTGGGGATATCGCTGCGCGAGGCGTCGGAGGCGACGAAAATCCGGATGGACTACCTGCAGGAGATGGAGAACGGGAGTTTCGCGTTTCCGCTGCCGGATGTTTACAAGCGGGGTTTTTTGAAGATTTATGCGCGGCACCTGAAGCTGGACGCGGAGAAGCTGGGGACGGATTTCAACGCGCAGTCGCTGGCGTCGTCACGGCTGGCGCGGCGGGATAACCTCGGTCGGGTAGAACTGCCGGGGCGCGAAAACGAGGCAGAGGCGGAGGGCGTCGCTACGACGAAGCCGGCGAGCGCATTTGAAGCGGGCGAAATGCTGGACCGCAAGATATGGACGCGGATGATGGCCATGCTGGTGGTGGCGATTGTCGTGTTGGTGGCGCTATTTTACGGGGTGGAGAAGCTTTGGCGGACGGATGCGGGAGCGGACACGGCCTCGAGCACGAGCGCGCCGCCGGCCAGCCCCGGCGCGGACACATCGGTGCCGACGCCACCGGCGGCAACGGGGATGCACCTGATTTTGTCGGCCACAGATGACATCAGCCTGTTGACGGTGAAGCAGGTGTCGAACAGCAAGGTGTTATACAACCGGGGGCTGCCGAAGGGGCAGCAAGTGGATTTGAACCCGGATGGGAGAGTGGAGATCACGGTGTCAAACGCCGAGTTTTTGCATATTGATCAAAATGGCGCGCTGTATGCGCTGAAAGTGACGGGATTGCAGGATTTCTACTGGCCGACCAAGAAGATGGAGAACGCGCCCTAAGGGCATGGCCGAAGTTTGCCGCCATGGCGAAACCCCCACCGCCGCCCGCGCCTGCGCCGGCCTTTGACCCGGTCGAGGCGGGGTTTCTGGATGCGCGGGGAAAATTGATTGAGGTGGCGGCGTTTTTGGACCGGGTGGAACGAAAGGGACGAGCGGAGGATTACCGGGTCAGAGCCTTGCAGATGGCGCTGGGCAAGCTCTCGAAGCCGGATGCTGCGGGCGAGCGCGCGGGGTCGGTGCTGCGGGCATTGAGCGACCCGACGACGGTTCCGGCGATGCGCGCGGGGGCGCCGGCGGCGGGGGCGTGGAAGAACGAGGCTTTGAAGAGAAGCAAGCAAACGAAGGCGAAGAAGTAGGTTGGAGGAATAGTCAAACTTTGGATGCAGCGAGATTTTCATTCAGCAAATTTTACCGACCATGCGATACATTGAACCCCACGCGCACATGGTGAGCCGGGTGACTGACGATTACGAGCGGATGGCGCTGGCGGGATGCCGGGCGGTATGCGAGCCGGCGTTTTGGGCGGGGTTCGACCGCAGTTCGGCGGAGGCGTTTCGCGATTATTTTCTGCAACTGACGGAATATGAGCCGAAGCGGGCGGCGCGCTATCGGATCAAGCATTATGCGTGGGTGTGCCTGAACCCGAAGGAGGCGGAGGACCCGGGATTTGCGCGGGAGGTGCTAAAGGTGCTGCCGGAGTTTTTGGACCGGCCGAGCGTGCTGGGCATTGGGGAGGTTGGCTTGAACAAGAATACGCGCAACGAGCTGGTAATTTTGGAGGAGCATCTGGCGCTGGCGGAGAAGCACAATGCGCTGGTGCTGGTGCATACGCCGCACCTGGAGGACAAACTAAAAGGGACGCGGATGATTCTCGACGCGGTGCGGAATTTTCGCGGCCTGCGGGCGGAACGCGTGATCATTGACCATGTGGAGGAGCACACGGTCAGGATGGTGCTGGACCGAGGGCACTGGGCCGGGATAACGCTATATCCAGTATCGAAATGCACAGCGCCGCGGGCGGCGGACATTTTGGAAATTTGCGGAGCGGAACGACTGTGGGCGAATTCCGCATGCGACTGGGGCGTGAGCGACCCGCTGGCGCCGCCAAAACTCGGAATGGAACTGCATGCGCGCGGGCAGAGCTGGGAGGCGGTGGACCGGGTGTTGTACCGCAACCCGCGCGAATTTCTCGCGCAGGGCGGGAAGTTCACCGTGGAGGAGTAAAAGCCCATGCGACTCAAGCACGGACGGCATTTGACGTATTGCACGAACGTGCATGCGGCGGAGTCGTGGCCGGCAGTGCGGCGGATGCTGCGGGAGGAGGCGATGGCAGTGAAGGTCGCGGTGGCGCCGGGGGCGAAATCCTTTGGGCTGGGATTGTGGCTCGCGGCGGAGGCCGCGCAAGATCTAGTGCAGCCGGGAGTGCTGGCGGAGTTGCGGGCATGGTTGGCGGAGAACCAGTTTTATGTTTTTACGCTGAATGGATTTCCCTATGGAAAATTTCACGATACGCGGGTGAAGGAGCAGGTTTACCGGCCCGATTGGACGGAACCGGCGCGACTGGAGCATACGTTGCGGTTGTTTGAAATACTGGCGGCGCTGTTGCCGGCGGACGTGGCGGCGGGGAGCGTGAGCACGCTGCCGGGGTCGTTCAAGGGATTTGGGCTGGATGACTCGGCGCAGGAGGAGATGTTCAAGCAACTGGCGCAGTGCGCCGCGCAACTAGACCGGTTGCGCGACCGGCAGGGGAAGGATTTTGTGCTGGGGCTGGAGCCGGAGCCGCTGGGATGGTTCGAAACGACGGAGGAGACGCTGGCGTTTTTGCGGGAATTTTTTGCGCGACCGGACACGCCGCGGTGCGCGCGGGAAGTCATCGGCGTGACTTATGACGCATGCCACCTGGCGGTGGAATACGAGGAGGCCGGAGAGAGCCTGGCGCGGCTGCGGGATGCGGAGATACGGCTGGCGAAAATCCATTTCAGTTCGGCGCTACGGTTGAAGCCGACGGATGCGGGGTTGAAGGCGCTGCGGAGTTTTGCGGAGCCGGTGTATTTGCACCAAGTGATTGCTCGGGATGGAGAGGGGGCGTTGCGGCGGTTTACAGATTTGCCGGAGGCGCTGGCGTGGGCGGAAAACTTGACGGAGGCAGCGCGCGGCGCGGAATGGCGCGTGCATTTTCATGTGCCCTTGCAGGCGACGCCGGAACCGCCGCTGGGAGACACACGGGAGCACCTGACGGGCGTGATGGATTTTCTGGCGCGCGACGCCGGAGCGTGCGCGCACCTGGAGATGGAAACTTACACGTGGGCGGTGCTGCCGGAGCCCTTGCGCGCTGCGCGGGTGGAACAGCAAATCGCGGCGGAATATGCGTGGACGCTGGGGGAATTGGCGAAGCGCGGGGTGGGGGAGTGAGGCGGGCGGCAGATGAAGATTTATGGAAATGGAGGGATGCTGGAGTATTGACCGGCTTCATGGAGGGTGCGGAGGGCGGCCTGGACGCGGGGCTTGTCTTCCTGGTAGGTGACGCCGAACCAGCGGGACTCTGTGGGCAGCACGCGGACGCGGACCTGTTGGGAGGCGATGAGCGCGCCGAGGGCGGCGGGGAGGTAGCATTCGGCTTTGAGATCGGTGCCTTTTTCGCGGAGGAAGGCAACAAGCTGGTTTTCGAGAAGTGGAAAAAGGGCGGGGGTGAAGGCCCAGCAGTTCATCGAGACGATTGTGTCGGTGGAAAGGATGGTGGAGGAGCCATCTGGCCGCGTGATGCGGGCACCGCCACCGGGATCGGGCTGGAGGGAGGTTTGCTCCTCGATGCGGGCGAGCCAGCCGGTGGCGTCAACTTGGCAGATGCCGCGGGCGACGGCACCATGCTCAGAGAGCGTGTAGCCGAGGCGGAAGCCGACCATGGCGAATTCGGTGGCGCGCGGGTCGGTGATATTGAGGAATTGGGCGAGACGGCGGAAGGAGTCGGCGCCGTAGAAATCATCGGCGTTGATGACGGCGAAGGGGCGGTCCGCGACGCCACGGGCGCACCAGACGGCGTGGCCGGTGCCCCAGGGTTTTTCGCGACCGAGGGGTGGGCTGAAGCCAGGTGGGAGGTCGTCGGGCTGCTGGAAGGCGTAGCGGATTTCGAGGCCGGGGTTGGTGGCGTGCCGCGCGCCGACGCGGGCGCGGAAGGCGTCCTAGAAGTCGCGGCGGATGATGAAGACGACCTGGGAAAAGCCGGCCTGACGGGCGTCACGGATGGAATAGTCCAAGATGGTCTCACCCTGGGGACCGAGCGGGTCCATCTGCTTAAGGCCGCCGTAGCGGGTGCCCAGGCCGGCGGCGAGGATGACGAGAGCGGGGGGCA
>CAZDAQ010000211.1:0-4369 GCA_964503425.1 uncultured Opitutales bacterium
CCTCTTTCAATCGCGGGCAGAACCTTCCACTCGCGCCTCATCCTGGGCACTGGAAAATTTTCCTCCCCCGAGGCGATGCGCGATGCCCTTGAAGCCAGTGGCGCTGAAATCGTCACCGTCGCACTGCGCCGGGCGGACTTGACCGGGAAGAAGGATCCGTTTGCGAACATTTTGGAATTTATTGATTCGCAAAAATTCCTGTTGCTTCCCAATACCAGTGGCGCCACCAATGCCGAGGAGGCTGTCCGATTGGCGCGCCTGGCTGCCGCCGCAGGCTTGCCCAAATGGGTGAAACTCGAAATCCATCCCGACCCCCGATACCTCTTGCCCGATCCCGTCGAAACTTTCAAGGCTGCCGAGATCCTGGTTCGCGAAGGTTTTGTTGTCCTGCCGTACATCAACGCCGATCCAGTTCTTGCCAAGCGTTTGCAGGATATTGGCACCTCGACGGTGATGCCGCTGGGTTCGCCGATCGGGTCAAATCGAGGTCTGCAAACCCGGGAGCAAATCCGCATTATCATCGAACAGGCCACCGTGCCGGTGGTTGTGGACGCGGGCATTGGCGCTCCCAGCCATGCGGCCGAAGCAATGGAATTGGGAGCAGACGCAGTCCTGGTCAATACCGCCATTGCTGTATCCACAGATCCCAACCGGATGGCGGTGGCTTTCAAGACGGCTGTGGTGGCAGGACGTGCGGCGTTCGAATGCGGTTTGGCCGCGCCGTCGCAAATCGCCAGCCCCACCAGCCCCCTCACCGCCTTCCTCGACGCCTAATTTCGCTTTCGTATTCTTTCTTGGTTAAACTCTTTTTCCTCCCTCTTTCTCTCCGCTCCTAGCTCTCTGCTCTCCGTTTTTTCCGTGCCCTCCTTCTCTCAAACCCTCCCCACTCTCCCGCTCCCGCGCTGGCTCGACCGCGCCCGCACTGCTTCCGAGGCCGAGGTCCTCGCGATCCTCCACCGTTCTGCTGGCCAGCAGAACGCAATTTCCCTCGAAGACTTCGCCGCGCTCCTCTCCCCCGCCGCCGCTCCGCACCTCGAAGCGCTCGCCGCCGCCTCCCAGCGCCTAACGCAAAAATTCTTCGGCAAAACCATCCGCCTCTTCGCCCCGCTCTACCTTTCCAACGAGTGCGTCAACATCTGCAAATACTGCGGCTTCTCGCGCAACAACACCATCCCCCGCACCACTCTCCCCGTCGCCAAGGTCGAGGACGAAACCCGCCTCCTCGCCCGCCGCGGCTTCCGCTCGCTCCTCATTGTCGCCGGCGAGCATCCCAAATATGTTTCCAACGGCTACGTGGCCGAGTGCATCCGCCGCACGCTTCCGCTCATGCCCCAGGTCGCCCTCGAGCTCGGCCCGCTCGAAACCCCCGAATACCTCCCGCTCGTCGCCGCCGGGGCCGAGGGCCTCGTCGTTTACCAGGAAACTTACCACGAGCCCACCTACCGCGAGCTCCACACCGCCGGCCCCAAAAAACACTACGCCTGGCGCATGGACGCCCTCGAGCGCGGTTACGCCGCCGGCTTTCGCCGCCTCGGTGTCGGCGCGCTTTTCGGCCTGCACGACTGGCGCACCGAGGCTCTCGCCCTCGCCGCCCACGCCCGCCATCTCCTCAAGCACTGCTGGCGCGCCTACCTCACCGTCGCCCTTCCGCGGATGCGTCCCGCCGCCGGTGGTTTCCAAATGGATCCGGCCAACGCCCTCGGCGATCGCGAATACGCCCAGCTTCTCTGCGCCCTCCGTCTCCTGCTCCCGCACGCCGGCCTCGTCCTCTCCACCCGCGAGCCCGCCCATTTGCGCGACGGCCTCTGCCGCCTCGGCATTACTCATATGAGCGCCGGCTCCAGCACCGAACCCGGTGGCTACTCCCACTTCGACGAAAATCAGTGGACTCCCACCCGCGCCCAGCCCGGCGAGCAATTCCACATCGCCGACGAACGCCCGCCCCACGTCATCGCCGACATGCTTCGCCGCCAGGGCCTTGAACCGGTCTGGAAAGACCACGACCTCGCCCTCGCCGGCCCCGCCCTCGCAGATTCTCCGCATTCTGCTGGACAGCAGAACGAGCGGGATCACGCCGCCGTCACCATCACCGCCACCGCCACGGAAAACCTCCTCGCCTCACCCTCCCCGTCTTCCACTGTAAACCGCAAACTTTAAACCGTAAACGCCCACGTGATCTCCATCACCGCCAACGGCGCGCCCCGTCCCGCCCGCGCCGCCTGCCCGCTCCCGGATTTCCTCACCGAACTCGGCCTCGCCCCCGAACGCGTCGTCGTCGAGCGCAATGGCTCCCCCCTCACCCCCGCCGAAGCCCGTGCCACCATCCTGGCCGATGGCGACCGCCTCGAAATCGTCCGCATCGTCGCCGGTGGCTGAATAATCCACCCTCGGCCTCCTGACCCAAGACGTCCGTTTTGCTTTGCGCCCTTCGCGTCTTTGCGGTGAACTTTTTCAATTATGTCAGAGGGCAAAAGCACCGAACTCAAAAACGCCCACGTCGTGCTCGACCGCCTCATCTACCAGCGCGACGCCGCCAACCTCCCCGCCGACCGTCCCCACGCTTTCATCTATTTCCTCACCATCCGTAACCTCTCCGACCGCCGCTTCACCCTCCTTGGCCGCAAGTGGATCCTCCAGCAGGCCGACGGTTCCACCCAGGTCATTGAGGGCGACAAAATCGTCGGCCAGACTCCCACCCTCGCCCCCGGCGAGGAATTCTCCTACAACAGCTACCACGTCACCGCCATCAATACCATCGCCAGCGGCTCCTTCCACGGTCTCGACGAATTCAACCAGGCCATTCACGTTAAAATTCCCGCTTTCGAAATGAACATTCCCGTGCCGCCCCCCGCGCCGGAACCGCCCGGGGGCCCATGCAACTGACCGACCTCAACTCCGCCAACGATATCGGCGCCAACTCCCTCCTTGTCGAACTCGGCCCGTTCCGGTTCCTCGTGGACTGCGGCCTCCATCCGAAAAAAGTCGGCCTCGCCGCCCTGCCCAATATCCGCCGCCTCGACCGCACCGCGCTCGACTTCATCATCATCACGCACAGCCACCTCGACCACGGGGGCAGCCTCCCCGTCGCCTTGCGCGGCCAGCCCCACGCCCCCATCCTCGTCACCCCGGGCACCGAGCTCCTCCTCCCGCGCATGTTGCGCAATTCCTGCAACGTCATGCTCCGCCAGCGCGACGAACTGAAGCTCGCCGAATACCCTCTCTTCACCTTCAGCGAAATCGAGCGCCTCGAAGGCCGCCTCCAGCCTGTCGTCTTTGGCCGCACCCGCATCTTCGAGAAAAACGGCGACCGCCTCGAGGTCACCTTCTTCCCCGCCGGCCACGTCGCCGGTGCCTGCGGCGTGCGCATCGTCCACAAGCAGCGCCGCATCTTCTTCACCGGCGATGTCCTTTTCTCCGACCAGCTCACGCTCACCGGCGCGCGCTTCCCCGAGGAATTCTTCGACATCCTCGTCACCGAAACCACCCGCGGCCGCACCGTGCCCAACCCCGCCGTCACCCGCGCGAGCGAGCGCGAGCGCCTCGTCGCCACGCTCGACGAAATCCTCGGCAATGGCGGCACCGCCCTCATCCCCGTCTTCGCCCTGGGCCGCATGCAGGAAATTTTCGCCATCCTCCACGCTGCCCGCCGCACCCGCCGCCTGCGCGATGTCCCCATCTACGCCTCCGGCCTCGGCCTCGACCTCGTGGACTACTTCGACAATCTCTCCAAAAAACAATCCACCATCCGCTTCCGCAAATCCATTCTCCGCGAGCTCGGCGTCCAGCCCCTCCGCCAGACGCTCGTCCCCGGTCGCGAGCCCGGCCAGCGCGGCATCTTCGTGCTCAGCAGCGGCATGATGGTCGAAAACACGCCCTCCTACGCCCTCGCCGCCAGCCTCCTCGCCCGCCCCGTCAATGGCGTCTTCTTCGTCGGCTATTGCGACCCCGAAACCCCCGGCGGCCGCCTCCTCGCCACCGCCCCCGGGCAGCCGTTCCACTTCCCCAACCTCGACTTCACCACCCCCGTCCACGCCCGCGTCGAGAAATTCGACCTCAGCGGCCATGCCGACCGCGACGAACTCCTCGCCTTCGCCCAAGCCCGCCAGCCCCGCTCCGTCGTCATCACCCACGGCGACCCGCCCGCCCGCGCCTGGTTCGCCGACGCCCTCTCCAAACTCAAGCCCGCCCCCAAAGTCATTGACCCCGTCCCCGGCGAAACCTGCACCGTGTGACCGCCCGCCCCATTTACGTTAAATCTCATCATCCGCAAAATCACCACCTGGGACCCATAACCCAACCCGTCCCCCCTCCTGGTCAGCCCCCCCGGCGGCGCGCCAGCCGGGGTGGCGCGCGGTCGTGGGAAATTGGG
>CAZDAQ010000212.1:0-4337 GCA_964503425.1 uncultured Opitutales bacterium
ACGACTCCCGCCGCATCCAGCCCCCCGGCACCCCCAGCCCCGGTCATTCTCTCCCCCGCGATCCTCCCTGGCAACGGCCTCGCTCAACACCCCTTCCTCTATGCGGGCGAAACCGAGCGCCGTCGCACCTCCCAGACCATTTCCCTCGTGCGCGACGGCAAAGTCGTCTGGACCTATTCCATCCCCAACAAAAATCCCGCCGGCCTCACCCAGGAAATCGGTGATGTCTGGCGTCTCGCCAACGGCAACATCGTTTTCTCCCACGAAACCGGCGCCACTGAAGTCACTCCGGATAAAAAAGTCGTCTGGGATTATGAAGCCCCCGCCGGCTGCGAAATCCACACCATCCAGCCCGTGGACGACCACCGCGTCTTTCTCGCCGTCAACGGCCTGCCCGCGAAAGCCCTCATCATCAACACCCTCACCGGCAACATCGAAAAACAAGCCGTCATCCCCACCACCAGCACCAGCCGCCCGCATGCCCAGTTCCGCCGCGTCCGCCTGACCGCCGCCGGCACCATCCTCGCCACCCATCTCGAAGAAGGCCGCGTCGCCGAATACGATTGGTCCGGCAAGGAACTCTGGTCCTACACCGCCCCCTCCGCCTGGGCCGCCACCCGCCTCAAAAACGGCAACACCCTCGTTAGTCGCGAGCACTACGGCGTCGTCGAAGTCAACCCCAAGGGCGAAACCGTCTGGCAGCTCACCCAAGCCGACCTCCCCGGCATCACCCTCCTCAACCCCCAGGAAGCCTCCCGCCTCGCCAATGGTGACACCCTCGTCTGCAATTGGGTCCAAGGCGCCGTCCCCCTCGACCAATGGCCCAAAGTCGTTCAACTCATCGAAGTCTCCCCCGACAAAAAAATCGTCTGGGCCGTCCGCGCCTGGCAGGACCCCGCCGACCTCGGCCCCGCCTCCTCCGTCCAACTCCTCGACGAACCCGGCTCCCCTGAAAAACCCGGCGACCTCCAACGCTGAATTCCTCCTTACACGCTCACTCTAGCCGGCCTTCTGTTCAATTAATTGCGACTGGTGGAGCCGATCGGGCTCGAACCGACGACCTCCACAATGCCATTGTGGCGCTCTTCCAACTGAGCTACGACCCCCAGTCACTGACGAAGCGATAACCCAACCACACCCCTCCGCCCCCGTCAATCGTTTTTGCGCCACCCATCCATCTGCCCACAACTGCATCCTAACGTTCGGGCTCGCAAATTTTCCCGTTTTTGTCCAAATGCCGCCATTCACCGCCTGTCATGGCGACATCTGCACCAACTCCGCCCGCGCCACCTTCCGCGCCCGCTCCAGCCCAGCCGCCCGCTGGCGCCGCCTCCGTTACCCCTCCCGCCAAACCCGCCCGCGCCCGCAAACCGTGGCGGCTGATTCTCGGCAGCGTATTTTTGCTGGTTGTCCTCGCCATCGGTGCCAACTGGCTCATCCAGTCGTGGGACACCGTTTCGACCAACGACGCCTACATCAACGGCCACGTCACCTTTGTCGCCCCGCGCGTCGCCGGCCAGGTCGCCCGCGTGCTCGTGGACGACAACAACCGCGTGCACAAGGGCGACCTCCTCGTCGAGCTCGACCCCGCCCCCTATCAGGTGCAGGTTGACATCGCCCAAGCCGCCGTCGTCGAAGCCCAGGCCGACCTCACCGTCGCCCAAGCCCAGGCCCGCGCCACCATCGGGCAGGCGCGCAGCCTCCGCTTCAACCTCGAGCACGCCATCGAGGACGTGGACAACCAAATTGCCCTGTTGCGCTCCAAGGTCGCCATCCTCGCCTCGCAAAAGGCCACGCTGGATAAATCCCAATCCGAGTATGACCGCGCCTCGCGCCTCGTCTCCTCCGGCGCGGTGTCCGAGCAGGAATTGGAGAATTTTAAGGAAGCCTATCTCGTCGCGCAGGCCCAGGTCCAGGTGGCCCTGCAAAGCGTGTATGAGGTCCGCGTCGCCCTCGGCCTCCCGCCCAAACCCGAAACCGGCGATGACCTCACCCAAGTCCCCGACGACCTCGATCAAACCTTCTCCTCCGTCAAGCAGGCCCAGTCGAGTTTGATGCAGGCCGTCGCGCCCCTTGGCGTCACAGATTCCTACAATCTCACCCCCCGGCAGATGCTCGCCAACTTCTATAAGCGTGATCCTCAGGGAGATATTGACCGCATCTACGCCCAATTGCTGCTCGACGCTCCGGGCGTCAAACAGGCTGAGGCCAAATTGACCGTCGCCCAGCGCGAGCTCGACCAGGCCCAGCTAAACCTCAGCTATTGCCACGTCATCGCCGAAATTGACGGCGTCGTCACCCGGCGCAACGTCAACCCCGGCAACAATGTCATTCCCGGCCAGAGTCTCATGGCCATCCGCTCGCTCACTGAAATCTGGGTGGACGCCAACTTCAAGGAAACCCAGCTCGCCCAATTACGCATCGGACAGCCGGTGGACTTGGAGGTGGACATGTATGGCAGCCACCCCAAATTCACTGGCCGCATTTCCGGCTTCACGATGGGCACCGGCTCCACCCTTGCGCTCCTCCCGTCCGAAAATGCCACCGGCAACTTCGTCAAGGTCGTCCAGCGCCTTCCCGTGCGCATTGACCTCGTGGACTACCACCCGGACGAGACGCCCCTCTTTGTCGGCTTGTCTGTCACCCCCGTCGTCCACTTGAACGCGCCGCCTGCCGGCCCCAATGCCGGCAAGCTCTTGCAGCCCTACGCGCCCGCGGTGGCCACCGCACCGGAAAAATAGCCATGACGGCGCAGGTCATCGGCCTTTCCCTGCCCCGGCGTTCGGTCAATCCCTGGCTTATCGCTCTGGCCGTCGTGATCCCGACGTTCATGGAGGTGCTCGACACCACCATCGCCAACGTCGCCCTCCGCTACATTGCCGGCGGTTTGTCCGCCCCGGTCACCGACAGCGAGTGGGTTCTCACCAGCTACCTCGCCGCCAATGCCATCGTGCTGCCCATTTCCGGCTGGCTCGGCGCGCGTCTTGGCCGGCGGAACTATTTTCTGCTCTCCATCGCCGTCTTTACCTTCGCCTCGGCGCTCTGTGGCATGGCTACGAGCTTGAACATGCTCATCGCCAGCCGCGTGCTGCAGGGTCTCGCCGGCGGCGGCCTGCAACCGTCCAGCCAGGGCATCCTCCTCGACGCCTTTCCGCGCGAAAAACAGGGCGCCGCCCAATCCCTTTTCGGCATCGCCGCCCTCCTCGCCCCCGTCGTCGGGCCTTCCCTCGGCGGCTATATCACCGACAACTACGACTGGCGCTGGATCTTCTACCTCAACATCCCCGTTGGGTTGCTCGCGCTCGTCTTCTGCAACGCCGTGGTCGAGGACCCGGATTACCTGAAGGCCCAGCGCGTCCGCCTCCGCGAGCAACGCCGTCCTTTTGACACTCTCGGCCTCTGCCTGCTCAGCGTCACCATGGTCTCCTGGGAGGTTATGCTCAGCAAAGGCCAGGAATGGGATTGGTTCGGCGATCCGTTTGGCCGCGTGCAGTCCTTGCTCCTCGTCTTCGTCCTTTGCCTGGGTGCCCTGATCTTTCGCGAACTGCGCATCGCCAACCCGTTGATCAATTTTCGCACGCTCGCGGACCGCAACTTCCGCTCCTGCTGCATTATCATCTTCTGCGCCTTCGGCGTCCTCTACGCCAACACCAACACCCTTCCGTCCCTCCTCCAATCGCTCTTCGGCTACGACGCCACCACCTCCGGCCTCGTCCTCTCCCCGTCGGGGCTGGCTGCGGTCATCGCGATCATGGTCGTCGGCGCGCTCCTCTCCCGCGGGGTTGATGCGCGCTACCCCATGTTCGTCGGTCTCATCACCGCCGCAGTCGGCAATTATTGGCTGTCGCAGCTCAACCTCGACATCAGCCCCGGGCAGGTCATCTTGCCGCGCGTGGTCGTCGTCGCCGGCCTGGCCATGATCTTCGCCCCCCTCAACGTCGCCGCCTTTCTCTACATCCCGCCCGAACTTCGCGGCGCCGCCGTCGGCCTGCTCGCCCTGCTGCGCAACGAGGGCGGCAGCGTCGGCATCTCCCTCGCCCAAACCGTCCAAGAACGCCGCGACCAGTTTCATACTCTGCGGCTCAACGAACAGTTGGATTCGCTCAACCCCGCCGTGCATGACTTTTTCCAGCAGGGCCAGTCCTTCTTCCTCCCGCAAACAGGCGATGCCCCGTTGTCGCAGGACTTGGCGCTGCGCGTTTTACAGCAAGTTCGTGATCAACAGGCTTCCTCTTTGGCCTATTTTGACATCTTCTTTGCGCTGGCCGTCGTAGCGGTCCTGCTGGTTTTCCTCCTCCCGCTCATGCGCCGCTCCGTCGCGGAAAAAGGCGCCGCGA
>CAZDAQ010000213.1:0-4335 GCA_964503425.1 uncultured Opitutales bacterium
GGTCGAGGCCGGCGCGGGTGTATTCGCGGCGATGATGGGCGAGGTCCATGAAGAGAGTGAGTGACGAGATTATGATTTTAATTACGGGTGACGAAAGGAAATGTATTTAGCGGAGGTGTTCGTAACCGTGGGCGCCGGGAGGGAGGAGGAGGGCGCCGGTGGCGGCGTCGCGCAGCTGGCGGTCGGGGCCGGAGCGATTTTCGGGTGCGGCGGCGATGTGGCCAATTTGGGTGAGGGGGGTGGCAATTTTTTTATGCCACAGCGTGATGAAGGACGGGGCAACGGCGGCGGCGTCGAGGGCGAAGAGAAGCTCGTAGTCCTCGCCGTCGGTGAGGGCGTGGATGAGGGGGGTGTTCGCGCCAGGATATTTGTGCGCGAGGAAGCGGGTGGTGCGCTTGGCGAGTTTGTGGGCAGCGGGGGAGATGGGGAGGGCGGCGAGGTCAAGGAGGGCGTCGGAGCCGGGGGGAAGGAGTTCGGGAAGGTCCTTGGCGAGGCCGTCGGTGACGTCAATGAGGCTCTGCACGCCGCGGTGGCGGGCGAGCCACTGGCCCTCGAGGAGGCGGGGGGAAAAGTCGAGGTGCTTGCCGAGGATGCTGCCGCCGAGATCGCCGGTGACGAAGAGGGCGTCGCCGATTTTCGCGCCGGTGCGCTTGAGGATGTTGCGGCCGGGATTGCCCAGAAGGGTGAGATGCGCGGCGAAGACATCGTCGGGCGCCTCGGTGATGTCGCCCCCGACGAGACGGGTGCCGAAGTGGAGGCAGGAGAGGGCGAAGCCGGCGTAGAATTGCTCGAGCCAGGCGGTGGAGGTGTTGCGGGCGAGGAAGAGGTTGATGAGGGCGGGGCCGGGCTGGCCGCCCATGGCGGCGACATCGCTGAGGTTGCGCTTGAGGAGCTTGGCGCCGACGGCGGCGGGAGGAGTGGAGGCGTCGAAGTGGCGGCCAAAGACGACGCCGTCGGTGGTGGCGAGGAGGGGGTTGGCGTCGCCAGTTTCGACGACGGCGCAATCGTCGCCCATGCCCCAAGGGGGCGGCGGGGCGGCATCGCCGAGCCAGCCGCGGATGGCGCGCAGGAGCGCGGCCTCGCCTAGGGAGGCGACGGAATCGGCAGCGCGGTCAGTGAAGGGGCTCATGGGGAAGGCGGGCTACCAGTCACGGCAGGTGAGAGGAAAATCAGAAGAATATTGAAGGCGTTGAAGGACGCATGAAAAACAATGGAGGCGAGGATGCGGCCAGTACGTTCATAAGTACGGACGAGGAGCGCGCCGATGAGCACGAGCGGGAGGAATTCCAGTAAATTGTTGTGGACGAGGCCAAAGAGCAAACTCGAAGCGACCAGAGCAGTGCGACGGCCGCATCGGCCTTTGAGAAAACGGTAAAGGCCGCCACGGAAGAACAGCTCCTCGTTCACCGGGGCGAGGACGATGGCGACGAGCGCAAGGACGGCAAGCAGCCAGGGATCGCCGCCATGGCGGAGCAAAGCGACAGGATCCTGCAGCGGCATTTTCATGGAAGGGTCGAGGCGTTGGAACCAGTCGAGCAATTCCTGCCACAGCAACGCACAGGCGCAAATAAACGGCAGGGCGATGAGAAAATCCAAAAAACCCTCAAGGGCGGCGGAGGAATGGCTGAGGCTGGAACCGTCGAGCGGACGGGCGGAGACGAAGGATACGCGGGACAACAAAAGGATTTGCGTTATAAATAAAACACTTTCGACAACGACAGCGGACAGAGCGAAGGCCTTGAGCGATTGGGGCGGCAGCCCATGGGTAAGGATTGATGGCAACGAACCGGCAAGGGTGAAAACGCAAGAGATAACCCAGAGCCAAAGGATGAAGTTCAGGACGGAGGTCCGCCATGGGGCGAGGCCGCCGGCGGCGAGAGGGTTCGGGTGGTGGTGGTGCCGCCGATATTGAAAAATAGCAGCGACACCGGCTACAGCCACGAGAAACAAGGCTTGGAGCAACTGCGTGCTTGTCTCGGGGGAGATCACGGAGTGCCGCCCTTAACTGCGAGGAGTTTCGGGGCCGGCGGGGCCGAAGGCGGGGCCGGGGGATTTGGGCGAGCGGACTTTTTCGCCGTCGAAAACTTCGAAGCCGGCGACGAAGGTGTGCTTGACGCGGCCCCGCAGCGGCTGGCCCATCCAGGGGGAATTGCGGGAGCGGCTGAAGGTGGTTTCGGGGTGGGGCGTCCAGCGTTCGTCAGGGTCGAAGACGCAGATGTCGGCGTCGGCGCCTTCGGCGAGGGTGCCTTTGGGGAGGCCCAGGATGGCGGCGGGTTTATGGGTGAGGCGGGCGATGACGAAGGAGAGATCGCAGCGGCCACTGTGGTAGAGGGCTTCGAGGGAGGCGGCGAGGCAGGTTTCGAGGCCGGTGATGCCGAAAGGGGCGTAGTCGAACTCGACGTCTTTTTCGTAGGCGGAGTGCGGGGCGTGGTCGGTGGCGATGATGTCGAGCGTGCCGTCGAGCAGGCCTTCGATGAGGGCCTGGCGGTCCTCCTCGGCGCGCAGGGGCGGGTTCATTTTGCAATTGGTGTCGTAGTCGCGGATGGAGGCGTCAGTAAGGCCGAGGTGATGGGGGGTAACTTCGGCGGTGATCTTGATGTTGCGCTGCTTGGCGCGGCGGATGACGTCCACGGAATAGGCGGAGGAAATGTGCTGGAGGTGGATGTGGCCGCCGGTATGGGCGGAGAGGATGACGTTGCGGGCGACGATGATGTCCTCGGCGGCGCTGGGCCAGCCGCGCAGGCCGAGGCGGAGGGACCACTCGCCCTCGTGCATGACGCCGCCCTCGGTGAGCTTATCGTCCTGGCAGTGGTCCATAACGACGAGGCCGAACATGTGGGCGTATTCGACGGCGCGGCGCATGACCTCGTTGTTCTGGACGCAGGCGCCGTCGTCGGTAATGGCGATGACGCCGGCGCGCTTGAGGGAGCCGATGGGGGCGAGTTTTTCGCCCGCGCGGTTGAGGGTGATGCAACCGGTCGGGAGGATGTTGACGACGGCCTTGCGGAGGATGACATCGTTGATGAGCTGGATGGTGCCGGCGTTGTCGCAATTGGGGGAAGTGTTGGGCATGCAGACCATGGTGGTGATGCCACCGGCGGCAGCGGCCCAGGAGCCGGTTTCAATGGTTTCCTTGTGAGTCTGGCCGGGCTCGCGCAGGTGGACATGGATGTCCACGAGGCCGGGAGCGACGACGAGGCCGCGGGCATCCACGACGCGGGCGTTTTTGCGCTGGGCGGGGGAGAGTGGGGCAGAGATTTTGCCGTCCACGACGCAAACGTCGGCAACCTCGTCGCGGCCACTGGCCGGGTCGAGAAGGCGTCCACCTTGGATGAGGAGAGTTTCGCTCATGAATTTAAGTGGAGGAAGGGGTGGCGACGGAGGCGCAGAGGTAGAGGACGGCCATGCGGACGGCGATGCCGTTGGTGACCTGCTCGAGGATGACGGAGCGGACGGAGTCGGCGAGGTCGGAGTCAATTTCGACGCCGCGGTTGATGGGGCCGGGGTGCATGATGATGGCGTCGGGCTTGAGCCAGGAGGCGCGGAGGCGGTTGAGGCCGAACATGCTGGTGTATTCGCCGAGGGAGGGAAAGTGGGTGGAAGTCTGGCGCTCGTGCTGGATGCGGAGGAGCATGACGGCGTCGGCGTCGGCGAGGGCGTCGCGCAAGTCGTGCGAGATGCGGACGCCGAAGCGGGCGAATAAAGGCGGAACGAGGGTGGCGGGGCCAGCGAGGGTAACTTCGGCGCCGAGCTTGAGGAGGCACCAGATGTTGGAGCGGGCGACGCGGGAGAAGAGGATGTCGCCAAGGATGGTGACCTTGAGGCCCTTGAGGTCGCGGCCAAATTTTTCGCGGAGGGTGAAGGCGTCGAGCAGGGCCTGGGTGGGGTGCTCGTGCGCGCCGTCGCCAGCGTTGATGACGGGGATTTTGACGATTTTGCTGAGGTAATTGGCGGAGCCGGCGGCACTGTGGCGGAGGACAAGCATGTCGGCGTTGAGAGCCTGGATGTTTTGGGCGGTGTCGCGGAGGGTTTCACCTTTGACGAGACTGGAGGACGTGCCGGAGATGGTGATGACGTCGGCACTGAGGCGGGAGGCGGCGATTTCGAAGGCGACGCGGGTGCGGGTGCTGGGCTCGAGGAAGAGGTTGACGATGGTGCGACCGCGGAGGGAGGGCAGTTTTTTAACGGTGCGACCGAGGGTGGCTTTGAACTGCTCGGCGGTGGTGCAGACGCACTCGATTTCCTCGCGCGAGAGATCCTCGATGCCGAGGAGGTCCTTGCGGGTCCAGTGGGCGGGCGGGGAAAGGGCGGCGGCGTTCATGGGTAGGGAGTAAA
>CAZDAQ010000214.1:0-4190 GCA_964503425.1 uncultured Opitutales bacterium
AAGCACCGGGTTACGTTCGCGATATTGGTTCCCAAGTCGCTGCACTGTAATAAGTTTATTATTAATATTACATGATTAAAATGATAATATAAAAATAGGCGAAGGCATTTTTAGGCTAGCCGATGGAAGGATTAGGATCGGAAAGCGAACTCTCTCGGATGATCGGATGGTGGCTGCAACGGAAAGCCCCGCCGACTGTGGCAGGCGCGTCGTAGGAGAGGGGAATGACTTCCATGCCTGCTCTTTTGATCTCGCCCATGATTCTTTCCTGGCCCCGCTCGACGATCAACGTTTCGGAATTCAGAATGAGGCTGTTCGTTCCCAGTCCTTCTGCTTCCTGCTCAGTAACTTCAATCCATCGAAAACCTGCCAGCGAATCCGGCAGCGTCCCGTGGATTCGCTCGCGACACAAGAGTCCAAGGCCGGGGCGCAGAAGGGCCATCGCGCAATCCAGATGCAGGACATCCGGACGAAGTTGCACCGCCTGCACCCGATAGGCGTGGCCCAGCAGACGTTGCAGCCATTCGATTCCTCGCGCGTTGGACGAAGTGCCGGAGTTTCCAACGTAAATATCATATCCATTCAGGAGTGTATCGCCTCCCTCCAGAAAGAGGCTTGTGCCATCCTGGTCCTCCGGACCTGGCCATGCGCTGGGCATATTGATCCATCGGCCGCGCCCATCCGCATGGGCTTTCTGGAGAATGTGTTGAAAAGCGTAGCGCTCTGGCCGGCGCGTGCGCATTCGCAGATTGAGCTCGATCATCCAGGACCCCACCACCAGCAGCGGATCGCGGGGAAATATCTGGACCCCGGAGCAAAATCCGCCCGGGCAGGAAGCAATGGCTTCCTCATCAAGGGGGTTGGGCCGGTGAACTTTCACGCCCCGTCCTTCCAGCAGGCGAACAAGATCATCGCTTTGCCGTGTGAGCGCGGCGTCGAATTCCGGATCAACCTCGGCCAGTCGTTTGCCGCCATGTTGTTTCGAGAGCGCGAGCATCTTTCCGTGCATCCAGCGCAAGCCATCGTAGTAGGGCGGGATTACGAAGGTTCCTGGTATTTGCCGGCCGACGATGACTTCGCGAAGCTCGCCCCATTCATGATGAACTTTAACCGGATTAAGTTGGATCGGGGGCATGAGATTGTTTCTTGCGAGCTTTGATTTATTCAAGCAGCAGGCGAGGTTGTGGCAAGCGAACACGTATGTCTAGCGACTTAATGGGTAATGGGCTTAAGAGTCCCTTAAGCCCGTTCCCGTTCACTGGCAACGACCGCATTTTGTCACGGTCTCCGGCGAGGGCCGTTTTGCCTAAATGGCTGGAAGGGAACGATTAACCTGAAATAGGAAAAAGGGGGAGTAAGCTTCGCGCTACGAAGAGGGCGCGACGGGGTGGGGGCTTATTTGGCGGGTTTGACGACGAAGGGGAGGCGGGTTTGGGTGGAGTCGTCGCCGACGTGGCAGGGGGGGAGGTGCCAGATGTCGCGGGCGTATTCGCGGATGGTGCGGTCGGAGGAGAATTTGCCGGAGCGGGCGGTGTTGAGGATGGCCATGCGGGCCCAGCGGGCGGGGTCGCGGAAGGCTTTGTCCACGTCGGCCTGCTTGGCGATGTAGGAGGCGAAGTCGGCGCAGCAGAGGAAGGGGTCGCCGTGGTCGAGGAGGGACTGGCGGATGGAATCGAGGGAGTGGGGCTCGTCGGGCGTGAAGTAGTCGGAGCCAAGCCAGTCGAGGGCGGCGCGGAGTTCCTCGTTGGCGTGGTAATAGTCCCAGGGGTTGTAGCCGCGGTGGTAGAGCTCGGCGACTTGTTCGACGGTGAGGCCGAAGATGAAGATGTTGTCGGCCTGGAATTCCTCGAGCATTTCGACGTTGGCGCCGTCGAGGGTGCCGATGGTGAGGGCGCCGTTGAGGGCGAACTTCATGTTGCCGGTGCCGGAGGCTTCCTTGCCGGCGGTGGAGATTTGCTCGGAGAGGTCGGCGGCGGGCATGATTTCCTCGGCGAGGGTGACGCAGTAGTTGGGGAGGAAGGCGACCTTGAGTTTGCCCTGGATGCGCTGGTCGGAGTTGATGATTTTGCCGACGGCGTTGAGGGCGTGGATGATGTCCTTGGCGAGGTCGTAGCCGGGGGCGGCTTTGGCGCCGAAGATGAAGACGCGGGGGACGATGTCGAGGTTGGGGTTGTGGAGGAGGCGGCGGTAGAGGGTGAGGATGTGGAGGAGGTTGAGGTGCTGGCGTTTGTATTCGTGGAGGCGCTTGACCTGGCAGTCGAAGAGGGCGTGGGGGTCAACTTCGACGTTGCAGAGGGTTTTGATGATGCCGGCGAGTTTTTGCTTGTTGGCGAGCTTGACGGCCATGAATTTTTTCTGGAAGGCGGGGTCGCCGGCAAAGCGTTCGAGGCCGCGGAGGAGCTCGAGGTTGGCGGTCCATTTGGAGCCGCCGAGGGTATCGTCAATGAGGTGGGCGAGGCCGGGGTTGGCCATGCGGAGCCAGCGGCGGGGGGTGATGCCGTTGGTCTTGTTGTTGAAGCGTTCGGGGTAGAGCTCGTTGAAGTCGTGGAGGAGGAATTCCTTGAGGAGGCGGGAGTGGAGGGCGGCGACGCCGTTGATGGAATGGGAGCCGACGACGGCGAGGTAGGCCATGCGGACCATTTTGGGGGAGCCTTCCTCGATGAGGGAGAGCTCGCCTTTTTTGGCGTTGTCGCCGGGCCACTTGCGTTCGACTTCCTGGAGGAAGCGGCGGTTGATTTCGTAGATGATTTGGAGGTGGCGGGGGAGGACGCGCTCGAAGAGGGGGACGGGCCATCTTTCGAGGGCTTCGGGGAGGAGGGTGTGGTTGGTGTAGCCGAAGACTTTGACGGCGATGTCCCAGGCGCGTTCCCAGGGGAGGTCGTTTTGGTCCACGAGGATGCGCATGAGCTCGGCGACGGCGATGGCGGGGTGGGTGTCGTTGAGCTGGATGGCGACTTTTTCGGGGAAGGCGTCCCAGGTTTCGTTTTTCTTGCGGAAGCGGCGGATGAGGTCCTGCATGGAGCAGGAGACGAAGAAGAATTGCTGGACGAGGCGGAGTTCCTTGCCGGACTCGGTTTTGTCGTTGGGGTAAAGGACCTTGGAGACGGTTTCGCCGAGGGCTTTTTCGTGGACGGATTCGACGTAGTCGCCCTGGTTGAAGGTTTGGAAGTCGAATTCGTGGAGGGCGCGGGATTCCCAGAGGCGGAGGAAGTTGACGGTATTGGCACCGTAGCCAACGATGGGAATGTCCCAGGGGATGCCGAGGAGTTTGCGGCCGGCGGTCCAGGTGGGGCGCCAGTTGCCTTTGTCGTCGCAGCGGTTTTCGACAGTGCCGAAGAGGGGGACTTCGACGCGGTATTCGGGGCGGACGATTTGCCAGGGGTTGCCGAATTTGAGCCAGTTGTCGGGGAGTTCGAACTGGCGGCCATTGACGAAGGTTTGCTTGAAGAGGCCGTATTCGTAGTGGATGCCGTAGCCGATGGCGGGGAGCTCGAGGGTGGCGAGGGAGTCGAGGAAGCAGGCGGCGAGGCGGCCAAGGCCGCCGTTGCCGAGGCCCATGTCCACTTCCTCCTCGGTGACGCGGTCGAAGTCCTTGCCCATTTCCTCGAAGGCCTGGCGGGCGGCGTCGTAGAGGCCGGTGTTTTGGAGGGAGTCCTTGAGGAGGCGGCCCATCAGGTATTCGAGGGAGAGGTAGTAAACGCGGCGGACGTTGCGGGAGTTGTGGTTGCCCTGGGTGGTGATGAAGCGCTCGAGGATGCGGTCGCGGACGGCGTAGGAGAGGGCGAGGCACCAGTCGCGGTTGGTGGCGCCGCGGACGTCGCGGGCGAGGGTGTGCTTGAGGTGGGAGAGGATGGATTCCTTGAGGGCGGAGATGCTGGAATCCACCTGGAAGGTGGAGAAACCGATGGGGGCGACGGAAGGGAGGCCGGACTTGGAGGTGGAGGCCGGGGCCTTTTTGAGGGGCGGGCGGGTCAGCGGCATGGGCGAGGCAGTGGCTTTTTTCGGCGGCATGGGAAGGGAAAGATAAGGCGTCAAGTGGCGGGTGAGAAGCGCCAAGTGCGTGAAAGTTGGGTGACAGGAAAACCAACGCCGCGCGGGGATGTCCACGGAGCGGCGGGTGGATGTTTAGGCTGGGTGAGGAGCAAGCGTTGTGCCAAAGGGGAGGGGCCAATAATGGAAGAGGGAAGGCG
>CAZDAQ010000215.1:0-4143 GCA_964503425.1 uncultured Opitutales bacterium
GTGGTGGGGGGAGTGGTATTGACCGGGACAATGTTGGCGTAACCGTTGAGGGGGTTAAAAAGAATGCGATTGCCCTGGTAGGAGACGGTGAGACCGGAGGAGCCGTTAATGCTGGTGTAGATGATGTCGGCTCTGGCGGCAGGGGCGGCGAGGGCGAGAGCCGGGGCGGCGAGGAGGAGGTTGGAGGAACGGGCGCGACGCGGGGTTTTCATGGTGGCAAGGCGGGAGTTTGGATTCAGTGCGCAGAGAGCCTATTTTGTGCCTGTGGGGGCGTCAAGGCAGGGGGTGATCAGGAGGGGTTGTTGATGTTAGGGGAGAGGCCGCCGCCGGGGAGGGGTTGCTGGTAGTTGCCAGCGTTGCCGAGGGAAGTGATGACGACGTTGATGGCGGAGACTTTGTTGTCGGTGAGCTTGAGGGTGAAGCTCCAGGTGGTTTGGAGGAGGTCGCCGGGGGGCCAGGAGAGGGAGGCGTAGAGGTAATCGCCGGAGGGCGCGAGTTTGCAGCGGAACTTGTGTTGCGTGAGGAGTTGTTGGGCCTGGTCGGCGGGGGTGCCGAGGGGGACGAAGGCTTTGACGTTGGCGACGGCGGTGGGGCCGTCCATGGAGAGGGGCGGGGGGCCGGAGGGAGTGGCGCAGCCGGCGAGGGCGAGGAGCGCGGGAAGGAGAAAGAAGGGAAGAAATTTCATTACGAAGGCGCGAAGGGAGGAAGAAGGAAAGAGATTAACCACAAAAGACGCAAAAGGCACAAAACACAAAAAGTAGTTTCGAGTCATCCGCCTAGACGCCGTGTTCCTCGAGGAAGGCGCGGACGGTGGCGGCATCGGCGGGGAGCTCGTGGTGGATGATGGGGAGGGGCTTGAGGGCTTCGAGGGCGGGGGCGGTGGGTTCGAAGCCGAGGACTTCGCGGATGGTGTCGGGGAATTTGGCGGGGCTGGCGGTGCCGAGGACTACAGTGGGGACTTCGGGGTCAACGTCGGCAAAGCCGCAGGCGGTGTGGGGGTCGGCGACGTAGTGGAAGCCGGCATACACGTCGTCAATGATTTCGCGGATGTCGGCGTCGTCGGCGCGGGAGGCGCGGAAGGCGCGGGGGTCGAAGTGGTTGAAGGTCCAGCGGTGGTCGCGGCGGAGGGTTTCCATGGTGGCGCGGACTTGGGCGGGGTCGCGGTTTTCGGCGTAGTAGAGGAAGCGTTCGAAATTGGAGGCGATCTGTACGTCCATGGAAGGGGCGAGGGAGGGGGCGACGGCGCCGGTTTCGTATTTGCCGGTGGTGAAGAAGCGGTAGAGGATGTCGTTTTGGTTGGTGGCGACGCAGAAGCGGCGGGCGGGGAGGCCCATTTGGTGGGCGAGCCAGCCGGAGAGGATGTTGCCGAAGTTGCCGGTGGGGACGATGAACTCGGCATCGTCACGCACGGCGGGGGGGAGGCGGCGCCAGGCGTGAATGTAATAGACGCACTGGGTGAGGATGCGGGCGAGGTTGATGGAGTTGACGGCGGCGAGGTGGTGTTTTTTGCGGAAGGGCTGGTCGCCGAGGAGGTCTTTGACGATGCGCTGGCAGTCGTCGAAGTTGCCGGCGATGGAGAGGGGGAAGACGTTGGCGGCGCCGGTGCAGGCCATCTGGCGTTCCTGGAGCGGGGCGATGCGGCCACGGGGGTAGAGGATGAAGATGCGGGCGCCGTCGAGGCCCAACATGCCGTGGATGGCGGCGGCGCCGGTGTCGCCGGAGGTGGCGCCGAGGATGTTGAGGGTCTGGCCGGTGCGGCGGATTTGGGCGGCGTAAAGGCCGCCGAGGAGCTGGAGGGCGAAGTCCTTGAAGGCGAGGGTGGGGCCGTGGAAGAGCTCGAGAACCCAGAGGCCGTCGCGCAGCTCGACGAGGGGGGCGACGTCGGGATGGACGAAGCGGACGTAGGCGCGGTCAACGAGGGAGCGGAGCTCGTCGGCGGGGATGTCGGTGGCGAAGAAGCGGAGGAATTCGAAGGCGAGGTCGGCGTAGGGGAGGGAGGCCCAGCGGGCGAGGCAGGGGCGGATGTCGGGCAGGTTGGCGGGGAGGAAGAGCCCGCCATCGGGCGCGAGGCCGGCGGCGACGGCGGCGGAGAAGCCGACGGGTTCGCACTGGCCGCGCGTGGAGAGATACTGCATGGCGGATGCGGGAGATTTAAGCACGATCGAGGTTGAAGGCGGAATGGACGGCGCGGGCGGCGACGCCGGCCTGGGACGGATCAATGGCGACGGAGATTTTGATTTCCGAGGTGGTGATCATGAGGATGTTGACGCCGGCGGCGGCGAGGGCGCCGAAGAAGATGGCGGCAACGCCGGCGTGCGTCCTCATGCCGACGCCGACGGCGGAGACTTTGGCAATGTCGGCGGTGGGGAGGAGGGCGCCGCCGAGCTTGGCGATGACCTTGCGGGCGGTGGCCTCGGCGCGGGGGACGTCTTCCTTGGCGACGGTGCAGGAGATGTCGGCAAGGCCGTCGGAGCCGATGTTTTGGATGATCATGTCCACGACGACGCCGGCCTGGGCGAGGTCCTGGAAGAGCTGGGCGGCGACGCCCGGGCGGTCGGGCACGTCGTTGATCGTGACCTTGGCCTGGTTGGAGTCCACGGCGACGCCGCGGACCATGATTTGTTCCATGTTGGGGGCTTCGTTTTTCACAATGGTCCCGGGTTGGTCGGTGAAACTGGAGCGGACTTCGAAAACGACATCGTATTTCTGGGCGAACTCGACGGAGCGGGCCTGCATGACTTTGGAGCCGGAGGAGGCGAGCTCGAGCATTTCGTCATAGGAGATGACGTCAATCTGGCGGGCGTCGGCGACGATGCGGGGGTCGGCGGTGAAGACGCCGGTGACGTCGGTGTAAATCTGGCAGAGGTCGGCCTTAAGGGCCCAGGCGAGGGCGATGGCGGAGAGGTCGGAGCCGCCGCGGCCGAGGGTGGTGACCTGGCCGTTTTTGGCGATGCCCTGAAAGCCGGCGACGATGACGACTTTGCCGGCGTCGAGCTGTTCCTTGATGTCGCCGCCGGTGACGTCGAGGATGCGGGCGCGGGTGTGGGCGGCGTCGGTAATGATGCCGGCCTGGGCGCCGGTGCGGGAGACGGCGGGGAGGCCGGCGGCGTGCATGGCGATGGCGGTGAGGGCGATGGTTTCCTGCTCGCCGACGGCGAGGAGCATGTCCATCTCGCGTTCCTCGGGGAAGGGGTTGAGCTGCTTGGCGCGGGAGATGAGCTCGTTGGTGACGCCGGAGCGGGCGGAGACGACGACGACGACCTGGTGGCCGGCGTCGCGCTGGGCCTTGACGCGCTGGGCGACGTTACGGATGCGGTCGGTGTCGCCGACGGAGGTGCCGCCGTATTTTTGGACAATGAGAGCCATCGCGGGAAAAAGAATGCGGGCAAGAGGGGAGGGCGCAGAAGAGCGCGCGCAAACGGAAGTTAATGGGGGAAGGGCGGGCGGGGGTCAAGCTTTGGGGGGGGGGAGAGGCTGGCAGGCAACGCATCGGTCGCGATGCCATCTTTGCGAGACGAATTAGAAGATCAAAAGCGCGTACGGATGCTTGATGCCGGTGTCGAGAGTGGCGAGGCGGGCGTGGTGAGCTTTGGCGAGTTCGCAGAGGTACAGGTCGCTGACTTGTTTTTGACTGAGGATGGGCAGGGATTGGAGGAGGCTTGCGGGCGGGAGGCGTTCGATGAATTGGTAGCGCGGGCCAAGGCTGGCGGTGAATTGTCCAAGGATGTGACTGGCGTCGGCGAAGCTGGCGGCGATGGTTTTGTCGGCCATGGAGACGCGCAGGAAGCTCAACTCGGTGAAGGCGCAGCCAAGCACTGCGGGTTTTTCACGCGTAAACCAAGCATGAGTACGGGCGTGCAGGCCATGCACGTTCCAGAGCAAGCCGACGAGGGCGTTGACGTCGAGCAGGTAGCGGGAACTCACAGGAGTTCAGCGTGGAGGCGGGCGATTTCAGCGGCGGTGACTTTGCGTGCGGGGCGTGCGATGGCGACCATGCGCGGCAAATGGGAAACCGGGTGGAGCTCAAGGCGGTAGCCGGTGTTCTGGCGCGTCGGGCGGAGGAATACGCCGTCGTCGCGCAGTTCCACATCGAGACGCTCGCCTGGGACTAAATGAAGGCGTTTACGGGCGGCAGCAGGCAGC
>CAZDAQ010000216.1:0-4117 GCA_964503425.1 uncultured Opitutales bacterium
AGCTGCCTTTGCCTGAATGCACAAGAATATACCCTCCCCCCACCCCGATCTGTCTAACGTTCGCTAAAATAAACCCTCCTCCCCCTGCCGCCCCCCCAACCACCTCTTCCTTATCCATCCCATCAAAAAACTGGCGGAGAGGGAGGGATTCGAACCCCCGGTACCCTTGCGAGTACACAACATTTCCAATGTTGCACATTCGGCCACTCTGTCACCTCTCCCAAGCCGGTTTCGCGCATGACGCGAACGTTCCTTCTACCGCCCCCAACCCCCACAGGTCAATCGCCTTTCCTCCGCCCTCCCCAACCTCTTCCCCAATTACAAATTCCGCCTTCCGCGTTCTTAATTCTTAATATCCTCCCCACCCCTTCCCCACAAAAAGTTTGCCTCCCCCGCCCTTCCCCGTTACGCCGGGGGCGTGTCCATCTGCCGCCCATTGCCCTCCGCCGCGCCCGCGCCGGACTGTCCCACGGAATAAGCTCTCCCGGCCACGCTCGTATGAGTGGATCTGAAACCCTTAACTTCAAACAACTGGTAGATGCCCACTACACCAGCCTCTACCGGTTTGCCTACAGCCTCGCCGGCAACGAGCACGAGGCCGGCGACCTCACCCAGCACACCTATTTCATTTACGCCAACAAAGGCTCCACCATTCGCGACACCTCCAAAATCAAGTCCTGGCTCTTCACCACCCTCTACCGCGAATTCCTCCGCCTCCGCCGCCTTGACAAACGCGTCCAGTCCGAAGACCACGAAACCCTCGACTCCCACCTCCCACCCGTCCCCAGCGACATCGTCACCACCCTTGACGGCTCCAGCGCCGTCGCCGCCCTCGCGCAACTCGATGAAACTTACCGCGCCCCCCTCGCGCTATTCTACCTCCAGGACCTTTCCTACAAGGAAATCGCCGACTCCCTCGACATCCCCCTCGGCACCGTGATGTCCCGCCTCGCCCGCGGCAAAGCCGCCCTCAAAAAAATCCTCGCCGACCGCACCCGCTCTCCCTTTCCCAAAGTCTCATGACCCCCGAGGAAGCCAAATCCATCCTCTCCACCTGCCGTGCCGATTACCTCGACACGGAAAACCCCGACGTCCGCCAAGCCCTCGACGTCGCCGCCCACACCCCCCAACTCGCCACCTGGTGGGAAACCGAGCAAGCCTTCGACCGCGCCTTCTCCCGCAAACTCCTCTCCATCCAGGCCCCCAAAGCCCTCGAGGAAGCCATCCTCCAGGGCGGTGCCACCATCTTCGCCGCCCGCCGCCTCATCACCGAAACCAAGTCCGACGCCAACACCGAGGAACTCATCGAGAAAAACACCCCCTCCCCAATAGATTCCCACAAAGTCGTCCCCTTCTACTCCTCCCCGGCCGAGCTCGCCGCCCTCGCCAAACCCGCCCCTCCCCCTCCCAACCCCTTCCCCTTCCCCAACCGCGCCGAACGCCCCAACGCTCTCACCCGCCCCGCCGAACGCCGCCCCTGGCGCCTCATGCTCCCCTGGTCCCTCGCCGCCTCCTTCCTCCTCGCCCTCCTCGCCCTCTCCATCTTCTTCGACCCCGGCAAACTCACCGCCGACCCCGACGCCGAACTCCCGGCCTTCACCAAAACCGCCGTAGGCATTGCCGACGCCCCCGCCCCACCCGACCAGCCCGGCCAGCAGGTCGCCGACCTCCTGTCCTATCTCGCCAGCCACCAAGCCCCCACCCCCGCCGCCCTGCCCGCCCCCGTCGCCTCCGCCAAAATCGTCCGCGAATCCGTCTCCTCCTGGAAAAAAGACACCATCTCCCTCGTCCGCCTCCGCGACGCCTCCGGCAACCTCACCCTCTTCATCCTCAACAAAACCGACTTCCCCCACGATCACGTCCCCGCCGCCGCCACCGTCACCCAAGACGGCCCCGACACCATCACCACCTGGTCCGACGCCTCCGACATTTACGTCCTCCTCCGCAAAACCCCGTAGGCCGCCTCTGCTGGATAACCGTGAGCGGCCCGGCGAAAAAATCCCCTCACCCCTGCTTCAACCACCGCCGTATCTCATTGTGGTCCCCCACGATGGCCACCACCAAATCCGCCCCCTCGCGCACCAGCGCCGCCCGCACGTCCAGCCCCGCCCGCACCTCATAGCACCCACGCTTGAGCTGCCGCAACCCCACCCCGCCATGCGTGTGTGGCCGGCCAAATACCCCCGGCAGCTCCCGCAACCGCGCCAGCAGGTCAGCGCGCGTGCTTGCCGGCAGCGCGGCGATTTGCGCGGCGGCGCGGCGCGTTTGTAGGATTCTCATCGGGAAAAACCGCCGTCAGCCCGCCCGCGGCCCGCTCCGCGGCTATCTCCCGCCGCGTCCGCGCCACCGCCGCATCCACCTCCGCCCGTGTCGCGCCATATTCCTCCAGCGCGTAATCTGCCGCCATGACCGCCACCGGCCGGATTGCATAAATCCGCGCCCCGTCCACAATCCCAATCTCCTCGCCCGCTCCCGCCCGGCGAATCCAGCCCGACAAATTCTTCCGCGCTTCAGTTACCGTTAGCGTCCTCATGGAGTCTTTATCGCGTCTCTCGCGCGGGCTGTCAAGCGCCGCTTCCGCGCCGCCCACGCCGCCACGCTCCCCGCCGCCACCGCCCCCAGCAACCCCGCCTCCCCCGGCTCCGGCACCGTCCCCGCGTTTATCGCCGCCCCCGTATTGTCATACGCAAATCCATACAGCGTGACCACATCGTTAGTGCCATCGCCCGTCACCGTCAAATTCGCCCACCCAAAGTCCCCGCTCCCCAACTGCAGCCCCGCATACCCGCTCGCTGGTGGCACCCACTGCCCACCCGTGTGAAAAGCCAGGAAACCCTCCGGCTCAAACGTTCCCGACCCGTTGATTGTCGTCCCGTAGCTCAGCTTCGATATATAGTTTGCCGGGGTATGGTAGCCGACCGCCTTCCCTCCCCCAATGCCGGCCAGATAGGGCTTCGCGGCGTTGTTCGTCTCAAAGCTCAACTCGAAATCGTCACCCGCCTGATACGTCGCCCCCCAGCTCCGCCCGTCCACGTCGAAATAAAGTTTGCTCGGGTCGGTGATGCTTACGCCCGTGCCCGCGTTCACCGACGTGTAAACGATGTTCCCCGCCGCCACCCCGCTCATCGCCCCCATCGCCACCGGCGCCGCCAGCAACAGCTTCTGGCCGCGCGAAATCCGCTTCATCTTCCTCGTCTTGGTTTTCATAAGCATCGTCTCCCCACGTTGGTCAACGGCCACTTGAACCAGCAGCCTTCTCTTGGCAGCACATCCTAAGCCAATCCCCCCGCCTGGCAACCCCGCCCACCTAAGGACTTCGCCCTACCGAACCTTTGACCAAAATTTCATCCTCCATAGCTTTAGCGTAGGAGGGGCCCCCCGCTCTCCGCTTATCGTTTTTTCTCTGCACTCCGCGTTTTCATCCCCTCCGCCATCCCCACATAAGGCTCCATCAACTCCCACAACGACCGCCCCCGACCCTTGACTACGCCCCGCAGCCGCCCAATGGCTTTCGCCCCCGGCCGCCGGCTCGCCTTCCGCCTCAATATCGCCGCTTTCATACTAAAAACCTAACGCGCTCCCCTATCCCCTTCAACCCAAAACCCACCGAACCTTTGACCAAAATTTCATCCTCCATAGCTTTAGCGAAGGAGGAGTTCACCCTCCGTAGCTTTAGCGAAGGAGGAGTTCACCCTCCGTAGCTTTAGCGTAGGAGGGCCCCCCACCTCCCCTTCCCCTCATGCCGCACCATCCCCATATCCCTCAACACCTGCAACTGTTCGCAGATTCTCCCGAACGGGAGAATGCCGTATCTTGTCCCGCACATGCCGGTTCCAAGCCTCTCTTTTCTATTGACAGAATGTGGCTCAGCATGGCCTCCTACACCTATGAAAAGGCATCGAAAAAAAGCGGCTACCCTCACCCCTCGTGAAAATCACGCATGGGAGTTTGCCTTCACATTTTACCTTGATGATGGGTATTCCGACGCCCAGGCAGACCGATTTGCTTGGCGTGATTTGCTAAAAGAATTTCCTCGTTTGCGAAAATACTCCGGCTGCATTTAGCGTCTTCTAGCTTACCCTCACTAACTGTGCCGGATACCCCTATTGAAATCCCG
>CAZDAQ010000217.1:0-4083 GCA_964503425.1 uncultured Opitutales bacterium
AGTCGGCGACTTTGTTCATCATGCCGTCCACGTTGCCGGTTTGCTCGCCGGCGCGGGCCATGTGGCGGACAGTGGAGGGGAAGTAGGACTGGGTGGCGAGGCATTCGGAGAGCTGGCCGCCGGAGGAGATGGTGCGGTTGATTTCGGTGCAGGCGTGCTCGATGAAGATGTTGTCGGAAGCCTTGGAGCAGATTTCGATGGCGCGAAGGATGGGGACGCCGGATTTGAGGAGAATGGCGTAGGTGCGGCAGAAGCGGGAGATGTTGATCTTGCGGGAGAGGTTGCCGACGATGGGGAGCTTGGAGATGGTTTGGTGCTTGATGGCGCGGCCCTTGGGGGTGGCGGTGACGCGGAGGTAAACCTGGTAGATGCCGTAGAGGCCGGCGGCGATGGCCCACCACCAGGCCTGCATGAAGTCGGAAATGGCGATGAGGAAGAGGGTGGGGGCGGGGAGTTTGGCGTTGCCGAAGTCCTTGAACATTTGCTCGAAGACGGGGATGACCTTGATCATGAGGATGGAGACGAGGCCGCAGGCCATGCAGATGACGGTGACGGGGTAGGTCATGGCGGACTTGACCTTTTTCTGGAGCTTGAGGGAGTCTTCGAAATAGGTGGAGACCTTGCCCATGATGTCGGCGAGGGCGCCGGAGGCCTCGCCGGCTTCGACCATGGAGATGAAGAGGTTGGGGAAGGCGTTGGGGAATTTGCGGACGGCGGCGGAGAAGGTGGTGCCGGAGGAGATGTCGTTGCGGACGTCGCGGAGGACGATTTTGAAGACGGGGTTTTCGGTCTGGTCCATGAGGGCCTCGATGGCGCTGACGAGGGAGAGGCCGGCAGAGAGCATGGAGGAGAGCTGCTGGGTGAAGACAGTGATTTCCTGGAGCTTGATTTTTTTGCGGCGGGACTGGCGCTCGTAGGCTTTCTGGCGGGCGATTTGCTGGCGCTCGGCGAAAGTGGGCTTGTTTTTGGCACGGGCGCCGGCGGCGGCGGCGGTGGCGGCGGGAGTCAGCATGGACATGGGAGTGCCTCGGTAAAGGATGGGCCCGGCGGGCGGGGACGATGGGTTAGAGGGAGTATTAGATAAAAAGACGGGGGCGGAAAGGTTTTTCGCGAGGGGGGTGGGTAAATTAAAAATTAAAAACTCAAAATTAAAAACGGAAAAAAGCCGTCAAGAATGCAGGGATATGAAAGAAGCGGAGGGAAAAGGGAAAAACAGGGGGAAAATGGGGTGAAAAGGGGAAGGGGGCAGGAGAAAGGGTTTTACAGGAGGGCGGGGAGGGGACAAAGAGAAGGGAGGGAGACAACCGTGACGCCGACTGTATTGGAAGTTTTGCAGAAGACCGCGGAATACCTCGGGCGCAAGGGGCTGGAGAAGCCAAGGCTGGAGGCGGAGTGGCTGTTGGCCGGGGCGCTGGGTTGCAAGCGGCTGGATTTGTATTTGCGGTTCGACGAGGCGCTGGGGGAAGGGCAACTGGCGCCGCTGCGGTTGCAGGTGGCGCGGCGGGCGCGGCGGGAGCCGTTGCAATATATCGCGGGGAAGGCGGGATTTTTGGACTTTGAAGTGACGTGCGACCGGCGGGTGCTGATACCGCGGCCAGAGACGGAGGAACTGGTGGAAAAGGTGTTTGGGGCAGTGACCGAGGCGCCGACGGCGGCGGTGGACTTGGGGACGGGGACGGGGGTGCTGGCGATCGCGCTGGCGCGGCGGTGGCCGAAGTGCCGGGTGACGGCGGTGGAGGCGAGCGCGGAGGCGCTGGAGCTGGCGCAGGCGAATGCGGCGGGCGCGGGGGTGGCGGGGCGTATCCAGTTTTTGAATACACGGTGGCCGGAAGGACTGGCGGGGCTGGGGCCGTGTGGCGTGGTGGTGGCGAATCCGCCGTATTTGAGCGAGGCGGAGTGGGAGGCGGCACAGCCGGAAGTGCGGGAGTGGGAACCGCGGGCGGCGCTGGTGAGCGGGGAGGACGGGCGGGCGGATTTGCGGGCGATTATCCAGGCGGCGCCGGGGTGCCTGGCGGCGGGGGGATTGCTGGCGCTGGAGACGGGCGTGGGGCAGCACGCGGCGCTGACGGCGCTGGCGGCGGAGACGGGAGCGTATGGGCGGGTGGAGAGCGGGAAGGACTTGAGCGGGCGCGAGCGGTTTTTCCTAGCGTGGAGGAAGTGAAGGGTTTATCCATTTTTCAACCCCGAGATACGTTTGTGAATGCGCGATTTTTTATTGGCAGGATCCTGCGGCGATGGAAGCAGCCGGGCTTCTACGCGGGGGTAATTTTGGCGAGTGGTGGTTTGGCCGTGGCGGCGAGCGGGGCGAAGACGCCGCTCCCGTTAAAAGTGGCGGGGACGCAAATACTCGACAGCAACAACCAGCCGGTGCGGCTGCGCGGGGTGAATGCGGCGAGCCTGGAATGGACGAGCGACGGCGAGGGGCATATTTTGCAAACGGTGAAGGTGGCGATGCAGGACTGGCACGTGAACATCATCCGGCTGCCGCTCTCGCAGGACCGGTGGTTTGGGCAGGCGCCGGAGCAGGCGGCGGTGGCGCAACCGGACGGCGGGAAGGCCTATCGCGAGCTGGTGAAGCAGGTGGTGGACGCGTGCGCGAGCCAGGGGTGCTACGTCATTTTGGATCTGCACTGGTCGGACGGCAACGCGTGGGGGCAGAACATCGGGCAGCATTCAATGCCGGACTTATACAGCCTGACGTTTTGGAAGGATTGCGCGACGGCCTACGCAAACAACCCGGCGGTGATTTTTGATTTATACAATGAGCCGCATGATGTGACGTGGGATGTGTGGCTGAAGGGCGGCAACATCACGGACAAGCCGAACGGGCGGGGCCTGGCGGCGCAGAACTACCAGTGCGTGGGAATGCAGGCGGTGCTGGACACGATCCGCGCGACGGGGGCGAAGAACGTGGTGATTGCGGGCGGCCTGGACTGGGCGTATGATTTATCGGGCATTTTGGCGGGGCGGCAACTGGCAGACCCGAAGGGGAACGGGGTGATTTACGCGAACCACTGCTATGACAACAAGGGGGACAGCGTCTATACGTGGATCGCGAAGATGGAGAAGGCGACGGCGAAACTGCCGGTGATGGTGAGTGAATTTGGCGGGAACTCCGGGCCGAGCAAGCGGGTGGCGGCGGACAACTGGCTGCTGCATGTGCTGCAGGCGATACAGGACCACAAGTGGTCGTACACGGCGTGGGACTTGCACCGGAGCGCGGGGCCGACGCTGATTGCGGACTGGAACTACACACCGACGCCGAATTACGGGGTGTATGTGAAGCAGTTGCTGGCGGGGACGCTGCCGGCTTACACGCCGCCGCCGGAGCCGGCGCGGATGGGAGGGTGAGGATGGAAAACAAAACCGCCCGCGGCGGTGAAGCGCGCGGGCGGTTGCAGGCAGGAGGCGCGAAGCGGATTAGAGGCCGCTGGTGCTCGTGCTGGCGGAAGGGGCGCTCGACGGGAGCTTAACGAGGACCACGCAACGGGACTTCTGGGCCTCGGGGGATTGCTTGGCGACGTTGGTGGGGGCGTTGAGCTTGCCCTTGGAGAGGGTGTCGATCTGGCCGGGGCTGGCGCCGAGCTTGGTGGAGAAGGTTTTGGCGCTGTTGGCACGACGGTCGCCGAGGGCGAGGTCGTATTGCTCGGAGCCATACCAGTCGGTGTAGCCGACGGCGACGACGTGCTGGCCGGGGTTGGCGGCGAGGGTCTTGGCGGCGTCCTCGAGGGTGGCGCGCTGGTCGGCGCGGATGCTGTATTGGTCGAAGTCGAAATAGACGGTGCAGAGGACGTATTCGGGGGGGATGTTGCGGTCGTTAATCGCCTTCATCAAGTCGGCGGGGATGGAGCCGCCCTCGGTGGAAAGGCCGTTGTCGGAGCCGCTGGAGGTCGCGTTGACGAGGTCGGTACTGGTGCCGCCGGGGCCGGTTTTGGTGTCGCCAGGCGAGGGGGGCTGCATGCCGGTGCAGCCGGAGATGATGGGCAGCGCCAGGAGAAGCGCGAGGGAGAGATGCGAAAGTTTGCTCATGGCAAAAGGATCGTTACAAGTGGTGGGAGAAAGAGGAGTTTGTTGAGCAAATTG
>CAZDAQ010000218.1:0-4060 GCA_964503425.1 uncultured Opitutales bacterium
AAGCGCTTCGCCACTTCCTCCGCCAGCTTCGCATAAGCCTCCGCCCCCGCGCTCTGCGCGTCGTATTCAAAAATGGACTGGCCGAAGCTCGGCGCCTCGCTCAACCGCACCGAGCGCGGGATGAAGGCGTCAAACACCAGCGCCGGAAAATGCTTTCGCACTTCGTCCGCCACTTGGCGCGACAGGTTCGTCCGCACGTCAAACATGGTGAAAATAATTCCGCCTATCGCCAGTTGCTCGTTCACCCCCGCCTTCTTGAGCTGCTCGACCACCCGGAGAATCTGGCTCAGCCCCTCCATCGCCAGGTATTCGCATTGCAACGCAATCAGCAGGTAATTCGCCGCCGCCAGGCTGTTCATCGAAAGCAGCCCCAGCGCCGGCGGACAATCCAGGATGATCGCGCCAAACCGCCCGCCCTCCGCCAGCGGTTGCAGAACTTTCCGCAGTTGCACGAGGTAGTTTTCCTTCTGTCCCAGCTCAATCTCAATCGCCGCCAAATCCACTTCCGACGGTATCAAAAACAGGTTCGCCTGCCGCGTCTCCACAATCTGCTCCTCCGCCGTGCCTTCGCCATGCAGCGGCCCGTAAAGGCTGCGGCCCGCCTCCTTCTCCACCCCCAGCCCGCTGGTCGCATTGGCTTGCGGGTCGAGGTCCACCAGCAGGGTCGGCACTCCCCGGCGCGCCAAACCAAAGGCGAGGTTGATCGCCGTGGTGGTTTTGCCCACTCCCCCCTTCTGGTTGGCGATGGAAAATACAGTGGCCGCCATAAAATCAGGTCTTCATCGCGGATGTTGCCCGCCCCGCCGCGCGAGTCGAGACTGGTTTTTACGCGCAGGCGAGCCGGGGCCTGCCGCAAACTTGGTTTTGCCTCCGCCGGTATAATTCATAATTCTCGACCCTCCCATGCCCCCTCGCGCAAAAAAGCTCCCGCCTCCGGCCACCCCCGCCGCCAATCCCCTCGCCCGGCGGCTGACCTGGGACGAGCTCGACCCCGCCTACCTGCGCCAGCTTATCACCCTCGCCCGCGAGGAAGACCTCGCCGGCGCCGGCCTTGCCGCCGTCGTCACCCCCGGCGATGTCACTACCACCGCCCTCGTCGCCAATGAATCCGCCCGCGCCGACTTTGTCGCCCGCCGTCCAATGACGGTTTGCGGCCTGCCGCTGCTCCCCCTCGTTTTTGAAGCCTTTGGCCCGGGCTGCACCGTCACTCCCGCCACGGGCATGAAAGACGGCCTCGAAGTCCAACCGGGTGCCGTGCTAGCCACGGTCGCCGGCCCCGCCGCCGTCCTCCTCAAGGCCGAGCGCACCGCCCTCAACTTCCTCCAAAAACTCTCCGGCATCGCCACCCACACCGCCCGCCACGTCGCCGCCCTCGGCTGGAGCCCCACCAAGCTCCTCGACACCCGCAAGACCACCCCCGGCTTCCGCATGTTGGAAAAATACGCCGTCGCCTGCGGCGGCGCGTTCAACCACCGCCTCGGCCTCTTCGACCGTGTCCTCATCAAGGACAACCACCTCGCCGCCACCCACGCAACCGCCGGCGAACGCCTGGCCGACAGCATCCGCCGCGCCCGCGCCCGCTTCCCCCAGTTGGTCATCGAATGCGAGGTGGACGCTCTCGACCAAATCCCCCCCGTCCTCGCCGCCGGCGTGGATGTCGTGCTGCTCGACAATTTCTCCCCCGCGAACCTCGTCGAAGCCGTCGCCCTCATCGCCCGCCGCGCCGCTACCGAAGCCAGCGGCGGCGTCTCCCTCGTCACCCTCCCCGAGCTGGGCCGCATCGGCCTCGATTTTATTTCCTGTGGCGCCCTCGTCCACCAAGCCCCCTGGGTGGACATCGGCCTCGACTGGCGTTAAACTTGATGTTCCTGATTGGAATATCAAAAGATGCCCACTGCGCCCCCAAGGATAAGCTTAGCTAGTCCCCCTTCGACCACCCCACCCCACAGCCATGAAGCCATACCCCCGCCCATACCCCTCGTTCCATCGCGCCAGTAGCCTGCTTTTGGGCTTATTGGTATTCACCATGGCTGCCGCACCGGCATCCCATGCTCAATCTTTTCAGTATGAACAGATTACCCCGCAGATCATGGGGTCCATGTCAATGATTGGAGAAGGGAATGAAACCTTTCCAGAGCTCGCAATCAACACCACCGGATCGTCATCGGGCTATATCGAGGTCAAAGACCCGGCGATCACCTCAAACAGCACCCTGGTGTATGATCAAGGTGAATATCCCTATTATCGCATGATAACCGTTCGGGTGGTCATTACCCAACCGGAAGACACCTATCCGCCCATTGGCACCCTGTTATTTTATAGCGGGGGCAAACTGGCCGCCGCGAACCACGTGGCAGGAATCAGGCTGAGTTCCGACCCCAAGAATCCCGCGCCATCGGTGCTGGCCAAAAGCACCTGCTATCGAACCGAGTTTGAATTCTCTGTTTCACCGGAGTTAATTGCTGGTGCGAAATTTGAAATACAAAGCAATTACGTTGCGCCGCCTGGCACGGGGACATACACGGAATCCGCGCCTTATGCAGGCATTCTCTATTGGTTTTACGTGAAAGATTTCCTCCCGAAAAAATAAAGTCCCGTCCACGAGTTGTTTTCCATCTATGAAGCCCTGGCTCGTATTTTTGGTGATTGCCCTGGCCGCGTGCTCTGCCCTGGGAGCGGAAGCTTCCTCATCAGGCAATCTTTCGATGGTCAATCCGATGCGGTTGGCCTTGGTCGAGCCGTGGACGAACACCACTGTAAAATTCCTCGTGCCCGGCTCGTCCGGGCCGCCCACGGTCAAAAGCCAGATTGTGGAAGTGCCCGCAAAATTGGCCGTTTACGGCGTTGCCGAGCCTACGAATAGCACTCTAACGAGAGTTCGATTTCCGATTTTGGCCGTCAATAACCCATACACCAGAAAAACCTGCATCATTACTGGGTATAATAGCAACAATGGATATTATGTTGTAAACGCCTCCGGGGATTTGCAAAACTACACCATCGGAAGTGGGGTCATGTGGAGAGAAAGCTTCATTGAAATACCCGCCGTCCAAGGGGGCATGGACGCGGCTATCGCGCGTTTCGAGGCAGACTATGATGCGGGAAAGTTAATGCAAATCGAAAGACAAGCGGCCCTTGCTTTAGACATCAATTTAAAATCAGCAGCTTCCGCCTATTACTTTAGTGATGTGCCTGGCGCAGGGGGTGGTGCTGTTGGCGCCAAGACTGAATCCCTTGATTTGACGGACGGGGTCTTGCGCATGGATGTGCGTAATCCCAGCACAAAGATACCCGCGACGTTTTGGGTGGATCTGAAGGCGAAGAAAGTCATCAAATCGGTGGTGAACGGCCAGGAAATGGATTTGACCACGGGCAAGCCGTTTGCCGTGCCGTTGAAGAAGAATTAAAGGGCTGTGCGGCGACTTACGGACGATTCGGGTGGAAGCAGGCGAGAACCATTATTGCCGGTTTGAGGTTTAAAGTGTATAGGGTATCATTCGTTTTTCACCCACCCCAAGCCCATGCCTACGCACCCCCTAAAATACCCCTCGTTAAGTCGCCCCAGAAAGCTGCTCTTCGGCTTAATGGCCTTATCCCTGATCGGCGTGTCCGTGTGTCGAGCCCAGCAATTTGAATGCTTACAGATTACGCCGGAAACGAAGGTTCCCAATATCACAATTAGCCTGACTAAGCCGTCAGAGAACGCCATGAACCTCAATGCTCCATTGGGCTATATTGAAGCTAGGCCGCCGATAAGAAGCGGTAATTATGTTGCCGAAAGCATAGAATTTCCAACATCACAAATGAGGTGCATGCGGGTGGAAGTTGTTGATTCGAATAACACAACTCCACTCATTGGAACTCTATTAATTTATCAAGAAGACAAACTGGTCGCAGCCTGCCACGTTGCCAGCCGGATTGTTGAGAGCCAACCGGATCCCGATGCCAGGAAGAACGCTTCTAATCCGACCAAACAAAATACGGTGTTCGAATTCCCAATTTCGCCGGCATTGATAGCCAATTCAAAATTTGAAATTCAAATGTATTCCCTCCCGGAAAC
>CAZDAQ010000219.1:0-4050 GCA_964503425.1 uncultured Opitutales bacterium
ACACCATCGGCAAAAGCGACTACCACAAAGACTGGTTCTTCGAGGAAGTCCCCCATGCCACCTCCACGGACTGGATCAACCCCGACGCCAAAGACCCCGCCAACCAGCGCTTCGGCTGGGTCAAGGCCGAGTCCCTCAACCAATTCCCCCAAACCGACCAATCCGGCCCCTGGCGCACGTGGGGTCGCGGCCGCGCCACCACCTGGACCATCAAATTCAACATGGACAAGACACCCCAGGGCTCCGCCATCCTCCGCCTCGCCCTCGCCGGCGCCGATGGCGGCGGACTCACCGTCGGCGTCAATGGCCACAACGTCGGCTCCATCCGGCCAGTGGCCACCAACGCCCTCCGCTACAACACCGATAAAGGCGTTTGGCAGGAACAAGACGTGACCTTCGACGCCTCCCTCCTGCAACCCGGCGAAAATACCCTCACCCTCACCGTCCCCGCCGGCGACCTCGAAAGCGGCGTCGTCTGGGACTACCTCCGCCTCGAACTCAACGAACACTACAAACCCGACCGCACCCCCGTCGCCAGTCTGTAGCCCGCTTCGCGCCCAACTTATCCTCACCCCTTCCCAAAAATCTGCCCCATGCACTCGATCGCCCCCGCCGGCCTTCGCCGCCTCATTGCCGTTATTCTCGCCGCCGGAACTCTCGCAGTTCCCGCCCTTCGTGCCGCCGACGATACCCCGCCCGTCGTCGCCACAACCAATTCCAACACCCCCGTCACCGTCACCGACGATGGCACCTCCTGGACGCTCGACAATGGCCTCGTCAAAATCACCGTCGCAAAAAACTCCGGCAGGCTGTCCTCCTTGGTTTACCGGGGCCGCGAGACGCTGAGTCGCAGCTCCGAGGGCTGGGAGCAGTATCCCACCGCTGCCTCGACCGTCGGCGGTTTGACCGATTCCGTCACCATTGACCCCGCCAAAAACGACGGCGCCCGCGCCGAGGTCTCCGTCAAGGGCGTCACCAACAACCAGGTCCAACTGGGCAATGGCGTCGGCGGCGGAACGTATTGCGACATGGAAGTCCGCTACACGCTGGGGCGCGGCGAAAGCGGCTTTTACACCTATCAGATTTTGTCTCACCCCGCCTCGTATCGCGCGACCAGCCCGGGTGGTGAAGCCCGCTTCATCAACCAGCTCGGCGCCGGATTCAACTGGCTCTCCGTGGACGCCGACCGCAACATGCCCATGGTCAACGGCCGGGATTTGGGCACGGGCGTCGTCGTCCACGCCAAGGAGCAGCGCATCCTCAGCACCGGCATCTACCAAAACTCCGTCGAGCACAAATACAGCTACTGCGCCGAAATGTATAAACTCCCCGCCTACGGCTGGTCCTCCATCAACGATCACGTCGGCATCTGGTTCATCAACCCGTCCAACGAATACATCGGCGGCGGCCCCACCCGCCTCGACCTCGTCTGCCACATGGGCGCCACCATGCTCGATTACTGGACCTCCGGCCACTACGCCGGCGGCGTCGAGTGCTACATCTTCAACGGCGAGAACTGGAACAAAGTCATCGGCCCCATCTTCGTCTATTGCAATTCCCTCCAAAGTTTCCAAACCCCCTCCCCCGCCAGCCTCGCCACCCTCCAGGCCACCGCCGGCAACCCCACCATCCCCGCCGCCTGGACCAATAACGCCAATGCCCTCTTTAACAACGCCCTCGCCCAGGCCAAAATCATCCAAGCCCAGTGGCCCTTCCCCTGGGTGCAGGGCGCGGACTATCCGCAGAAGGCCGACCGCGCCACCGTCTCCGGCCGCCTCGTCCTCAACGACCCCCAGGCCGCCACCACCAAACTCCCCCACCTCAACGTCGGCCTCACCCACCCCGACTATACCGGCCAAAACTCCGCCTACGCCCAACGCTCCGGCAACGGCAGCAACGTCACCTGGAATCACGACTCCAAATACTACCAGTTCTGGACCGTCGGCGCGGAAGACGGCAACTTCTCCATCGCCAACGTCCGCCCCGGCAACTACACCCTCCACGCCTTTGCTGACGGCGTCCTCGGCGAATTCGCCCAGGCCAACATCACCGTCGCCGCCGGCCAGTCCCTCAACCTCGGCAACCTCACCTGGACCCCCCTCCGCTACGGCACCCAAGTCTGGGATATCGGCTACCCTGACCGCACCGGCGGCAAATTCCTGAAAGGCGACGGCGCCGACTACTGGCTCTGGGGCTGGCCCCTCCGCTACGCCCTCCTCTTCCCCAACGACCTCACCTACACCATCGGCAAATCCGACTACCACAAAGACTGGTTCTTCGAGGAAGTCCCCCACGCCGAGAGCCTCGCCTTCGTCAACCCCGCCGCCAAAGACCCCGCCAACCAGCGCTTCGGCTGGGTCAAGGCCGAGTCCGTCAACCAATACCCGCAGACGGACACCACCGGCCCCTGGCGCGTTTATGGCCATGGCCGCGCCACCACCTGGACCATCAAGTTCACCATGGACAAATCCCCCCAGGGCTACGCCGCCCTCCGCCTCGCCCTCGCCGGCGCCGATGGTGGCGGCGGCCTCGCCATCGCCGTCAACGGCCACGACGTCGGCTCCATCCACCCCACCGCCACCAACGCCCTCCGCTACAACACCGACCGCGGCCAGTGGCAGGAACGCACCCAGACCTTCGACGCCTCCCTCCTCCACGCCGGCGAAAACCAAATCACCCTCACCGTCCCCGCCGGCGACGTCACCTCCGGCGTCGTCTGGGACTACCTCCGCCTCGAACTCAACCAATCCTACCACCTCGACGGCTCCCCCATCGCCTCGTCAAAAACCTGATTCGCGCGCCGCGTAAAACTTGTTTAGTTCCTGGCGAGTTGCCGCATAATTCCATGCCAACCCGCCCGCAAAACTACCGCAGCGACCTTGCCCGTCGCTTCACCCGCATTGCCCTGGCCGCCGGTATTTTGGCCCTCACCCCGGCGGTCAATGCCGCCTCGGCCAATACCACCATCGCTTCCGGCAACACCTCCCTCGGTGATAATACCCATTCCCTGCCCACCGCCGATGACGCCCGTGCCCGCGTCATCGCCCTCACCGGCCTGTCGAATATCAAGTCCATTCAGCCTTTCACACTCAAGGAAAGCGATCTTCCCTTTTTGGCGTCCCAAATCATAAACCGCCCTTTGTGGAAAATCGAGTTTACCCAGGACCATCTGAAACTGAAGTCTTCCATTCCCAATTATCCCGACCAATACCCGCGAAACTTTGTAGCTCTTCTTGACCAAGCCACCGGGCGGCTTGTCTCGATCAAGTCCTCCTATGGCCCTCCGGAACCACAGTTGAGCACCGAAGCTTGGACCCCGCCGGCAGAATATCTGATGCGGCAAGAGAAGGAAATGTATCTCGGCTTTCCGTTAACCGATCCCAAGGTGAACTTCCTCGCCGCGCTCGATGGCGTGCTTTCTACCGGTGAGGGCAGTCCATTTTTAGCCAAAGAAATAGAAGCCATCTATGTCATCTATAGCGGCCAAAATGTCCCCAAAAAACCGTATTGGATTATTACCATGCGGGGAATTCCACCCACCTCCATCGGAAGCTGGGGCCTCCCTTCGGGCATGAGCGAAGAAACCTATTATAAGCTGCACCACATTTCAGCCATTGACACTCGTAATGTCGTTGATCCGACAACCGGCAAAGCGATCATGTCATCAGGCACAGATGAACACGCAGGCTGATTCTCAGCGCTAAAGCGTGCCCCTCGGCCTGAGGTTACCCCTTTCCCACTGCCCGGCGGCGGAGCATAAATTCCCCCTCCTTTTCTTCCCTTATTTTATCATTCAAATTTTAAAATTCGAATTTTCCGTCCCACCCAACGCAGCCAACGCATCAAACGCAGCCAACCGAGCCAACGCATCAAACCCATCAAACGCAGCCAACGCAACCAACGCAGTGTTACCACCCCCGCGCCCATCCCTGCTAATATCGCCCCCAAGCCCGACGCGCTCGTTGCGGGGCGTGCAGGAAAACGCCGCGGAAACTCGGCCGCCCTCCCGCCGCCTCAAACCCGTTCCCCGCCAACGAAGGAACGGACCGC
>CAZDAQ010000220.1:0-4045 GCA_964503425.1 uncultured Opitutales bacterium
ACGCGATCACGGACGCGGCGCGGCGGGGGATAAGCGTGGACGGGGCGACGGCATATATTACGCATTTCCCGTGCGTGCATTGCGTGAAGATTTTGGCGGCGGCGGGGGTGCTGGCGGTGAAGTATCACTTGGACTACCGGAATGATCCGATCGCGGCGGAGCTACTGGGGGAGGCGGGGATGGAGTTGCGGCAGTTGTGAGGGGGGTGATGGGGATTGCTGACGGCTGAAGACTTGGGGTGGTTGGGGTTGGGGGGCTTTGAATTGCGCGTGGGGGCAGGGGAAATGCCGGCTAAGGGACTTAGTAGGGGTTGTTGGTTTGATAGCGTTGGAGGGCGGACTGAAGGTCGTTGGTGAGGGTGGATTGTCCCTGGCTGGAGGACAGTGACAGGGCTTTTTGCGCGGTGGCAACGGCTTCGGGGAAGCGGCCCGTTGCGGCATAGGCCGCAGCGAGTGTGCGGAGGATGAGGGGGTTCTGGCCGCCGGTCAATTGAGCGGCGTGCTCGGCGAGTTCGACGGCCTGGGGGCCATTGCGCAAGGAGGTTTGGCCGGCCGTGGCGAGCAGCCACGCGAGGTTGTTCAGGGCGGAGAGCAACTCGGGCTGAAGCTCGAGGGTTTTTTGATAGTGGATGATGGCATTGGACAAATCGCCTTTGGCGAGGAAGGCGTTGCCGAGGTTGTTTTGGGCTCCGGTATAGCCGGGTTGGAGTTCGAGGGCTTTTTCGTAATGGGCGATAGCGTCGTCGAACAGGCCTTTTTGGGCGAGGGTGTTGGCGAGGTTGTAATGGGCTTCGGGGTAGTTGGGCTGGAGTTTGAGGGCTTGTTGATAATTGATGATGGCGTGGTCGAGCTCGCCTTTTTGGGCGAGGGCGTTGGCGAGATCGTAGAGGGCCTTGGCGGCACCGGGTTCGAGGGATTGGGCAATTTGGAATTGGGCAAGGGCTGCGTCGGGCTGGTTTTTTTGGAGGAGGGCATTGCCGAGGTTGAGGTGAGCATCGCCGAATCCGGGGTCGAATTGGACGGCGGTTTGAAATTGGGCGATGGCGTCGTCCACGCGGCCTTTTTGGAGGAAGGCGTTGCCGAGGTTGTTGTGGGCCTGGACGGTTTTGGGGTTGAGGGCGAGAGATTGGTTGAGCACGGCGATGGCGTCGTCAATCCGTCCCTGGCGCAGCAAGGCGTCGCCGATGTTGTAGTAGGCTTCGGCGTAGTGGGGGTTGATGACGGTGGCTTTTCGGAAATGGTCGAGGGCCTCCTGGGTGCGGCCGCTTTGGAACAGGAACTGGCCGAGGTCATTTTCGGCGACGAAGCAGTCGGGATTGCCGGCCAGGGTGGCGAGCCAGTAGGTTTCGGCGTTGCGGTAGAGGCCGGCCTGACGCCAAGTCAGGACGCCAAGAAGGAGCAGGAGGACGCCGCCGAGGAAGATTTTGGCGGTGGCATGAGACCGGAGGGCGGCGGCAAGACCGGCGGCAGCGAGCACCGCGGGGCCGAGAATGGCAAAGTATTGCCAATGGTCGGCGACCAGGGAATAGCGCATGAAGTAGATGTTGAGGAATCCGAGGACGGGCAGGAGCATGACCACGAAATAGCCGAGGCCGAAGAGGAGGGGCCGGCCCCAGCGCTGACGGTAGCGCCAGCAGGCGAAGAATGCCGCGGTCAACAAGAGTACCGGGACAAAGGACAGCGGGGTAAGCGGGCCCAGGAGCCAACGGGGATAAATAGGAATCAAGTTGAAGGGGAGCGCGGCCTTGTAGAGATAGAACCAGACGGCGTGGCCGGCGACGGCGAGCCGGGAGGCCAAGCCGTCCGTGCGGATGATTTCGGAGCCGATGGAGCGGTGGTATTGAAACCAGATGGTGATGACGGCAAGGATGGCGGCGATGGCGAAGAAGGGCGCGGTGCGGCGGAGGTCCATTCCGGTGAGGCGTCCGCGACGCCACCAAGCGAGGCCGAGCAGGACAAGGGGCAGAGGCGCCACGGCGGTTTTGGCGAGCAACGCGAGGAGAAATGCGCCGAGGGAGGTCCAATACCAGCGACGCCCGCCGGTGTCGTCAAACTTCACATAAGCCAGGAGGGCGGAGGCGAAGCAGAGCATCGCGAGGGTGTTTTTCAGTTCGGCGATCCAGGCGACGGAGGCGACGTTGACGGGGTGGAGGGCGAAGATGGCGGCGGCGAGCCAGGCGCCGGGGAGGTTGAGGCGGAGCAGAATGCGCCAGCAGATAACGGCACTGAAGGCGTGCAGCAGGACGTTGACGAGATGATAGCCGAGGGGGTTCAACCCCCAAAGGCGCCATTCGAGCCAGAAGACGGTGGAAGTAAGGGGGAAGTAGTCGAGGTTGTCGGTGGTGATCCAAAATTGATAGAGACGCCCCGGCTGGGTGATGTGGGGGTTGGCGGTGAGCAGGAGGTCGTCGTCCCAGAGAAATCCGGCATGCCAGACGGGCCAATAGGCGATAAAGGTGATGGCCAGCAGGCACAGCGCGGGGAGGGCGTCGCGATAGGTGGTCAAAAGCGACGGCGCGGGGGATTTTGCGGGTGCGCTTTGGCCCGGCGGATTTCTCCGGGGAGGCCGGGTGAGGCGTTTTTTTCTCATGGGGATCAGCCGGCAGGTGAAGCATGTTTGAGCTGACGCCGTTGGCGGTAAATTTGGTCCACCAGGGCCAGTACTTGGTCCGTGGTGATGGCTTGCATGCAGCGGTTGTCGCGGCAGGGGGATTGACGGTTATTGTAGGCGTTGACGCAGGGGCTGCAGGCGAGGCCGGCCCAAAGGACGGAGTGGCGCGGGGTGCGGGCGGCAAACAGGGCGGGGGTCTCGGGGCCGAAGAGGGTGACAACGTGGATGGGGGTGAGGGTGGCAAAATGGGCTGGTCCGCTGTCATTGGTGACGAGGACTTCGGCGAGGGAGTAGAGGACGAGCAATTGCCGGAGGGTGGTTTGGCCAGCGAGGGAGACGCAGCGGCCGGAGCCGACTTGCCGGGCGAGGTTGGTAGCGGCGGCGGCTTCATCGGGCGCGCCGGTGAAGACGACCAGGATTTCGGGATATTGGCCGAGAAGCCGGCGGGCCAGTTCGACGTAACGTTCGGCGGGCCAGCGGCGAAGGGGGAGCAGGTCGCTGGTGTTGGCGTTGAGCAGGATGAGCGGGGCGGAATGGCCGGGGGGCCGGGGCAGAAGCGCGCGCACTTGCGCGAGTTCATCCTCGCGGGGGACGAAAGGCGGCGGCTCGGCGGTGGCGGGCGGGGCGGGGAAATCAAGGGTGGGCAGAGGGGCGGGATCCCGGAGGGTCGCTTCGACGAGGGTCAGAAAAGTCTGGCTGGTGTGGAGGTGGGGATTGTAGAGCAGGCGGTGGGTCAGCAGGTCGCCGCGGTAGAGACCGGCGCCAAAAAAGGGATGGAAGCCCACGCGCCGCGGAGCGCCACTGAGGAAGGCGAGGGCGGCGGAGCCGCGGGAGAAAAACTCGAGATCCACGGCGGCGTCGAGCCGGAGATGGCGGAGGCGGCGGATGACCGAAACGAGGCCGCGAAAAAACGCGGCGGGGCCGGCGGTGGGAACGGTGAAGATGTTATTTTCCGGGAGCGCGCCCATGGCGTCGAGGATGAACCGGTTGTCCTCGAGGACGATGAAGTAGACGTTTTCGCGGCCGACGATTTCCACGGCGCGGCGCAGAGCGGGGTAGGCCAGAATGTTCGAGCCTTGCTCGGCCAGCTTGACAAAGAGGAGGCTGCGGGGCGGGCGGGAGCAGTCCGGCGCGCGGCGACCGGCCAGCCGCCGCACCGCTGTGAGGACGAAGCAAAGCGGAACGCCCAGCCAGTGGTCGGCCCATTGCAGGGCTTTGACGTGCATGAGCGAACGATGGCAAAGCGGTGGACGGATTACGACAAGTCTTTTAGCGCGGCGCGGGCGCCAGGATTGGGGTCGCGGGAAGAAGGCAATGAAAGCGCAGTTGCGCTGGGGGGTGAAGATGGGGTAGTTTTAGGCACGACGGAAAACTTACGCACCATGAGAGAAAAAGCGTTCACGATGCCGACGGTGGCGGGGTCGCTGTTGCTGGC
>CAZDAQ010000221.1:0-4008 GCA_964503425.1 uncultured Opitutales bacterium
GGCGGAGGTGCTGGCGGGGTTTTGGACCTGAAGGGCGAGGGTGAGGCGGTGCTGGACGTAGGCCTGGACCTGCGAGTAGTTGAGCGGGCGGAGTTCGTAGAAAACGAGGATGCGCTGGCGGAGCTGGCGGAGGCGGCGTTCGGCGAGGCGAGCCTTGAGTTCGGGCTGGCCGATGAGGATGATTTGGAGAAGTTTTTGAGTGTCGGTTTCGAGATTGGAGAGGAGGCGCAGCTGCTCCATGACTTCGAAGGAGAGGTTCTGGGCTTCGTCAATGATGAGGACGATGTCGCGGCCGGCATGAATGCGGCGCAGGAGGGCAGAGTTGAGGCGGCCGGTGAGGTCGGCGTTGTCGAGGGCGAGGGGGCCGTGGGCGGAGGCGTCAGAGAGCTCGCCGAGCTCACGGAGGATGGCGGCGAGAAGTTCGCGTTCGGTAAGGCGGGGGTTGAGGATGAGGGCGGTGTCGGTGCGGGTGGAGTCGAGCTCGTTGAGGAAGGCGCGGCAGAGGGTGGTTTTACCGCAGCCGACTTCGCCGGTGAGGACGATGAAGCCGGCTTTCTGGGAGAGGCCGTAGCGGAGGTGGGAGAGGGCGTCGAAGTGGGTGGGGCTGAGGTAAAGGAAACGGGGGTCGGGGGTGATGTTGAAGGGCATCACACGGAAGCCGAAGAACTGCTGATACATGGCGGAAGGAAAGGATGAAGGATGAATTATGAACGATGCAGCAGGAAGGAGAATCGGAAGCAGGAAGGGAGGATGAGAAAGGGAAAGAAGCGCGGGTGGTGGGAGGATAATGATTCAGGAGGGGAGGGCGGGAAAGGATTTTTTCGGGAGGAGTGGCGCGAAAAAAATTGCAACCCGGGCGAAAGAGGGATGTCATAAGGGTGGCGCCGACGCGAGGGGCAGGGCCGCGCGGGCGCCGGAGTGCCCCGGATCGTTATCAGCCGAGAACCGCGCCCTGCGCGTGCCGCCATGCTTTACGATCGTTCCTACATGCGGATCCCGACGGAATATCGCGCGCCGATTCCGGGATGGAAGATTTTGCTGTGGGTGGTGGGCGGCCTGACGGTGGCGCGGGCGCTGGTGGCGGGGTGGTTGGGGCATCCAGAGGTGGCGGCATACCTGCTGCCGGGACGGGAGGCGCTGGAGCACTGGCGGGTGTGGACGGTGTTCACCTATGCGCTGGTGGAGATGACGCCCTACTGGGGGGTGGTGAGCTTGCTGTTTTTGTGGATTATCGGGAGGATGGTGGAGGGGGAACTGCCGCGCGCGCAGTTTTTGACGTTGTGTGCGGGATGTGCGCTGACCGGGGCGGCAGTGTGGGTGCCGCTGCACTGGGCGCTGCCGGTGGACACGACCCTGCCGAGGGACACGCTGTCGTCGGGGTGCTTCGTGATGGTGATGGGGCTGATGGCGTATTGGTGCTTTACCGCGCCGGATGAGCCGGTGGAGATACGGTTGTTTTTTGTGCTGCCGATGCGGGTGCGGCCACAGGTGTTTTTCTGGTTTTTCCTGGCGCTGGACGTGGTAGGATTCGTGACGTTCGAGCTGCCGCGGGTGCTGGGCTCGAAGGCGATGGTTGGGAGCGTGGATTATTCGCCGTATCTGGGGGCGATGTTTGCGGGGTGGTTTTGCGCGTGGTGGCAGCAGCGGGTGCTGGCGCGGACAGCTTTCAGTGCCGTGCCGGTGGAGGAAGTGGCGCCGCGGAAGTGGCTGCAAAAGGCGATGCAGGTGGGGGCGTGGACGGGCGGAGGCCGGAGCGCGGCGGCGGCGGGCGTGGTGCGGACGAGCAAGCCGGTGATTGGCAGCCGGCGGGAGATGCGCGAAGAGGTGGACCGGATTTTGGACAAGATCAATGTGGAAGGGCTGGCGGCATTGAGTGCAGAGGAGCGGCGGACACTGGACGAGGCGAAGGAATGGCTGGGGAAGTAAGGGAGGGCAAAATTCGAAGGTTAAAATTCGAATGACGAAACGAAAGAAGGCCAAAGGCCCAAGGAGAATGGGGTGGTGCCGGGCGTTTTTAAGTTTAAGGCGAGGTTGCCGTTGCGCTTGCGCTTGGGGGGGGCGGGGGTTTTGATGCGGGGGATGTTTTTGGCGCGGCGTGATTCGCGGTTTATTTTGTTCGGGCTCGGCGCGGGGGAGACCTCGTGGCGCGGGGTGGGCTTGCTGGCGGTGGTGTTTTTTGGGTCGCTGGCGGTGGCGGCGGTGCTGACGCCGCCGTTGTATTGGGCGGTGCAGTGGTGGGACGGGCGGTGGCCGTCGGAAACGACGAAGTGGCTGTTGGGGAAGGGGATTGACGTGTATTTCGACCGGCTGCGGTGGGTGCCGATTCTGCTGGGGTTGCCGTGGTTGATGACGGCGTGCCACTTATGGTCGCGGCAGGCGATGGGACTGAAGTTCGACACGCGGGGCTGGGTGGGGCTGATGGAAGGGTTTTTTGGCGGGCTGGCGCTGGTGTCGGTGCTGGCGACGGCGCAGATGGAGTTTACCGGGGTGGCGCGGGTGGCGAACGTGGCGTGGGGAAGCGTGATTTTGAACTCGTTGCTGGCGGGGCTGATTTTGGGATTTTTCGAGGAGACGATTTTCCGGGGGTTGATGCTGCGGATATTTTACACGGCGACGAAGCGGCCATGGCTGGCGCTGGCGGTGATGGCGGCGTTTTTCGCCTACATGCACTTCAAGGTGCCGGCGAGCATTTGGAAGAATGTGGCACCGGGGGTGCATGGGGACACGGGGTGGGTGGTGGCGTGGTGGACGACGTGCGGGATTGTGAAGGATTTTGACTGGCCGCAATTTTTGGCGTTGTGGGCGCTGGGGATGGTGCTGGGGGTGCTGACGCTACGGACGGGTTCGCTGCTGCCGGCGATTGGGCTGCACGCGGGATTGGTGGCGGCGATGAATGTTTACCGGAGTGCGTGCGTGTTTGCGCCGGGGCCGGAGCGGGCGATTTGGGGCGGAGGCGGGCTGACGGACGGATGGGCGGCGGCGCTGGTGCTGACGGGAGTGCTGGTGTTCTTGGTGGTGCGGGGGGCCAGGACGGAGGGAGGGGATGCGGGATGAAAGAGGCTGCGTCGCGAGGAGTTCGGAGGCCGATGAATTTTTTGCGGGGAAAGATTTTGCCGGGGTTGCGGGCCGCGGGGCGGGCGGGGCTGGAGGTGGTGTTCCCGCGGTGGTGCGTGGCGTGCGGCGAGGCGGTGGCGGAGGGGCCGCTGGAGCATGTGTGCGCGAAATGTTTGCTGGAGGTGGCGTGGGCGAAGCCGCCGCATTGCGCGACGTGCGGGTGGCCATTTTACGGGGCGGTGGAGGGGGCGAGGAGGTGCCCGCATTGCATCGAGCTGGAGCCGGAGTTTAGTGAGGGGCGCACGGGGATGCTAGTGAAGGGGGTGGCGCGGGTGGTGGTGCATGAGTTGAAATACCACCGGGCACTGCATTTGCGCGGGGATTTGCGGGGGTTGCTGCGGCAAGCTCCCTGGCTGGGGGAATTTGCGCGCGGGGCGGTGCTGGTGCCGGTGCCACTGCACCCGAAGCGGTTCCGACGGCGGGGGTTTAACCAGGCGCTGCTGGTGGCGGAGGCACTGGCGGAGGTAGCGGGCGGAAACAAGGTGGCGGAATTGCTGGCGCGGGTGCGGGATACGCCGACGCAGACGCAATTTGACCGGGAGGAGCGGGAGAAAAATGTGAAAGGGGCGTTTGCAGTTGTGGCCGGGGCGGAAGTGGCGGCGGGGGTGCGGTATGTGCTGGTGGATGATGTGTTTACGACCGGGGCGACGTTGAACGCGTGCGCGGAGACTTTGCGGAAGGCGGGGGCGAAAAAGGTGGATGTAGCGACGCTGGGGCATGGGTGAGGGGATAAATTTTGCCTATGAAATCCGCTACGCTCATCCTCCTGCCCGGTTTGCTCTGCGATGCAGCGTTGTGGAAGCCGCAGATGGAGACGCTCAAAGATTGCGCCGAATGCATGGTGCCCGACCTGACGCAGCAGGATAGCATGGCGGCGATGGCGCAAGCGGTGTT
>CAZDAQ010000222.1:0-3966 GCA_964503425.1 uncultured Opitutales bacterium
GGTCGTGGGTGGCGGGGGGGCGCCAGCGGCCTTCGGAGCCTTCGGCGGGGTCGGGGGTGAGGGGGGCGTCGGTGGTCAGGGAGTAGATCCAGATGAATTCCCAACCGGTGTCGCGGCAGGGGGGATGTTTGAGGAAGGGGAGGATGAGGGGGTTGAGGGTTTCGTGTTTGGCGGAAGTGGAGGAGGAAGGCGGGAGTTCGAGGCCGAGTTCCTCGGCAAGCTCGCGAAAGGCGGCCTGGTGGTAGGATTCGCCGGCATCCACATGGCCGGAGCAGGAGGTGGTCCAGCGGTTGGGGTAGGTGTCCTTGGCGGCGGAGCGGCGCTGGGCGTAGATGTCGCCCTGGGAATTGAAGACGAGGATGTGGACGGCGCGGTGGAAGAGGCGGCGGCGGTGGACCTCGGCGCGGGCTTCCTGGCGGAGCACGCGGTCGTGTTCGTCAACGACATCGAAAATGTCGGGGGAGGGTTGGGGCATGGGGGGTGGGGAAAGGCAAAATTTAAAATTTAAAATGAAAAATTAAGAAATAAGAATGAGGAAGGCAAAAGGGAAAAGGAAAATGTCCGGGGGACGGGTGAAGACCTCAGGCGCAAAGGCAAACCGGACCGGGCGGCACGGGGCCCGGAGGCTTGGCGCTGAGCAAGTGGCGAGTGAGAGAGCAGCGCAACGGGGAATTTGGGGTTCCGGTGCGTGTGGGATGGGTAAGGGGGGCGGCGAGTTTGAGCTAATGACGGTTGAGGATCAGGCGATGGTCGGCACTGTTCCTCCCTCGGCCCGAATGGCGGCGCCGTTGATGACGGCGGCGCGTTCGCTGGCGAGAAAGGCGACGACATTGGCGACTTCCGCGGGTTTGGCCAGGCGATAGATCAGGGAGGAGGGCCGGTTTTCAGCGATGAACTTGCGTTCGGCGTCAGCGTAGGGCAGGCCGGGATTCACCGAACGGATAAAGGCCTGTAGATTTTCGGTTTCGGTGGGGCCGGGCAGCACGGAATTGACGGTAACGGCGGTGCCCTTTGTGAGCTCGGCCAGACTGCGAGCGATGGATAACTGGGTGGCTTTGCTGGCGCTGTAGTGCGCCATGGCGGCCATGGGCGTCAAGGCGACCTCACTGGAAATGAAAATCACGCGTCCGTGGCGGCGCTGCAGCATGGACTGAAGATAGGTGCGGGCGAGCCGGACGCCGCTCCAGACGTTAAGGTTGAACATGCGCTGCCAGTCCTCATCGGTAGTGCTGAAAAAGTCGCTGAGGACATAGGCACCCAGGTTATTTACCAGAATATCCACCTCGGGGTAGGCTTCGGCGGCGATTTTCTCGTGGCCAGCAATACTGAAATCGGCGACGAGTGGCAGCGCCCGGCCGCCGGCGAAGCGTTGATTCAAATCGGCGACCACCTGGGCGACGGTGGCGGCGCTGCGGCCGTTGATGATGACCCGGGCGCCGTCTTCGAGGAGCTGGGTGGCGATGGCGAGGCCGATGCCGGCGGTGGCGGCGCTGACGAGGGCGGTTTTACCGGAGAGATGGAGGTCCATGGTCGAATCTTTTGAGTTGAGGTGGGTTGGTTAGGTTGCGCCCACAGTTTAAACAAATTCTTGATATAAGTCTAATCGAATGATTTTATATATATAATCAATAATATGAATATCAGAAGCAAAGACCTGAACCTGCTGGCGATTTTCGCGGGGATCAGCGAGGAGTTGAATCTGACGCGGGCGTCGGGCCGCCTGGGGTTGAGCCAGCCGGCATTAAGCCACGCGCTGGCACGGCTGCGGGAGCAGTTTGGGGACGCGCTATTTGTGCGCGGGCAGCGGGGCCTGGTGGCGACGCCGAAGGCGGGCGAACTTTTGCCGCGGGTGCGAGAACTGCTCGGGGCGGCGGAAAGGCTTTATGCTCCCGGAGAGAAACTGGATCTGGGAAAGATAAACCGCAAAGTGGTCATCGCCGCGACGGCCTATTTTGAGACGCGGGCGGCGGCGCGGTTCATCAAATATGCGCGAACGCAGGCGCCGGGGCTGCAACTGGAAACGCGCTCACTGAGTGGCGGATTTCCCAAGCGGGAGCTGGAGGCGGGCGAGTTTGATCTCGCGATTGCGGCCTATTTTGACGCGGTGCCGGGCAACTGCAAAATGGAGACGATTTTCGAGGACAGGTTTGTGTGTGTGTGTGCGAAGAAGAATCCATACCTGAAAACGAAACGAACAACCGAGGACTACCTCAGCCGCAAACATCTGCAAATCGAGGTGCCTGCGGGGGTCTTTGCGCCGGCGGACCAATACCTGGCAGGCAAGAAAAGGCGGCGAAATATTTCAATCCGGATTGGGAATTTTCTAACGCCGCCGGCGATTCTGCATCAAAGCGAATTCCTGCTCACCTGCCCGCGGAGCCTCGCAGACAGCTACCGGGAAATGTATTCGCTGATGATCACTGAACTGCCTTTTGAGCTGCCCGGCATCGCAACAAAAATGGCCTGGCATGAGAAAAACCACCATGATCCCTTTCACGTCTGGCTGAGGAGTTGCGTGGCCGAGGTGGAAAACCGATCAAGTGGAAAAGATTTTCCATAATCACCCTGAGGTTGAGCCAAAGGGAGCCGGCGAGCGTGGTAATTTCAAGAAGGCTGGGACGGCTCGGGCGCGGGGGTGGCGACGGGCGGGCCGAAGATGTCCTCGTAGGCGTAGAGCGTGGCGGCGACGGTGATGGGCAAGGTGACAAAAATGCCGACGATTAAGGCAAGCACGCCGAGAAGATTGACCAGCATAAACACGATTAAGAAACCGAAAAAATGCCACCAATGTTTGGAAACCACCCGGCGGCTGAGCTCCATGGCCGGCCAAAAATCGAGCCGTTTATCAATGATCAGCACGAGCGGGAAGAGCCACGCCACCATCAGGTAGATGCCGGGGAGAACGAGGCAGAGGAAGCCGATGGAGGTAAGCACCTCGATCACCAAACCGCCGAGGAAAAGCTGGAGGAAACGGCTGGTCATGGCGGAGAAGGCCATTTCAATGCTGACCGGCTCACGGCGGATTTTGCGGAGAAAATAGAAATTCACGCTACCGATGAGCGGGCCACACAAGACGAGCCAAAGGACGGAGGTGGAATCGTCTTCGCCCAGCATATTGCCAAAATGCACCATGGGGCCGGATTCGGCAGCGATGCACATGAGGATGAAGACGAGCGCGTTGACGGCGACGATGGGCCAGAAATCGCTCCAGACCAAATCCCAGCCGCGGCTGAGGCAATGGCCGATGTTCAAGACGTAATCGCGGGCGAGTACCTGCTCGGCCCAGGCCTTGGGATCGGGTGGCGGCGGAGAAGGTGAAGCCGCGGCGGCCGGGCCGGGAGGAGGCGGGGGAAGAATGGGCGGCGGGGCCGCGGGCGTGGCGGCGATGGTATCCACGGCGGTTTTGATCTGGCTGGCGTGCTGGTAGCGGCGGTCAGGCTCCTTCTCGAGGGCGCGGAGGACGACGTCGTCGAGACGGACATCCACCCGCACCATTTGCGAGGGAGAGGCAAAGCGACCCAGGGGGAGTTCGCCGGTGAGCATTTCGTAGAAGACGACGCCGAGGGAAAAAATGTCGGCGCGGTGGTCCACCTCGAGCGGCTTCTCGACCTGTTCGGGCGCCATGTAGTGGGGCGTGCCCATGACGTGGCCGGGCTGGGTGATGGTGTAATCACGCGAGTCGGCGCCGAGGAGCTTGGCGAGGCCGAAGTCGGCAATCTTCACGCGGCCCCGTTTGTCCATGAGAATGTTTTCCGGCTTGATGTCGCGGTGGACGATGCCGGCGTCGTGCGCAAATTGGAGGGCCTCGCAAAGCTGCGGAACGATGGCGAGGGCCTCGCGCGGGGAAAGCCGGCCGGCGCGCTCGATTTGGCGGAGGTTGAGGCCGTCCACATACTCCATGAGGAAGTAGCGGTAGCCGCCGGACTGGCCGAAGTCGTAAACGGCGACGATGTTGGGGTGGCTCAG
>CAZDAQ010000223.1:0-3950 GCA_964503425.1 uncultured Opitutales bacterium
GATATTTGGCCTGCTGGTCGCGGCCGAAAGGGATGAAGAAGGCGCGCGCTTTTCCGCTGGGCGGCGTTGGGCCATCGTAGGAGATCTCGGCGGTGACGGGATGCCGTACATTGCCGCCAACAATATGGCTGACCTGGTAGCGTATCCGGAATCTGACCGACTGCCTGTCGCGACCCATGCCGCAGAAGCCTTGCCCTTTGCCGCTGGCCTGGTCTGTCTTGTAGCTCCAGGCGTCCGGGCTCCAGTGATAGATGCTTTCTCCATTCCTAGTGGTATTCACCAGAAGGCCGGAGTTGGTGGCGGCAGATTGCTGCAAGGCGCTCAGGGTGGCGTGGTTGATTTCCGCCATTTGAGCCACCGCTGTGTATGACGGCGTTAATGTATATGTCCCGGCGCTGGAAAATGTATTGCCTGGCTCGCGCACATCAAAGGGCACCAGTTGGTCCACCAGCGCCGCGTCCGTTTCGAATACCTGGTAATTCAGCTCTGTTCCAGCTTCGACGCCCCAGCCGTAGCGGGCCTTCCAGCTGTTTTCAGTGAACAGAACGTATCCCGGATACAGGATAGTAACCGCCAAACCCAGCGCGACTGCCAGTCGTCGCAGGCTGCGCTGCGTGCGCGGGTTTGTGCCCGGAGGGCCGCCGCCGGTGTTCCGGCTTATCGCCCGCCAGACCGGCCCGATAATCAGATAGTCCACCCAGCCAGCCACCAGACCCAGCAGCAGTGTGAAAGCCGCGAAGTCCCACAGGTTGAGGAACATCGAACCGCCCAGCCCCCGGCTGGCCGCCAAAGCTTTCACCGCGATAGCCCATACGATCAGGATAAAAAAATCCACCGTTAGTAGTGGCAAGAACAGGCCGTCGAACGCCGCCAATCTCAGGCCACGGAGCAGGCCCGCCGAGCGGCGGATACGGACCACGGCGATCCACCCCAGCATCGTGCCGGCAAGCACAGCCACCAGGCTGGCGGGCAGCACGGCGCCGCGAAACAGTATCTGGGGGAGTGTATGGCCGAAGCTGGGGTCGCTGGAGGGGGGCCAATCCACGAGCCACAACATCATCACGACCAGGAAGAATCCGATTCCCACTGCACCGGCGATGGCGGCACGCGACCAGCGTGGCGCCGGCAGCACGGCTGTTTCCCGGGGCCCGGTCCCCGGCGCGTAACTCCCGGCGCCGCCGTGCTTCAGGGTCTCGGCAACCACGGTTTCGATGACCGTCTTGAGTTCGCCGGCGGTCTGGTAACGGCGCTCCGGTTCCCGCTCCAGGGCGCGCAGGACGATTTCATCCAGGCGCACGTCAATTTGAATCCCGCCCATGCGGGACGATGGCGGTTCGATGCGTTTGCCGGGCAGCTCGCCGGTGAGCATTTCGTAAAAAACGACGCCGAGCGAATAAATGTCGGCCCGGCTGTCCACGCGCTGCGGATCGGTCTTCTGTTCGGGCGCGCTGTAGCCCGGCGTGCCCACGGCGGTTTGAGTGGTGTTGCCCGACGCGGAAGCTCCGCCACCTTTGCCGCCGGCGTCCACCGCCCCCAGCATTTTGGCGATACCAAAATCGGCGACCTTCACGTGGCCATCTTTGTCCAGCAGCAGGTTCTCCGGTTTGATGTCGCGGTGGACAATGCCCCGGTTGTGGGCCAGTTGCAGCGCGTCGCACAGCGGCGGCACGATGGCCAGCGCCTCTTCCGGCGTGAACTTTCGCATGCGCAAGAGCTGGCGAAGATTGAGGCCGTCCACAAATTCCATGAGCAGGAAATAAAACCCGCCCGCCTGGCCGAAGTCATAAATGGTGACGATGTTCGGATGGCTCAGCGCGGCGAGCGCCTGCGCCTCGCGCGTGAAGCGTTCGGCAAACTGCGCGTCGCGCACGCGCTCCGGCGCCAGCAGCTTCAGCGCGACGATGCGGTTCAGGGTTTTTTGCCGCGCCTTGTACACCACGCCCATGCCGCCGCGGCCGAGGCATTCAAGAATTTCCAACTGCGGAAAAAATGGCGCGAGTTCGGCCGGTGCGAGCGTTGGCCGCGCGGCGACCGGCTCCGCGCCAACCTGCGTTGGCGCCATCGCCTCGGCCATCAGACAGCGCGGGCACAGGCCGGCCGTGGCGGCCGAAGGCAGCGCCGCGCCGCACTTGGGGCAGGAATTTGAAGAGGTCGTTGATTCGTTCATACCGTGTCCTGACGCGACAGCGAGGTTGGGTTACCGTTTTTCTCTCAACATCCCAGGGCGGCGAACAGGGCGCGCATCTCCGCCTCGACCAGGGCGGGGTCATCGAGCGTGCCGGCAACTTCCGCCTTCAGCAACTGGCGGAAGCGCCGCTTCAACCGGTGCACCGCAACCTTGAGCGCATTCGCGTTCATGCCGCAACCGGCCGCCAGCGCCACCTGATCGCCACGCGCGGCATCGCCGGTGAGCCACGGCTTGACTTGTTCGAAGAAATCCGCGCGACCTTCAGCGACGCATTCGCGCCGGAGCGCTTCCAACGCGTGCGCCACCACCGTCAACGCCCATTGCCGGTCGAAAGCGGCATCAGGCGACAACACACCCGCATCCGGCACCGAGCGTGCTTCAGTTTCATTGAGCGAAATGTTTTCCACTCCGCCGCCACGTTTAAGCCGCCGCCGCGCCTCGCGGTGATGCGAGAGAAAGTGCTTCACCGCTCCGAGCAGATAGGAACGGAACCGTCCGCGCTCCTGCTCGGCGCGGGCGATGGCTCCACCTGCCAGCATGTGGACAAAGAAGTCATGCGCGAGCTCGCGCGCAGCATCCGCATCCCGTAAATCGTAGCGGAGGAATGCAGCCACTGGTTCGTAATAGGCATCGCACAGTTCGGCCAGGGCGCGGCGGCCCTCCGGCGAGTCGGCTTTCGCCCGGCTGACCTGTGTCCACCGCGTCGTGCGAAAGTCCCCGCCCGGCGGTCCTTGCAAGGGGTGGCACGGCGTCGGTGGCGTTGGTTCAGCGGTCATCGGAATCTGGACAAATTATGCCACAAGTGCCTGACCTGTTGGAAGCGAATGGTTACCTGTTTTGGGGTCGCCACCGCCGCATCCAAAACAAATACAATTCGACTCCGATCACGTCGCCTTGGTAGCATGCAAACTTCCTGCCTCGTCTCTCATGGCTTGTTCCCGCCCGATTCCTTGCTACTGTTCATGCTCGAATGCGATGCTTCAACCCGAATTCCGAAATTGGTAGGGACGGCGCGTCCACCCTCCGCAGTATTGCTACGGAGGACGGGCGGGCGGGGACAGCGCAGCGCGCTGTCCCTACCACCATTTTCGCATGCTCAGCTTCGGAATTCGGGTTTAACGATTTAACGCTTCACGCTTCAACGATCCCCCATGTCCACCATCCTCAACGCCACTGACGTCACCGTAAGCTACGGCGACCGCACGGTGCTTGACCAGGCCACTCTGGCGGTTGACGAGGGACAGCGCATCGGGCTGGTCGGTCGCAACGGCAGCGGCAAGACGACGTTCCTGAAAATCCTCGCCGGACTGCAATCGCCGGACGCGGGCACCGTCACGCGACGGCGGGACCTCGTCGTGAGTTATCTCTCGCAGGATTTCACGCTGGCCCCGGAGCTCGACGTGCGCGGCAATGTGCGCGCCGGCGCGAAACACGTCCTCGATTTCATTGCGGAATTTGAAGCGCTGCCGCATGACTCGAAACGGCATGAGGAACTGGAACATCGCATCCAATCGCTCGAAGGCTGGACGCTCGATCAACGCATCGAGACGGCGCTCTCGCACCTGAATTGTCCGGACGGCGCGCGGCGCATCGAATCGCTTTCCGGCGGCGAGAAACGGCGTGTGGCGCTGGCGCGGGCCATTGTGTCACGCCCGGATTGCCTGATGCTCGACGAGCCGACGAACCATCTCGACCCGGAATCCATCGAGTGGGTCGCGGATTTTCTCGAAAACTTCAGCGGCACGTTCATCGTGGTGACGCA
>CAZDAQ010000224.1:0-3942 GCA_964503425.1 uncultured Opitutales bacterium
GCCTGCCCGCCCGCTCCACATGGCACTCGGCCGACTGCGCCGCCGTCCCCACCCCGTCCGCGCTGCCGCTGTTCCCCGCGTTCCCGGCCAGCGTGCTCGTGATGTATACGGAAACCTCGAAGCTGATTTTCCGAATCGTCCCAAACTCCGCATCCGCCACATACACATTCCCCGCGCCATCCATCGCCAACCCCTCCGGCATGCCGAGATGCGCGCTGACCCCCACGCCGTCCGCGCTGCCCGGGATGCCCGCAAACCCCGCCACCCCCGTCACCGTCCCGCCCGTCGTCACTCGCCGCACAGTGTTGTTGTTCGTGTCACTCACATAAAGATTGCTCCCGCCATCCGACACTATCCCGGCTGGCCCGTTAAACCGCGCGCTGCTGCCCGTGTTATTTGTGCTGCCAGCCACCCCCGCCAGTCCCGCCAGCGTCGTCACCACCCCCGCCCGCGTGATCTTCCGAATCACATCGTTCCCCGTGTCCGCCACATAAATATTCCCCCCAAGGTCCACCGTCACTGCCCTCGGGTTGTTAAACCGCGCCAGGCTCCCCGTGTTGTCCGTGCTGCCGGGCGAGCCCGCCAGCCCCGCCACCGTCGTCACCACCCCCGACGGCGTGATCTTGCGAATCACATCGTTCCCCGCGTCCGCCACATAAATGTTCCCGCCCAAATCCACCGCCACCCCGTTGGGTTGGTTGAACTGCGGGCTGCCCCCCGCGGTGTCCGTGCTCCCCGGGTTCCCGGTCAAACCCGCAAAGGTCGTGAAGCTTAGCGGCACGTCCACCACCAGCGTCGCCGCCCCTGTCGTCACCGAGCTGTTAAAGTTGTTCGTCACCACACACTGGAACTGGTCCCCGTTCATCCCGACCGTCACCTGGTTCACTGTCAGCGTCGCCGTCCCCGTGCCCGCATAAGTGCCTCCGTCGCTCAAATTGCTCCACGTGCTGCTGCCCGCCGCCTCCCGCTGCCACTGGTAGCTCAACCCCGTCCCATTCGCGGTTATCATAAACCCCGCGTTCTGCCCCACGTCCACCGTCTGGTTCGACGGCTGCGCGCTCACCGCCGGCACATTGATCAACGCCTGCACCAGGTTCGCCACGTTCGGCACGCCCAGCCCCGTGCACATGTCGTAGCCCGCCGTCGCGCTGAAATCTCCGTTGTTGCCCTGGGTGATGTCGCGAAACTGCGCCGTGCCCAGCAACGGATAAATCCTCGGCCCCAGCAGCCCCACCGGCCCCGCCCCCGACTTCGCCCGCGCCTGGTTGATCAACGCGCAAAATCCCGCCCAGATCGGCGAGGCCAGGCTCGTCCCCGCCGCCTCTGTGGCAAAACCATCAAGATACAAAAACCCCGGCGTCGCCGGATCTGCAATCGCAGCCACGTCCGGCACCAGCCGCATTGGCGCGCTGGACCCCAGTTGCGCCGCCGGCGGGTTCCCGCTCGGCACGCCCTTCCCCACCTGCCAGCTCTGCCGCGGGAACAATTGGCTCGCCCCGCCCCCCGTCGCCCCGCTGCTCCCATTGCCCACGACCGACCACACCGTCTCGTTGCTCACATTGTTCCCGCTCGTGCTCGTCGTCAGTTGCAAGTTTGTCCCACCCACCGCCGTAACGTTCGGGTCGCTTGCCGGATTCTGCACCTGCACTGTCGCGCGCTTGCTATACACCGAGCCAAACGCATTGAAATCCGGCCGCGACCCGCCATCTCCCGACGACGCGAACACCGTCACCCCCGCGCTCGCCAGCGTCACGAAATACTCGTCGTCCGTCTGCATCTGCCCTTCCACATTGTCATCCTCAATGTCCCCAAAACTCAGCGATACCTGGTGCAAACTCGGTATGCTCGGCAGATCGTCAATGATTTGCTGGTAGCCCACGTCTATGTCCGTCGGAAACAGGTCCGATGTCGCGTAAACCCGCACCTTCGCCGATGGCGCCATCGAGCTGCTCCATTCCACATCCAGCGTCTCCTCTCCCTCCGGCGGCGACAATGAACCCGAAACCACCTGGATGAACTGCATGTTGTTCAGCGACTGGTTGACGTTGCACTTCTTCCAAAACGCCGTCAGGTCGCTCTTCTTCGGAAAGGTGTCTATCACAATTGCGATCGTCTGCCCCGCCCCGGTCAAACCGAGCCCGTTCGCGTTATACGCCTGCGTCACCGCCGCGGGCTTATACCCGTCCACTGGCAACGAACTCGCCGCCGGCCGCACCAAATTCTTGTGCATCCGCAAATGCGGCTGCAGCCCGTTAATACTCAACAGCCCCGCCGCCACTTTCGCCGGCACGCTCGGTGCCGACACCGCCGAGCTATACTCCACCCCGTCCACTCCAGTCACTCGCGCAAAATCCACCGTGAACGCCTGCTTGACCTGCCCCACCGTCCCCCGCGCAAAAATCGCCAGGTGGTTCGTGCTGCCGTGCACGATCGTCATCCCCTCGCTCGTAATCCAGTCCGCCACCTTGTTGTAATCCTCCGCCGTCGGGTCGTATTTCTCCGCCATTTCCTCGCGCGAAATCACTTCCCCCTGGTTCACCCGCGCCTGCAATTCCGCCAAATTCCGCATCTTGAGCGACACCTGAAACCCCATTGGCGCGGCCAGTTCCTCCGCCGTCAAAGCTGTCCGCGTCACCGCCGCCTTCGTCCGCGTCTGCGGCATCGTCACCGCTGCCGTGCTCACCGTGTTGTCCATTGGCACCGCCTTGATGCTGTTGCCGAACACCACCCGCGTCGCCCCAACCGTTTGCCCCTGCGCACCTGTAAACCCCGCCATCGCCAACATCAGCGCCGCCACCCATATCCCTGCGCCCAACCCCATGCTCCGCCACCGTCCGCCTTCATCGCGATGGCGTCCGCTTACCCTTTCAATTGACGCCTTCTTCGACACGGTAAAAGGTTGCATAATAATGAATTAGCTGGGGAAGGCAACCCATCATTGCCCTTCTGCCTGAATAAATACAGGGAAACGCGCTTCCCGTTCCCGCTTTTCGCTTCACCCGTATAAATGGCCGCCACCCATAAGAAGTTGCGACCCTCCTAATTATTTCAACCCGCCAGCCTTTTCACCTAAAAACCTCCGCCCGACACCTCCCGAAGCCGCTTTGGGCCGCTTTTACCCACTTATTTACGCGCCGCCACCGTCCCGGCCGGCTTTTTCACCTGCGCCCGCTGGAACGCCAGAAAGCTCTCCGCCCCTTCCGGCGTCAAATAGGCCTTCAACAGCTTCGGGTCCGACTTCGTCAAATCCACCATGATCAGCCCGTCCAGACACTTCCCAAACGCCGGATCCACGTTAAACGAAATCAGCCGCCCGTTCATCTTCAAATAATGCCGCAACAGCACCGGCACGCCCTTGTTGTCCGTTTCAATCTCCGAGACCAGCGCCGACACATCGTCAATGTCCCGCACGCTCGCCAGCAGCGCCCGCACTTCCGCGCCGCGCAGCTTTTGCCGCCGTGGGGGCCGCTTCGCCTTCACCAGGCTCGAAAGCTCGTCATCAAACCGGTAATGCCGCAAAAATTGCACCATCAAATCCTTCGACACCGTCTGGTAATCCGGGTTGATCGAAACCGGCCCGAACAGCGTCTTATACCGCGGATTCCGCACCACGATCTGCCCAATCGCCCGCCAAATCAACAGCAGCGACGCCTGCTTCCGCTGGTAGGCCGACACAATGAACGACCGCCCCAGCTCAATCGCTGGCCCCAGCATGTCCAGGAACCCCGGCTTGTATTTGAACAGTGTCGAGGTGTAAAGCCCCTCAATCCCCATCGTCTTCAACACCTCGTCCGTCATCGCGAATCGGTAGGCCCCCACGATCGCCTGCGCCCCCCGGTCCCACATAATCAGGTGGTTGTAATGCGGGTCAAATTCATCCAAATCCCGCTCGTTCCCCGTGCCTTCATTCACCTCGCGGAAGGTCATCTCCCGCAGCCGCCC
>CAZDAQ010000225.1:0-3930 GCA_964503425.1 uncultured Opitutales bacterium
GATGATTCTGCCAGCGCACATGACCCAGCAGGTGATGGCCGGGGGCGGCGGGGGTGGGACGGGATCGGCGACGGTGCATAACGACAACCGGTTCAACATCGGCGTCTTTCACGACAAGCAGATGTTCGCGGACTGGGCCCGGAGCCGGGAGGGTAGAGGCGTCCTGGTGGATGTCTATAAGCAGCACGCGAGCGAGATCAAGAAGGTGTAAGGCGCGGGGGACAAAGGCAAAGCTATGATGATTGCGACGGCGTTTGGGGGTCGGGACGTGTTTCTGCTGACGGATGCTCCAGAGTCACTGGGGGCCGTGAGCGCGGAAGTGAGCCTGATCACGCAGGTGGAAACGGGGCTGAGCAATCGAGAGACGCGGAGGGCGCATTCGGCGACATTGCGGTTCACGGTTAAATACCGCGTGACAGCGGACGGGGTGGCCGCGCGAGCGCTGGCGGGAGGATTGAGGTTGTGGACCAGCGAAGCGGTGGCCGCGCCGTTATGGCCGGCGATCGTGGCGTGGGGAGATCGCGGGGGCCGGGCGATCGGCGGCGGACTGAATGTGGCGTTCAAGGAGGATTGGAGCCAATGGGAGATTTACAGCGGCGTGGAGCCGGTATGGCCGGCGGACGGGGATTGGGTTTGTCCGCTGTTGTGGGGCCGGCTAGAGCAACGGAAGGGTGCCTGGGAAACGCCGGAGCGGTTGGTGTTCGACGTGGAGCTGGCGGAGGCCTCGCCGGCGGCATGGGCGATAGCGCCGGCGGCGGCGGTGTTTGCGGCGGGCCCGGTCCCGAGCGGGGCGTGGGCGGCGGGGCCGCCGGTGTTTCCGTTTGAAGTGAATTTCGACGCGCGGCCGGATGAATTCACGCTGGCGATTATCCGGAACCGGATCGGGTTTGGGCGGGAACCGGCGCAGACGTTTTATCCGCAGGCGGTGGCAAGGGAGCAAGAGACGAGTCACTTCCTGAGCACGCTGGAGGACGTGGGGCAGTTGCTGGAGTTTTACCGGCAGTTTGGGGCGGGCGGGGCTTTCTGGGCGCCCACGTGGACGGGGGCGGCGGTATTGACAGCGCCGGCGCTCGCCACGGACCTGGTGCTCCAGGTGGAGGATACGGCGGCGGTGATGGCCGGGGATTGGCTGGGGTTTGTGACGCCGGCGGCCGCGGCCGCCGGGAACCAGGTGATCGGGGCGCACGTGGCGGCCGTGGGGGCCAACACGATAACGCTGAGCGCGTCGGTGGGGACGGCTTTGCCACTGGATACACTGGTATGCGGACTGGTGCTCGGACGGTTCCGGGACGCGGCATTGAAGCTGCAATGGGTGAGCGGCGATTATGCCACGGCGGTGCTGCCGCTCCGGGAAGCGCCGGCGGAGTATGTGCCGGCGGACGGGGATACGCTGGGCACGACGCTCGGGGCGCTGCCGACGCGGTGTTACCTGTACGAGTTTTCATACGCGATTGCAGGGGCAACGTACACGGAGCGGTGGACGAGTTTTGAGGCGGACGTGACCTACGGTGGGAACAATTACACGGCTGGGAAGCTGTCGCACGGGCAGATCCAGCAGGAACTGTATCTCGACCTGGACGAGGTGGACGTGGACGCGGACGTGGGGCTGGGCGGGATGCTGGTGAAGATGGCGACGCTAAAAATGGAAGCGCCGCTCTATCTGGTGATCCGGTCGGGGGAATGGGCTGCAGGCGTGGCGGGGAATGTCGCGGTGATTTTCAGCGGGGAGGTGGTGAAGGTGACGGTGAAGGGCAGTCGACTGCAGGCGGTGGCGGCGCCGGCGGGAACGTTGTTCGATCGGCAGGCGCCACGGTTTCTGTTCCAGCAACAATGCAACCACGGTCTGTTCGGGCCGGGCTGCACGCTGGCGGCGGCGGATTGGAAGTTCACCGTGACGATGTCCGCGGCGCCGGCGGGGGGATATCCGGCCGCATATTACGTGGCGGCCTTGACGGGTGTGGGGGCAGCCGCGATCGCGGCCATGGCGGCCGGAGCGTCGTGGGGGGAATTCTTTGCGGGAGGCTGGGCTGAGTTTGGAGCGGGGGCGGCACTGGAGAGGCGGGCGATTGTGGATTCGGCGTTCGCGCCTCTGGGGGGCGGAGCGGGGGTATTGACGCTGGACCGGAACCCGGCAGTGTTACCCGTGATCGGGGCCGTGGTGGTGATCTATCCGGGATGCGATCTGGGGTTTGACACGTGCAAAGCGAAGTTCGCAAACGGCCTGAATTTTGGGGGGCACCCGTTTATGCCGGTGGCGAACCCAACGCTGGCGCTGAACCAGAGCACGGGGGGCGCGGGAAAGAAGTGAGCCATGACGAGCTGGTTCGCGAATGAGGAGAGGAGCAAGCGCTTGCAGGCGGAGGCCCTGGCATGGCTGGGGACACCGTTCCTCGCGAATTCAGCCGAACGCGGCAAGGGAGCGAGCTGCCAGAAGCTGGCGTCGGAGATTTACCGGCGGGTGGGATGCTGCGATATCGAGGTGCCGGCGGTGTCCATGGCGCATGCGCAGTTCAGCCGGGTAAGCCTGGTGGAGGAATGGATGGACGGGCGGCCGGAGTTTGTGAGGCTGCCGGCGATAGCGGCGCTGCAGGCTGGGGATTTGCTGGGCTTCAGGCTTGGGCGGGTGGTGCATCACGTGGGGATTTACCTGGGGGATGGGATGTTTGTGCATGCCATGAGCCAGGTGGGGACGATCCGCAGCGCGTTGAGTGACGCGACGTGGGGCAGCCGACTGCAGGCGGCCTGGCGGCCAGTCGAAGAAGGCGAGAGGGGAACATTATGAAGGATGGCAATTCAACGCCGGCGCAGCCCAACCCGGACCCGGCGAACCTGAGTCACGCGGAGCTGGTGAGCAATCAGGACGCGACGGTGGTGCCGGTATTCTGGGGGCAGAGAAAGCTGGCAGTGACCTGGGTCACGCCGGTTTATAACCTGACCTATACGTCATCGTCCGGGAAGAAGTAGAGGGCAAACATTATGGGCGGAAAAAGCAGCGGGGGAACGAAGACGTATTACGGCACGGTGGCGGGGGTGGTGTGCGCCGGGCCGGTGGACGAATTGTGCGCGCTAATCATCGATGGCAGCACGGTGTGGCCCACGCAGAACCATTGGAACGACGGGGCGGTGGAACTGGAGGTGACCGAGGTGCGCCGCAGCGGGGGCACGGCGACGCTGTGGTTCGACGTCGACCATGGGTGCTCGAAGGGGGATCACATGGTGGTGACGGGACTGCCGGATGCGTCGTTTGACTGCGCGGTCGCGACGGCGATCACGGGGACCAGCAGCCGGATGATCCAGTACGCCAACGCGGGGCCGAACGTGGCGCAGACGGCCGTGGCGAGCGGGTTGATGAGCAAGGCCCGCCACTATGCCGTGGCTGATCTGGCCAATTACCTGGGGATAACCTATAAGGCGACGGCCGCGCATTATGCGACGCCGGACACGGAGCCCCCGAACGGGGCTTATTGGGCGCGATACACGGTGACGAGGGCGGGGAGCGCGAACCCCTACCCGTTCACGGTGAAGGATTATGGGCAGGCTTATTTCTACTGGGGCACGGATGACCAGGTGCTGGACACGGCTGGTGAGGCGATATTGGCCGGCTTGGGGCATCCGCCGTACCGGCGCCAGGCGGTGGTGGTGCTAAAGGATTTCAAGTTTGGGGTGGAAAGACAGGAGGCCCCGAACTTGGAGGCCCTTGTGATCCGGGGGCTTTCGCAAACATTGATCGCCGGCGCTTCTGCGGCTCTGGATGGGGATAAGCAGGCGAACCCCGCGGCCGTGGTGGCGGAGTTGTTGACGGACCCGATATTTGGCCTGGGCAAGGCGAATGCGGCATTCGATGCGGCCTCGTGGCAGGCGGTGGCGGACAGTTTGGTTGGGGCCGCGCCGAACGCGTACGTGTCGCCGGTGCTGGACAAGGCGCAGACG
>CAZDAQ010000226.1:0-3914 GCA_964503425.1 uncultured Opitutales bacterium
GGCACCATTTGGCGAGGATGGAGCCGCCGCGGGAGACGATGCCGGTCATGCGGCGGGCGGTCATGGGGATGAAGGCGAGGCGGACGCCGGCGTGGATGGTGAAGTAGTCCACGCCCTGCTCGGCCTGCTCGAGGAGGGTGTCGCGGAAGATTTCCCAGGTGAGCTCCTCGGCGCGGCCATTGACTTTTTCGAGGGCTTGATAGATGGGGACGGTGCCGACGGGGACGGGGCAGTTGCGGATGACCCACTCGCGGGTTTGGTGGATGTTTTTGCCGGTGGAGAGGTCCATCAGCGTGTCGCCGCCCCATTTGACGGACCAGCGCATTTTCTCGACCTCCTCGTCAATGGAGGAGGCGACGGCGGAGTTGCCGATGTTGGTGTTGATTTTGACGAGGAAGTTGCGGCCGATGATCATCGGCTCGAGCTCGGGGTGGTTGATGTTGGCGGGGATGATGGCGCGGCCGCGGGCGACTTCGTCGCGCACGAACTCGGGGGTGATTTCGCGCGGGAGGCTGGCGCCGAAGGACTGGCCCGGGTGCTGGATGAGGAGGGAGTCGCGGGGAGCGGAGGGGCTCATTTCGAGGCGGGCGTTCTGCTGTGCAGCAGAATGGAGGCGGGAGTTTTCGCGGAGGGCGATATACTCCATCTCGGGGGTGATGAGGCCGCGTTGGGCGTAGTGAAGCTGGGAGACGATCTTGCCGGGTTTGGCGCGGAGGACGGCGCGGTCGCGGCGGTTGAAGACGGCGAGTTGGTTTTTGGTGGAGCGGAGGCGGGCGGCGGCGGCGTGGGTTTCGGAGAGGTAGCCATCGTCCTCGGGGCGGTAGGCGCGACCGGAGACTTCCTCGACATCGCCGCGCTCGCGGATCCAGGCATCGCGCACGAAGGGGAGGCCGCGCTCGACGTCGCCGTGAAAGGCGGGGTCGCCCCAGGGGCCGGAGGTGTCGTAAACGCGGACGGGCTCGTTGACCTCGATGGAGCCGTCGGGGCGCTTGGTGGGGGAGAGGGGGATTTCGCGCAGGGGGACGCGGAGGTCGGGGCGGGAGCCGGGGAGGTAAACGCGCTTGGAGGGGGGGACGAGGGGGTGCGTGAGCGCGGAGCTGGGAGCAGGGAGCGGAGAGGAAGAGGCCGGGGCTTCCGCCGAGGGAACTGTGCGGGCGGATGCGGCAGAGGCCGGTGCGTGGCCGTTGGCGGCGGCGGAGTCGGGAGAGAGGTCTTTGACCATGGCGGAGGGAAGTTTCAGGTGAGGGCGCGGAGGGCGCCGCCCGAGGATTTCCGCCACCACCGCGCGAAAGGAAGGGCGCGGCGATTTCGTATTCCCTCCGGCGGTGCGAGCCGCGTCAGGTTCGAAGGGTTTTGGGGCGGCGGCCCCGATCTCAGCCCCCGGTCCAGAGGCTCCCCCAACGACTAGATTAGTCTGTGGATGAAGGTGCGGCGAAAATGCCGGAGACGCAAATGAAATTGTGGAGGGGTTATTTCCCGGTTTCGCGGATTTTGCGTTCGAGGTCGGTGCGGCGGGCGACGGCTTCGGCGTGGCGGACGGCGAGGGCGTAGGCGGCGGGGTCGCCGACGAGGAAGACTTTTTTGCGGCCACGGGTGAGGGCGGTGTAGAGGAGGTTGCGCTGGAGCATGACGTAGTGCTGCTTGAGGAGGGGGATGACGACGACGGGGAATTCGCTGCCCTGGGATTTGTGGATGGAGATGGCGTAGGCGGTGGCGAGGTCGCCGAGGGCGGCGCGGTCGAAGTCGAGGGTTTCGCCATCGAATTCGGCGGCGAGGGTGCCGGTGGCGGGGTTGACGGCGGTGATGCGGCCAAGGTCGCCGTTGAAGAGGCCGAGTTCGTAGTTGTTGCGCGTCTGGATGACTTTGTCGCCGACTTGGAAGCGGCCGGCGCCCCAGGGAATGCCTTTGGCGTTGGGGTTGAGGGCGGTTTGGAGGGATTGATTAAGGTTGGCGATGCCGGCAACGCCTTTGTGCATGGGGGCGAGGACTTGGACGTCCATGACGGGGTCGAGTTTATACCAGCGGGGGATGAAGTCGCGGCAGAGGCGGGCAACGGCGTCGAGGCAGGCTTCGGGGTCGGCGACCTGTAGGAAGTGGACATCGGCGTCGGGGTCGATTTTGCCGGGGGAGTTGACGGGGGGAGGGGGGGAGGCGAGGCCGTGGAGAATGTTGTGGGCGATGGTGACAATGCCGGAGCGCTCGCCCTGGCGGAAAATTTTCTCGAGGCGGGTGACAGCGGCGGCGCCGGAGTTGATGAGGTCGTTGAGGACGTGGCCAGCGCCGACGGAGGGGAGTTGGTGGACGTCGCCCACGAGGAGGACGTGGGCACGGGGGGGGACGGCGCGCAGGAGGGCGGCGGCGAGGCGGGCGTCGAGCATGGAGGCTTCGTCCACGACGAGGAAATCGCAATCGAGCGGAGCGCCGGCATTGACGGTGAAGCGGGCGGCGGCGGGATCGAACTTGAGGAGGCGGTGGATGGTTTTGGCGTGCGTGCCGGCGGCCTCACCGAGGCGCTGGGCGGCGCGACCCGTGGGGGCGGCGAGGAGGAGGCGGATTTTTTTGGCGCGGAGGATGTCGGCGAGGGCGCGGAGGATGGTGGTCTTGCCGGTGCCGGGGCCGCCGGTGAGGATGGAGAATTTGGATGTGAGAGCGGAGGCGACGCCGGCGGATTGCTCGGGCGCGAAAGCGAAGCCGGCGCGGTCCTGGGCCCAGGCGACGGCTTTGTCCACCGCGATGACGGGGAGACCGGAGGAGGCGGCGCGGAGGCGGTGGACGGATTCGGCGATGGCGCGCTCGGCGTATTCGTAGGGCGGAAGCTGGAGGAGGCCGCCGGGGAGTTGGCAGAGGGCGGAGGATTTGACGAGGTGCTCGATGCGCGGAGGAAGGAGAGCGGGGAGGACTTCGAGCATGTCGGCGGTGCGGGTGACGAGTTCTTCGACGGGCCAGCAGGTGTGGCCGTCGTCGGCAAGTTCCTCGAGGGCGAAGAGGAGGCCGGCATCGAGGCGGGCGGGGGAGTCGTTGCCGAGGCCGAGGTTGCGGGCGATTTTGTCGGCGGTGCGGAAGCCGATGCCGGGGACTTCGCGGGCGACGCGGTAGGGTTCCTTTTCGAGGATGGTGCGGGCGGCGGGGCCGTATTGCTTGACGAGGCGGACGCAGAGGGCGGTGGTGACGCCGTAGGTCTGGAGGAACATGAGGACATCGCGCTCGGCCTGCTGGGCGGCCCAGGCTTCGCGGATGGCCTTGATGCGGGTGGGGCCGATGCCTTCGACCTCGCGGAGGCGGGCGGACTGGTCGGAAATGACGCGGAGGGTGTCGGCGCCGAATTCCTTGACGATGCGCTCGGCGAAGGTTTTGCCGATGCCGGGGACGAGGCCGGAGCCGAGGTATTTGCGGATGCCGTAAACGGTGGAGGGGAGGGTGGAGCGGAAGGTGGCGATTTTAAACTGGGGGCCGTGGGTGGGGTGGCGCGTCCAGGAGCCGGTGAGCTGGAGAGTCTCGCCGCACTGGACACCGGGGAGCTGGCCGGCAATGATGGCGAGGGGGGAACGGTCGTCGGGCCGGAGCTCGGCGATGCAGAAGTGGTTTTCCTCGTTGAAGAAGATGAAGCGCTCGAGGACGCCGGCGAGGGAGTCCTGGCCGTTCTGCTGTGCAGCAGAATTCGGGGGGCCGGCGGCATTCTCCCGTGCGTTCTGCTGTCCAGCAGAATGCGGAGAATCTGGCGAGGGGGGTTTGGGTGGAGGGGGGGGCACGGGGATAAAGCGGGGAGCGTGGAGCGTGGAGCTGGGAGGGAAGAGAGTGTTTTAGTTCCTAGTGCTTGGTTCTTAGTTGAGCGGGACTGGCCGAAGGAGGTGGATGCTGGGAGTATATAGAAGTGGTTCGGGGCGGGAAGGCAACGGCGCGAAGCGGGCAGCGGA
>CAZDAQ010000227.1:0-3898 GCA_964503425.1 uncultured Opitutales bacterium
GTGGTGGTGCCGCTGTTTTTGGGGCCGAGCGGGGCGCTGACGGAGTATGTGCCGGAGCGGGTGCGGGCGGTGCGAAAGACCTGGCCGCAACTGCGGGTGCGGGTGGCGCCGTGTTTGGTGGATCTGGCGAGGCCAGAGGACACGCGAATCGCGGCGATGGTGGCGGAGCGGGTGCGGGAGGCGGCGAGTTTGGCCGGGTTCGCGCGGCCAGCAGTGGCGGTGGTGGACCACGGGACGCCGCAACGGGCGGTGAACGCGGTGCGGGAGTTGGTGACGGTGCAGGTGCGGGCACTACTCGGCGGATGGGCGCGGGCGGTGACGGGATGTTCGATGGAGCGGAGGGCCGGGGTGGAATATGATTTTAACGAGCCGCTGCTGGAGAAGTTGCTGGATGCGCCGGAGTATGCGGCGGGCGAGGTGGTGGTGGCGCAGTTGTTTTTGCTGCCCGGACGGCATGCCGGGCCGGGCGGGGATGTGGAGAGAATTTGCGAGGCGGCGAGGAAACGGAATCCGGGAATGAACGTAGTGGTGACGGAGCCGCTGGGGAGCCACCCGGGGTTGGTGGAGGTGTTGAAGGAAAGGGTGGAGGAGGGGATCGGGGCAGGGGAGGTGGAGTGAGTAAGAAATCGCTGATTGCTGAATGCTGATTGCTGAAATGATTTTGACGTGTGAGGCCCGGTGTTTAGCGTGGGGCAGGATGAAGCGGGTTTACCGAAGGACGGGCACAGTTAAGGCTAAGCGCGCGCGGCTGGCGCGGGAGTGCGCGAAGTTGTGCCCGGAGGAGGAGCGGCGGATGGCGGAGGAGGGGATGGGAGGCGATTTGGTTCTCGCCAAAATTTTGGATTCAGGGCAGAGTTTCCCCATGAAACGCGAGTTTAACGTCGTCATTGAGCGCGACACAGAAGGGTATTATGTGGCGAGTGTGCCGGAGTTACATGGTTGCCATACCCAAGCGCGCTCGCTGGACAAGTTGCAGAACAGAATTCGTGAAGCGATTGAGCTGTGTCTTGAGGTTGAAGGAACCAAGGCCAATGGGGCGGAATTTGTCGGCGTTCAACGCATCGCTATTGAGGTATGAGCCGTTTGCGGCGCATCACAGGTCGCGAAGCCCTCAAGGCGTTGCAGAGGGCCGGGTTTGTTTTGATTCGGACCAAGGGAAGTCATCACTTTATACGCCATGCGGATGGGCGGGCGACGGTGGTGCCGATTCACGCGGGAGAAATTTTGGGGCCGGGACTTTTTAATCAGATTCTCAAGGATGCCGAGATTGAGCGGGAGGCGTTTGAGGAGTTTTTGTGAGATGCATCGATTATTTTGTCAAAGCGGCGGCGCAGTCTTCGAGGGGGTAGGTCCAGATTTCGGAGAGGGTGGGGTGATACCAGTGGGTTTTGAGGAGGTCGTGGACGGTGGCGTTTAAGGCGAGGGCGACGGCGAGGGGGTGGATGAGTTCGGAGGCGTCGGGCCCGACGCATTCGGCGCCGAGGATGCGGCCAGTGGGCTGGTGCGCGAGGATTTTGACGAAGCCGCGTTTGGCTTCCATGAGCAGGGACTTGCCGTGGTCGTCGAACGGGTAGGAGGCGGAGACGAAGGGGAGGCCGCGGGCGTGTAGTTGTTTTTCGGATACACCAGCGGTGGCGAGTTGGGGGTCGGTGAAGACGATTTTGACGAGGTGGTCGTAGTTGACGGGAGTGGGTGGGGGGAGTTTGACGGCGGAGGAATGGGGTGACTGGGCGAGGGCATGTTTGGCGGCGATTTCGCCCTGGAGGACGGCGAGGTGAACGATTTCGTGAGGGCCGACGCAGTCGCCGGCGGCGTAAATGGCGGGGTTGGTGGTGCGCTGGAATTCGTCGGTGCGGATGTGATGGGAGTGGGTGAGAGCGACGCCCGCGGCGTCAAGGCCGAGGCGGGAAGTATTGGGGACGCGGCCCAGGGCGTTGAAGAGGTGGGTAGCCTCGCGGGTGTGGCGTTGGCCATTATGGGTGAAGGTGACACGGACGCCGTTGGGGATGGCGGTGATGGCTTCGACGCGGGTATCGGTGATAATTTCCAGGCCTTCGGCGCGGAAGGCGTCCTCGATGACGCGGGAGGCGTCGGGGCTGAATTCCTTGAGGAGGCGCGGGTTGCGCTGGATGACGGTGACGCGGCTGCCGATGCGGCGGAGGAATTGGGCGAGTTCGCAACTGACGATGCCGCCGCCGAGGACGATCACCGAGGAGGGGAGGAAATCGAGGTCGAGGATGTCGTCACTGGTGAGCGCAGGGGTCTCCGCGAGGCCGGGGATGGGCGGAGTGCCGATGGTGGAGCCGGTGGCGATGAGAAAATGGTCGGCGGTGAGGACGGAGCCGTCGGCCAGGGTGAGTTCATTGGGGCCGGTGAAGCGGGCGTATTGACGGAAGAGGTGGAAGCGGTCGGACTGGAGCTGCCCGGCGCGGTAATCGGCGAATTCGGCGATGAGGCGTTTTTTGCGGGCGTGGAGGGCGGGGAGGTCGGCCCGGGCGGAAGGGATGTCGAGCCCGAAGAGGGCGGCGCGCTGGGCCTGGTGGAGGACCTCGGCGGAGTAGAGGAGAGTTTTGGACGGCATGCAGCCGCGGAGGATGCAGAGGCCGCCGAGTTCGGCGGCGCCGTCAATGATGGCGACGCGGTCGAGGTGCTCGCGGGCGGTGCGGGCGGCGGCGTAACCGGCACTGCCGCCGCCGAGGACGGCAAAATTAAAATGTTGGCGCGTGGGCACGAGGGTGAGAGGTTCGCGGCGTGTTTATCAAGGCTGGGAGGATGCGCGGGGGGGTGCAAGCTTTGGCGCTGGCGCTGATGGCGGCGGTGATTGGCGGCGCGGGGATTTTAAGGGGTGCGGCAACAAGCGGGACGACAACGGCAGCGGCGGCGAGTTCGCCAGCAGCGGGGAGTTATGATGCGAGCAACCCGCCGCAGGGGGTATTTGACGATGAATGGAGCGTGGTGACCATCGGCGGGCAGAAAGTGGGTTATGCGCACGAAGTGCTGCGGCGGGAGGGAGACCGGGTATACACGGAGACGCGGATGGCGATGCGGATTGGCCGGGAGGCGAACGTGGTGGCGATTGACGAGGAGGACAAGACGGAGGAAACGGTGGCGGGCGAGCCGCGGGTGTTTCACAGCGAGGTGACGATGGCGCAGCAGCCGACGGTGGTGGACGGGCGCGGGGAGGGATTGGTGATGAACGTGACCATGGAGTCCGGCGGTTACAAGCAGGCGAAGGTGGTAACGCTCCCGACGGGGACGGTGATGACCTGGGGCGAGGAAAGGCTGACGCGGCTGAAAGGGTTGAAGCCCGGAACGCATTATGAATTTCCGATGTATTCGCCCGCGGATGATTTGCTGAAGCCGTTGCCGACGAAAGTGGACGTGGGCGCGAAGGAGCAAGTGGCGGTGGGCGGAAAAACGGTGGAGGCGACGCGAGTGGACGAGCGGAGCGAAGCGGGAGGGAATGTGCTGGACACGGTGGTGTGGGTGGACGACACGGGGCGGACGGTGAAGCTGGAGCTACCGCTGGGCGGCATCACCGCGGAGATCACGCCAACCACGCAGGCGGAGGCGCTGGCGGATTACCTGCCGGCGGACATTTTTTCCGCATCGCTGATTGAACTGGGGGCGGTGGTGCCGGAGAACACGACGACGGTGACGTATGACTTGCGGCGGACGGACGGGCAGAAGCTGCCGCGACCGCCGGAGTCGGCCACGGAGCGAAGCGAGCTGCGGGCGGACGGGACGGCGCGCATCACGCTGACGCGGGCGGGAGTGGGCGGGACGGCGAGCGGAGAAAAACTGACGGGGGCGGCGCTGGCGCCATACTTGGCGCGGAATTCGTTTTTGGACACGAGCGACCCGGCGGTGCAGCGGCTGGCGGCGGAGGCGCTGGCGG
>CAZDAQ010000228.1:0-3896 GCA_964503425.1 uncultured Opitutales bacterium
CATTCCGCATAGGACTTTTACGGAACCGGCAAAACCGGCTTCGGCGCGCTCACCCTTGCGGCAATAAACTCCAGCGTTTTCTTCTGCCTGGCCGCAAACTCCTCTTCCGTTAGAAATTCCCACTCGCATCCAACGTTCATGATGGTCCGGCCAACGTGGTCCATTTTGTCGAGGTCGAATTTCCATCCCGAAGCCATTTTGCCGTATAACAATATCAGGTCGCTTGGATCGCGATTGTGGAGTCCCTGATTGTATCGGTAAAAAACCACCTCGTCGCTCAAGGTGTGGTGCTCGTCGTAATATTTCCAAGCCTTTGCATAATCACTGCGACTGGAAAACAGGTAAATGGATGGATGCACTCCTGGTGGCGCGTCCGCCTCACACAAGATTGAGAAAACCGCACCGCTGCTCGGGTATCCCTTGGGATACCAACCGTCATGGCTCTCGGCCCAAAAATAAAAATCACCTGAAATAAACCTCTCGTCAATCCAAGGGCCGCAAGTGTTGTTCTTGGCATATTGGTCTTCCAAAATTGGTTTTAGCCACACCAACGCCGCCAACGCCATGATTACAAGCGGGATACATCCATAAATCAGCGCTTTCCGCTTACCCATGTCCAATCTACTAATATTAGCCGCCATTTCGGACAAGAGCAAAAGACCCCTTCCCCCTCAGCGATGTTCAAGACTTGCGCTCCCCCGCCCACAACAACCGCAAGCTATTCAAGCACACCACCACCGTTGACCCTTCGTGCGCCACCACCCCGAGTGTGATCGGCACGATCCCTGCAATCGCCGCCAGCACCATCACCGCTATCGTCCCCAGCGCTATCGTCAGGTTCTGCCGGATCACCTTCCGCGTCCGCTGGCTCAAATGGTAGGCTTCCAAAAACAATTCGATCCGGTCGTCCATCAGCACGATCTCGCTCTGCTCCAGCGCCGCGTCGCTCCCGCGCGCCCCCATCCCCACTGAGACATCGGCCACCGCCAGGCAGGGCGCGTCGTTCACCCCGTCGCCCACCATCGCCACATGCCGGCCCTGCTTCTTCAGCTCCCGCAGCGCCGCCACCTTGTCCTCCGGCTTCAAGCCCGCGCGCACTTCCGCCAGCCCGAGTTCCCGACCCACCGCCTCCGCCGTCTCCCGCCGGTCGCCCGTCAGCATCACCGTGAGCAAGCCTTCCTTCCGCAACGCCGCCAGCACCGGTGCCGACTGCTGTCGGATCTGGTCGCGCAAGAGCAGCCGCCCAATCAAATTCTCCGATACGAGCCACACCTCGGAGAACTCCGGCGGTGGCGCGGGCAGCGATTTCGCCCACTCCGCCAGCGGCCCCTGCTCGATTAACTCCCGCCGGCCCAAAATACACCGGGTCTGGTTCACTTCGCCCTGCACGCCTTTGCCCGTCAGCGAACGGAATTTTTCCACCTCGTGCAGTTCCAACCCGTGCGCCCGCCCGTAGCGCACAATCGCCCGCGCAATCGGGTGATTCGCTTCGTGCTCCAGTGCAAATGCCTTCGCCGCCACCCGTTCCTCCGCGCCGGGTGGGAAACTCTCCACCCGCTCCACCACCAAATCCCCCGTCGTCAGCGTCCCCGTCTTGTCCAGCGCCACCGCGTCAATCTCCGCCAGTTTCTCCAGTGCCGCCCCGCCGCGGAACAAAATCCCCCGCTTCGCCCCCCACGCAATCGCCGCCAAAATCGCCGAGGGTATGGAAATCACCAGCGCACACGGGCTCGCCACCACCAGCAAGGTCATCGCCCGGTAAAATGCCGAATAATTTTCGGGATGGTTCGTAAACGGCGACACCCCCAGCCCAAGCCAGCACACCAAAAACAATCCCGCCGACGCCCCGATAATCCCCAGCGCATACGGCGTTCCGAACTTGTCCGTGAACCGCTGGCTGGGCGCCTTCAGGTGCTGCGCTTCCTTGATCAGCCGGATAATCTTCTGCAACGAGCTTTCTGCCGCCGCCGCCGTCGCCCGCACCCGCGCCGCGCCCCACATATTGATCGTCCCCGAAAATACCTTGTCGCCCGGTATCTTCTCCACCGGCGCGGCCTCGCCCGTCAGGTTCGACTCATCCGCCGCCGTCTTTCCCGTCAAAATCTCCCCGTCCGTCGGAAACGCGTCGCCGGGCCGCACCCGCAAAACATCCCCCGCGACCACCCGGTCCACCGGCACTTCCTCCTCGCCGCCTGCCACCGTTTCCAGCCGCGCTGTCTTCGGCGCCGCCTTGAACAGCGCCTCAATCTCGCTCCGTGTCCGGTGCATCGCGAATGCCTCCAGCGCCCCCGAAGTCGAAAACAAAAACAACAGCAGCGCCCCTTCGCCAAACGCCCCAATCGCGCTCGCCCCCAGCGCCACCAGCAGCATCAGAAAATGGATGTCAATCTGCCACTGGCGCAGCCCCTTGAAGGCGTCGTCCGCTGCGTCCCACCCGCCCGCCACCATCGCCGCGATGAACAACGCCGGTGCCAGCCACGCTACTCCCGGCATGAAATGCTCCATCACAAACCCCGCCACCAACAGTACGCCGCACGTCCCCGCCAGCCACGCGAGCAACCGCCAGTCCTCCGCGGTTTCCGGCGCCGACTCCGCCAGCGGTTCCGGCCACGCAATCTCCGTCCACTTCCGCAAGCGCCCGGCAGTCGCGCAGGGGACGCCCTTTTCCAAAAATGTCTGCCCGGGTATGTGATGCACCCGCACTCCCGCGGCCACCCCCGCGCGCGCCGGCAGCATCACCGCGCTCATCTGCCCTGCCGTCTTTTCCCCTGCTAGCGCGTGGGCCGTTTCCAGCGCCCGCAGCGTCTCCGCCAGTCGCAAACGCAATAATTCTTCATCCACCGGCCCCAGTGTCGCGATGGAAATCCGCCGCCGCTGCGGGTCCACCACCAGTGCTTCCACATTCTGCTGCGCCTGCAAAAACGCCGCCAACCCGGACACCCAGGAGTCGTCCAGCGGAGAGGGTTGCAGCAGCGGCATGACCATAAATCGCGCCCGCCGCAAAACGACAGGCATGACTTTAATTAGAATAGTTCTAAATTGAAACGTCAAGCCAGTCTCGAAATTTCTGCTTCCTCGCCTTTTCTCCCATCCTCCTATTTTTTGTATTTTGCCTTTTGCATTCTGCCTTCTGCATTCTTAATTCTGCCTTCTCTCATGATCGGCCCCGTCCCCGACGCCGCTTCTGGCGACCACTCCGCCCTGCTCGCCCGCAAGGCCGTCGCCGCGACCAAGGTCCGCGTCGCCAAAATGTTCGCTGCGGACGGCTGGCTCCAATCCGCCCTAAAGCTTGAACACCGCCCCGGCCAGGAACGCATGGCCCGCGCCGTCGCCGCCGCCCTCGGCAGTGATGAAGCCCTCATCGTCGAGGCCGGCACCGGCATCGGCAAAAGCCTTGCTTACCTCCTCCCCGGCCTCCTCCTCGCCCAGGAAACCAAGCGCCCTCTCGTCGTCTCCACCCATACCATCGCCCTTCAGGAACAAATCTTCAAAAAAGACCTCGCCATCTGCCGCACCCTCTTCCGCGCCGTTCCTGAACTCAAACCCTTCGCTGACTTTCTCGCCACTGTCCTTGTTGGCCGTGCGAATTACCTCTGCCCCCAGCGCCTCACCCGCGCCCTCCAAACCCGCGCGGACTTGTTCGAGCGCGCCTTGCACGACGACCTCCAGCGCATCGTTGACTGGTCCCTTACCACCCCCGATGGCCTGCTCGAAGAACTCCAGCCCCCGCCCCACTATGATGTCTGGGAAGCCGTCAATGCCGACTCCTCCACCTGCAACCCCAAAACCTGTTCCGCCGATGCCTGCTTCTTCCAGCGCGCCCGTTCCCGCGTCCGCAAGGCCCACCTCGTCATCGTCAATCACAGCCTGCTCTTTTCCCTCATCCACGCCGGCGC
>CAZDAQ010000229.1:0-3866 GCA_964503425.1 uncultured Opitutales bacterium
GAGGACCCGGCAAAGTTCGGCGTGGATTGCGCGGGGGCGGCGGGGTTGCTGGAGGCGGCGTTAAAGTGTGCCGCACTTCGAGTGGAGGGGTTGATGACGGTCGCGCCACTGGCGCCGGGCGACCCGGCGGTGGCGGAGCGGTGTTTTGCGCGACTGCGGGAAACCCGGGATGCGCTGGCGGCGCAGTTTGGCGTGGCGCTGCCGGAGCTTTCGATGGGGATGTCGGACGATTTGGAGGCGGCGGTGCGGCAGGGCAGCACGCTGGTGCGGGTGGGGACGGCGTTGTTTGGAAAAAGAGATTTGCAGGCGAACCCGCAACATTAGAGGAAAAGCCCATGCTGGAAGAAATTCCCCGAGTTGATTTAAGCGATCCGGCGGCGCCGCGGATCGTGGGGCAAGCGTTTCGTGAGATCGGGTTTGTGTTCATCAAGGCACCCGAGCTAACGGGGCTGTTGCGCGAATGTTATGCGGAATTTGCGAAGGTTTTTGCGCTGCCGCAGGAGGCCGTGAAGCGGGGGTATGAGCGGGCGGAAATAGGACACCAGCGCGGGTGGACGCCGCACCAAACGGAACAGGCCATCGCGTGCCGCAACACCGGGCCGGCGGGAGTGGCGCAGCCGAATGAATATGAGTGCTGGTTCATCGGGCCGGAAACAGTAGAGGATGAAACGCTGCTAAAGCGCTACCCGGTGGCCTATCATCCCAACCTCTGGCCGGCGGAAGCGCCGACGTTTCGGGCGCCGATGCTGCGGCTGTATGACGCGCTTTATGACGTGGGACGGCGGATGCTGCGGGCGGTGGAGGTGGACATTGGGTATAAGAAAGGGTTTTTCGACGAAATGTTGTTTGATTCGGCGACGGTGATGCGGGCGCTGCACTATCCGCCAGTGAGGCCGGAGCAGGTGGGGAAAGTTGTATGGGGGTGCGAGCACACGGACATCAACCTTGTTACCGTGCTGCCGGCTTCGACGCGACCGGGGTTGTGGATACAGCGGCGCGATGGGAAATGGATTCCCGGCATGGCGCCGGAGGGGTATGCGATCGGGCAGGTGGGTGACATGCTTTCGCTGCTGGTGGGCGGGCATTTTCTTTCGGCCAAACACGAAGTGCGCGCGCCGAATGAAGCGACGGAAGTGGGGCGCTACTCGGCGGCGATGTTCATGCATCCGCGGTCGGACGTGTGGCTGTATCCCGACGCGCGTTGGGCGGATCCGGCGATTCACCAGCCGGTCGAAGCGGGCGCATGGCTGCACCAGCGGCTGATTGATATCGGAATTTTGAAGGCGTAGCCGGCGGCCCGAGCGGCCGCGAGATTTATTCCACGTCCACGGAGACCTTTTCGAGGATTTTGGTTTCGCGCTCGTGCAACAAGCGTCCGAGCGGCGCCAGCGCGAGCCAGTAGGCGAGGGCCAACAGTCCGCAGAAAAACATGGAAAACAGGAGATTGACCGGGATGAAACCGGACAGGCCAAGCGTATGGGCAAACACGTCCAGTGTGGGCGACAAAAATACCGGGAGCATCACCACGGGCATAAGCAACTGGCAGAGAATCAAAACCAGCATCGCGAGGCCGGGCAGTTTGGTCGGCTTCATGGTGCCGGCCTGAATGCGAAAGGGGTTGAGGATGGAGAGCAGGTTGCCGGCGAGGCTGGCGATGAGCAACACGGTGGCGAGCTGGAACAGGGTCGCCAAAATCGTCAGCGGGGGCAGTTGCAGGCGGATAGCCGTGAGCGTGATGAGCAACGCGCCGAACGTGGCGGCGACGGGGAGCATGGCGAGATTTTTGCCGAGCAGGATGAACCGCCGGTCGGCGGGCGAAAGCATGAGGGAGCGAAAGCCGTCGCGGTCGAAGCCAAACTGGTTGGCGAAAAACTGGGCGAGAAAGAAGACCGGGAAGACAATCGCGGCGGTGGCGATGAAAGGCTTCGCGATGTCGGGCACATTGGCGGTGGCGCGGAAAACGACGCTGGCGCCGATGACAATCGTCACGATGAAGGAAGAGGCCCACGCCATTTTGACCTCGGGGGCGCGGAGGAGGGACTGGAAGGTGGCCAGCGCGAGGGCGGAGGATTGCTCCGGCATGAAGGGCAGGGAAAGCTCGAGAAAAGACTTTTTGTTTTTGGCGCGAGGCGCGGAAGGTTTTATCGCGGGGGCGGGATTATTTGTTTTTATGGCAGCCAGGCCGCCGGTCTCGCCGTGATAGAACCGGAGGGTGCTGCGGTAGGCGCGGCGCAAGCCGAGGGCGCCGAGGCCAAAACAGCCGAGCGTACCGAGCAGGGCGGGCCAGGCGCGGCCTTCAGCGAGCGCCCCCGCGCCGACGGGCACCCAGAGCGGCGGCAGGTAATTTTCGACAAGGAGCAGATTTTGGAAGATATTTTTCGTGGAGGCGTCGAGCGCGGGATGCGGGGCGGGAGTATCCGTGCGAGCGGGGTGTTGGGCCGGAGCAGCCGCGCGGGGAGGGTGCGATTGCGCGACTTCGTGGCGCAGGAAAACCTGGAAGTAAAGGTTGGGGAGCTGGCACAGGAGAATAATGCCGAAGGTGATGGACATGATGATCGTGCGGCGGCGGCGCGGGTTGGTCATCACCGCGGCCAGCCAGCCGCGCAGGCAGTAAGTCCACGCAGTGATCATGAAGACCATGGCCAGGGCGAGGGGAAGCACCAAAAGCATTTCCGGCCCGCGGCTAATCGCCAAGCCGAGGCCGAGGCCCAGCATGGCGGGAACGACGAGGATGATGCTCAGGGTGAAGTGCGAGACGAGGTAGTTGATGACGAACATCTGGCCCAGCGCGACGGGCAGATGCAGGAATTTTTGCAAATCAATCGTCTCGGAGCGCTGCAGCTCTGCGAGCAGGCCGATCATCCACACGAACAGAAAGAAACAGGTGATGCCGAACCAGATTCCCATGATCACGGGCGGCGTGGCGTGGCCGAGAGTATAAACCGCGGCAAGCAGGGAGCCGACGAAAAGCCCCGCGGCTATAATGAACGCAGCAACACTGATGAGGGCGGCGATAATCGCGCCGAGGCCGCCGGTGCGCCGCCACTGGTTGCGCATCAGCCGCCAGCGCAACCAAAGGATGGTCCTGAGTTGCTCCCAGTTCATTCGAGCCAACTGAGTTTTTGTGCCTCGTGGCCGTCGTTGCCGACGACCGCGAGAAATTTATCCTCCAGCGAAGAACCGTCGCGCCGCAGTTCCTCCATGGTGCTTTGATGGACGAGCTTGCCCTGGGCGATGATGCCGACGTCGGTGCAAAGTTTCTCCACGATTTCCAAGACGTGCGAAGTGAGGAAAACCGTGGCGCCGCGGCCAACGCACTGCTTGAGCGTGTCGCGCAGCACGCGCGAGGCCACGGCGTCCACGCCTTCGAACGGCTCGTCGAGGAAGAGCAAGTCGGGGTTGGGGATGAGGGCGGCGGCGAGGGCGAGCTTCTTTTTCATCCCGTGGGAGAATTCGAGCGTCAGCTTTTTCTCCTCGTGGGCGAGGTCCATCATGGTCAGGAGTTCGTCGGTGCGTTCGCGCACAGTGGCGAGCGGCAGGAGATACATGCGGCCAATGAAGGTGAGGTATTCGCGGGCGGTGAGGTTGTCGAAGAGCGCGAGATTTTCCGGCACGACGCCCACGCGCTGTTTCACAACGAGCGCGCGCTGGGGGTCGCCCACGTCTTCACCGAGGATGCGCATGAAGCCGCCGCTGGGCGCGAGCAGGCCGGTGAGCATTTTGATGGTGGTGGATTTGCCCGCGCCGTTGGGGCCGAGGAAGCCGTAGAAGTGCCCGGCCTCGACCCGCAGGCTCAGTTGGTTGACGGCGCGGAAGGCCCCGAAGTCCCGCGTGAGGTTGGTGGTTTCGATGGCGAGGGGCATGGG
>CAZDAQ010000230.1:0-3856 GCA_964503425.1 uncultured Opitutales bacterium
GACTGCCACCTCGACGACAACACCGGGGGCGACCCGCTGATTCTCGACTACTGGCGCGGCACGCACTACGGCGGCACGGACTGCACCGTCGCCGCAGGCGAAGTGTGGAGCAAGGTGGTGGGTCCGATTTACCTGTATTGCAATGCGCTGGAAAAGCCCTCGGCGTCGGCGGCCGACAACGCGAACGCGCTGTTTCTCGACGCGTTGAAACAGGCGGCGCAAGAAAACACGGCATGGCCGTATGATTGGGTGAAGGGCGTGGACTACCCGCTGGCGAAGGACCGCGCCACGGTCAGCGGGCAGATTGTGTTCAACGACCCGCAGGCGAAAACGAAGAAGTTGACCAACTTATTCGTCGGCCTGGCCTACCCGGATGAATCCACGGACGACAGCCGCGAAGACTGGCAAAAGGACGCGAAGCATTATGAATTCTGGGTGCGCGGGGACGAGAACGGGAACTTCACGATTCCGAAGGTTCGCCCGGGAAATTATGAGTTGCACGCCATCGCCGAAGGCGTGCTGGGCGAATATGCGAAGGCCAACATCACGCTAAAGGAAGGGCAAAACCTCGACCTCGGCCAGTTGAACTGGACGCCGGTGCGCTACGGCAAGCAGCTCTGGGACATCGGCGTGCCGAACCGCTTTGCGTCGGAGTTTCTCGACGGGGACAACTTCTGGCACTGGGGCTGGTATGTGCAATACGCCAAGCTCTTCCCGAACGACGTGAATTACACCATCGGGAAAAGCGATTACAAGAAGGACTGGTTTCTTGAGCAAATCCCCCATCTTGAGCAATACGACGGCGCGAACAGCGACACGCAGGGCCGCGCGACGACCTGGACAATCAATTTCCATCTCGACGACGCGCCCGGAGGCAAAGCCGTGCTGCGGCTGGCGATTTGCGGCGTGGGCAACACCATGGGCCGGCGCGGACTGCAAGTGGGAGTCAACGGCCAGTCCATCGGCAACGTGCAGGGATTGCGCTACATCAATTCAGTCACGCGCGATGGCATCGGCGGCTATTGGACGGAGCGGGACGTGACCTTCGACGCCTCGAAGCTGAAGGAAGGCGACAACCAGCTCACGCTCACGGTGCCCGCCGGCAGCATCAGCGACGGCATCATGTATGATTATGTGCGGCTGGAATTGGCGGAACACGGATTCGGAACGTAGCCGCCGCCCCTACCCCACCCTTTCCGAAAAAAAATTTTGGCGCGGAAAGAAGCGCCGGGCGCGTTAAGGCACGACCTTGCGATAGACTTCGAGCCGGCAATCGAAGCCGCCGAGATCCACGACCTCGCGGGATTGCAATTGGAGGGATGGGTCCTTCGGGTCGAGGCGCACGGGGTTCACAAAGACGAGGCGGCCACCGGGCTTGAGCGCCTGCGCGGCCACCGCGAAGAGGTCGCCAACCAAACCGAAGAGGCTGGGTACGCGGATGCGCCGGCCCATGGGCGGGTTGGTGATGATGAGGGTGACACTGTGCGGGCCGAGGCCCTCGACGGTCGCGAAGTCGCGGAAGTCGCCGCAAGTGAAGCGCGCGGAAACGCCGGGCAGTTTGGCGGCAATAGTGTTGGCCTCGGCGATGGCGAGGGCCGCGGGGTCGAGATCGGTGCCGTGGAGGCTTTTCACGCCGCCGCGCAGGGCGGTTTCGATAAGCTCAAGGCCGGAGCCGCAAAAGGGGTCCCAGACGATGTCGTCCTTGGTGGGGAGCGCGAGGCGGGCCATGCAGGCGGCGAGGGGCGGATGGGAGGCGGCCCAAACGTCGTCGGTGCGGTAATACAGCCGCGGGTCGGGCGAGAGGCGCGGGCGCAATTCGACGGAAGCGCCGTGGCGGATGGCATGAAGATCAATGGACCACGGAGCCTGGCGGGCGTCGTTGAGAATTTCCGGGCAGAGCGCGTAGGCGCGATTGGTAACGAGCTGGACGGCGCCGCGCTGGTGGCCCTTGCCGATGTAGTCAAGGCGGTAGCGGAGGGAGCCTTCGGTAAACGCGGCGAGCAACTGGCGCGTAAGCGGGGACGCAATGATGGCGGCGAGCGGCTCGACGGCCTCGGCAGGGCGGTCCGCGCGCACGACGCCGAGGCCGAAGGCGAGCGTATCGAAGCAGCGCAGGGAAAAAAGATCGCCGAGGGAAAACGGCGCGATGGGGGCGATGGCGACGCAGCGGCCACGGAATTCGAGCAGGCGGAACTTGCCGTGTTTCGCGATGAACTCGCGCACCTCGTCGCGGACGAGGGCTTCGAGCCCCTTGCGGCAGCGCAGGTGGATGCGCAGGCCGCGCGGCGGGGAGAAGACGCGGTCGAGGCGGATGACGCTCGGGCTTTCCGCGCGGGCGAGGCTGGCCTTCACCTTTAGCTCGGTTTGCGGGAGCAGGCCGGGAGATTGGGTGACGGCAGCGAGGGTGGCGGCGCCACCGATTTTCTCGAGGGCGCGGCCCAGGAATTTCTTTTCGCGCGGGCCGGTGGCCGGTTGCAGGAGGTTGAGCAGTTCCTTTTCCTCGCGCGCGCCCGCGCCAAGCTTGGGCAATGCGGCCATGGCGTAGCGGCGGATTTTTTCCGAAGGATCCTGAAGGAGCCCCGTGAGCCAGGCGCGGACCTCGGCTTGTTGTGCAGGCGTGCCGGAGGCGGCGAAGGCGACGCCCACGGCGCGGATGAGGGCGACGCGCTGCATGCGCTCGCGCGGCGCGGCCTGATTGAAGGAAGGGACCTCCTGCGACCAAAGCTGTTCGCGCGACAAGGCGCGCAACTGGCGGTAGAGGTCCTTGTCAGATTGCATGAAGGGAGGAAATGCCGGGAGGCGGAGCGCGCCAAGGTAAAACGCGCGAGTGGCTGGCGGGGAGAGCAGAAATTTTGCGGCAGTGATTACCAATCAGACGACGGGCGGCGGCGGGACTCCTTGCGGCGGGCGTGGTGCTTTTTGTTGTCCACGGTGATGGACTTTTGGGTCCGAGATTTCTGGCGGTGGCGGCGGCGCTCGAGCTCGCGGGCGGAGCGGGCCTGGGCGTAGGCGGAGTCGCGGCGGAGGGTGAGTTTCGCGGCGAGTTCAGTCCAGGCCTGAAGGCGGTTGGCGACTTGGGAGCGCTCGTCCTGAATGCGGACCTCGATGCCGGTAGGCGCGTGGCGCAGCCAGACGGTGGAGGAGGTCTTGTTGATTTTCTGGCCGCCGGCCCCGGCGCCGCGGATGAAGCGCTCGTCCACGTCCCCGGGCCGCACCCCGAGGGCGGCGAGGCGTTGGCGGAGGGAATCGTCGAGGAGGTGGGGGAAATCGGGCATGGGCGTGGGCAAACTAATTTTTAGTTCAGACCATTTTTTTCGAGATAGCCGTGGGGCGAGCTGAGCCACTGGCGGTGGTTGCGCGGGAGGGCGCGAAGCAGGAAGCAGGCGCCGAGGCATTGGAGGGTTTTGTCAGCGGGTTCCTCCCAGAAATGAGAGGTGGCGAAAGCGTGGTGGAGGTAGCCGAGGGTGTCGCGCAAATGGGCGGCAAAGTAGGACTGGCCGGTCAAAACCGGGCCGGGGTAGGCGAAGGAGACGGCGGGGGCGCTGACGAGCGCGCAGACAAAGCCGAGGAGGACGCCGGTGAGGAGGATGCGCGGGATGGTTTTGAAGCCGCCGTAATGGGCGGAAATGCCGACGAGCAGCGCGATGGTGAAACTGGTAAAGACGAAATAGGGGTTGGCGTGATTGAACAGGCCGCAGAGAAGGCTGCCGACCACGGCGACGACCGCGCCGAACCGCCAGCCACAAAGGAGGGTGATGGCGATCACGCCGATGGAATCGAGAAAGAACCGCAGCTCGAGGGCGTTGACCAACTGGCCGAGGCCCCAGTCGAGAGCGATGCCCAGCGGGACGGCGAG
>CAZDAQ010000231.1:0-3849 GCA_964503425.1 uncultured Opitutales bacterium
TTGTGCTGGAGGAACAGCACGCCGCAATTGGAGCAGGATTCGCAATAGGCGTTGTTGCGCAGGGAGAAGTTTTTGCCGAAGCCTTCGGAGGTTTCGCCGCTGCCAATGCCGCCGGTGAGGTAGTATTTTTTATTCACCATGTCGTCCCACAGGGAGAGCACGGCGCTCTGGTAATCGGGGTCGTGGGTTTCGAGGGCGATGTCGGCCATGCCGGAATACAGGTAGGTGGCGCGGACGGCGTGGCCCACAGCTTCGTATTGCTGCGTCACGGGCAGGTGTGTCTGGTCGTAGGTCGAGTTGGGGCTCGTGCCACCGTCGCGGCCGCGACAATCCAGCAGCCATTGGGCGAGCTGGATGTAAGCGTCACCACGGCCGTCGCCCTCATTGTCATTGACGAAGCGGCCAAAGCGCACGAGGGCCTGCTCCATTTCCTCATGGCCGTCATACCACGGTTTTTTGGGTGCGGGGCCGAGGTTGGCGACCCAGCAGTCGGCCAGTTTTTTGGCGGCGGCATAAAGCCGGGAGTCTTTTTTGCCCGACATCTGGTAGTGCGCGAGCGAGGCTTCGAGGAAATAGCCGGCGGTGTAGCCCTCGTGCTCGGTGCGGGTGCGCGGGTCCCAGTGATAGCCACCGTTGAGGGTGAAGCGCGTCTGCAAATAACCATCGGGCTCCTGCGCGGCGAGGATGACGGGGATCCATTCGTTCAACTTTGCGCGCATGGCGTCCTGCGCCTTGAGAATGTCCGGGTCGCCCTGGGCATCCACCATAAGCGCGACGGACATGGACTCGACGGCATTGTGCACGTAGGCATTGGCAAACGGGTAGCCGACGTGGCGTCCAGCGGGCTGGCCGGCGAGCTTGTTGCCCGCCTGGATGAAATTATTGATGCCGCCTTCGCGCAGGGTGGGGTCGGAAAGCTTGTCCAGACAATGGGGAATCCAGGCGACGATGAGGGTCTTGAGGCGGCTGTTGAGCACCGGGCTGTCAATTTTGTAAGACTGCAAATACACCGGCTCCCAGCGCACGGCCGGCGGCGGCTCGACCACGGTGACATGGAGCAAATCGGAGGAGGCGAGGCTGCCTTCGCCGGCCTGCAGTTTTAAAACGTAATCGCCCGGGACGGAAAAGGTGGCGGTGGTGACGATGGCGTGCGGATCGGCAAAGGACACTGGGCCGGGGCCCGAGTCCTTGCTCCAGGCAAGCACGGGCGACGCGGAGGCCGCACCGACGAGGGCCTTGACCTTGCCGTTCAGGTAGGTCTTGCCGCCGAGGACGACATCGCGATCAACGCCGGCAACGACCGAGGGCGGAAACGCAGGGGACTTGCCCGAGTCCATAACGCGGAATTCGATGATGCCCGAGGAAATGCCGGTGGGCGTGGGGCTGCCGCTGGAAACGATTTCGAGGCGCAGGCGCGAGGTGGTGACCTCGTCAAAGGTGGTGACGTTGAATTGATTGCCGAGGAGGCCGAGGCCGACCGGGTTGGCCACGGGCAGGAACTGCGTGCCGTCCCAATAAAGGAGACGGCAAGAACTCGGATAGCCGATGCCCTGACCGTCGTTCCACCAAAAAACTTCGACCTGGTTGGTGCTGATGGGCTGGGTCCAAGTATAATCCACCCATTGCGTGCCAACGCGGTTCCAATTGCCGTAGGTTCCGTGGCTGGTATCGCGTGAATTGCGCGGGGTAAAGCCGTCGTTCAGCGCGGCGAGGGAAGTGTCCCCCGAGGTGTAGGAGCTGGAAGGAGTGGCCACCAAGGCGAGATTGGCCCGCGGGGGTGGGGCATCGGCGGCAATGAGACTGGACCAACGGGGTAAAAGGGCAGCACCGCTGATAATCACTGCGCCTTTGAGAACCTGACGACGGCTGGGGTGGTTCGAGGTCATGGGGGGGTATCCATCGGAAGATTGTTCGATAAAGCAGGGTCAGTCAAGGTGATGGGGGATAGGGAAGAACAGGGATTGCAACCGGAGAGGGGCGGCGTATCCGGTGCCGAAGGATTTCCCGACGACGACGGCGTTGTCTATCCGGCCGGAGATTCCGCTTCCTCCGGAGACGAAGTCGTGATTGAGTAATTAACGGTTTTTACCCCCAACCGCTTGAGACCCCGATGAACAGTCTTTGGAGAATGGCTTTGGTTATGGAGCTGGCGCTAGCGGGCGCGTTGAACGCGCACGCAGCGAAGGAATTGCCGAAGCCGGACATGGGCGGGGTGCCGGCTTCGAAGTTGTATGATTACGGGGTGATGGGGCCGCCGGCGACGAAGGCGATCGTGGCGGCGGCGGACGCGGCGGTGACGGTGCCGATGGCGCCGGGGCCGGTGAAGCCGACGTGGGATTCCATCCAGGCGAATTACGTGACGCCTTCGTGGTTTGAGGACGCGAAGTTCGGGCTGTTCATGCACTGGGGCGTATACTCGGTGGCGGCGCACGGGCCGAGCGCGGCGGAGTGGTATGAGAAGCACATGTACCAGGGGGACGCGGCGTGGCATGAGCAGAACTTCGGCCCGATTGACAAGGTGGGCTACAAGAACCTGATCCCGCTGTTCACCGCGGCGAAGTGGGACCCGGATGCGTGGGCAAAGCTGTTCAAGGAATCGGGGGCGAAGTTTGTGATCCCGACGGCGGAGCACCACGACAATTTCGCATTGTGGAACAGCACGGTGACGCCGTTCAACGCGGCGCGGATGGGGCCGAAGCGGGACTTGATCGGGGACCTGGCGGTGGCGGTGCGGAAGCAGGGGCTGAAGTTCGGGGTGTCGAACCACGGGATGGAGAACTTCACATTTGTGAACCCGTCGGGACAACTGGACGCGCAGTTGCAGGCGGAGAAGGCGGATTTGTATGACCCGCAGTGGGCGGCGTTTTACAACGTGGCGGACCGGAGCGACGCGGCGATGACGCGGTTTTTGACGGACTGGGTGAACCGGAATCTGGAGCTGATTGACAAATACCAGCCGGACATCCTGTGGTTTGACAACGGGGTGAACCTGCGGGTGCTGGACCCGCTCAAGGAGCATGTGGCGGCGTATTACTACAACCGGGCGAAGACGTGGGGGAAGGAGGTGTCGCTGAGCACGAAGTATAACGCGTATGCGCCGAGCAACGACGACACGAAGCAGGTGGGCTCGATTCTGGACTTTGAGAAGATTGGCGGGCGGTCGCCCGCGGGCATCCGGGCGGACCAGCCGTGGATGGTGGACCAGCCGATTGGGAGCACGTGGGGGTATTCGACGGGAATGTCGGTGTCGTCGGCGGGGTCGGTGATCGGGTGGCTGATTGACACGGTGAGCAAGGGCGGGACGCTGCTGCTGAACCTTTCCCCGATGGCGGACGGGACGCTGCCGCAGGCACAGCAGGACACGCTGCGGGGCGTGGGGAAGTGGCTGGACGTGAATGGCGAGGCGATCTACGGGACGCGGCCATGGACGAAATACGTCGAAGGCGGGACGGGGCGCGGGGCAACCAATTTCCATTTCACGACAAAGGGGGACACGCTGTATGCGATTGCGAACACGTGGCCTGGGGCGCAGGCGGTGATTACGTCGCTGGGGACGAAGGACGAAGCGGCGGGGAAGGTGACGAAGGTGGAATTACTGGGGAGCGATGCGAAGCTGGAGTTCACGCAGGATGAGAACGGGTTGAAGGTGCGACTGCCGGCGGAGCATCCGGCGGGGCCGGCGTATGCGTTGAAGATTAGCGGGTTGAAGTTGGGAAGTGCGGGAGCGGCTGCGACGGCTACAACGACGGCTTCGACGAAGTAACTAAATAGGTTTTACGGGAAGAGGCCGCGCTGATGTTTGGCGGTGGCGACGCGCTGGATGCCGAGGGTGAGGGCGGCGAGGCGGCG
>CAZDAQ010000232.1:0-3816 GCA_964503425.1 uncultured Opitutales bacterium
GGCTGGCGACGTCGTGGAGGTGGAGTTTCTTCATCAGGTTGGTGCGGTGATTTTCGGCGGTTTTGACGCTGATGAGGAGCTTGGCGGCGATTTCCTTGGTGGAGAAGGATTCGGCGATGAGTTGGAGGATTTCGCGTTCGCGGGCGGTGAGGGCTTCGACGCCCTGGCGCTCGGACTGGCCGGGGTTGACGACGGTTTCGCGGAGGATGGTGGCGATGGCGGGGCCGAAGTAGGTGCCGCCGTCGGCGACGGTCTGGATGCCTTTGCGGAGTTCGGAGAGTTTGGCGGATTTCTCGACAAAGCCGTGGGCGCCGGCCTGGAGGAGCTCGCGGACGAGGGAGGGGTTTTGATAGCCGGAGAAGGCGAGGACGCGGGTAGTTTTGAGGTGCTTGGAGAAGCGGCGGAGGACTTCGATGCCGTTGAGGCCGGGGAGCATGATGTCGAGGATGACCATGTCGGGCTTGTGCTCGAGGCAAATGGAGGCGGCGGACTGGCCGTCCCCGCATTCGGCGACAACCTCGAAGTTGCCGTCGGACCGGAGGATTTGGGCGAGCATTTCGCGGATGGCGATTTGGTCTTCAACGAGGACGACGCGTTTCATGGAGGGAAGAGGGATTAGAATAAGGAATTTGCGAGATGAGCAGCTTTATAGAAGAAACTGACGGTCATTCAAGTATTCCCGTGAAAGCGGAGGTTATTGATAATTCTTTTACCGAAAATCGGGGAATTTTTTACAATTTGGGGTAAAAAGGACGGATTTTCAAGGATAAGCCCCAGTTTTCTCGGGGGGAAGCCGGGGCGGGTGCTGGGGCCGGAGGCGGACGGGAGTGGGCGCTATCGGGAGTCAGTCGCCAAGGCGGTGGTCGGGGATGAGGTAGTTTTTGACGTAATCCGTGACGGCGTCGGCGAGGGGGGTGACGGGTTGGGAGTAGCCGGAGGCGCGGAGTTTGGCGATGTTGGCCTGGGTGAAGTATTGGTATTTGGCGCGGAGGATTTCGGGCATTTCGATGAAGTCAATTTGCGGGGGGCGGTTGAGGGCGGAGAAGATGGGGGTGACGAGGTCGAGCCAGGTGCGGGCGGCGCCGGAGCCGAGGTTGAAGAGGCCGGCGGCGGAGGGGGTTTCGGCGAGGTGGAGGGTCATGGCGACGGCGTCCTTGACGTAGAGGAAATCGCGTTTCTGGCCGCCGTCGGGGTAATCGGGGTGGTGGCTTTTGAAGAGTTGGACGCGGCCCGTGGAGCGGATTTGGTGGAAGGCTTTGTGGACGACGGAGCGCATGTCGCCCTTGTGGTCTTCATTGGGGCCGAAGACGTTGAAGTATTTGAGGCCGACGATGCGGGGGAGGATTTGTTCGCGCTGGGCGTAGAGGTCGAAGAGGTGTTTGGAGTAGCCGTACATGTTGAGCGGGCGGAGGCGGGCGAGGTTTTGGTCCTGGTCGTCCATGCCGCGGGCGCCGTCGCCATAGGTGGCGGCGGAGGAGGCGTAAACGAAGCGGGCTTTGCGGGCGAGGGACCAGCGGGCAAGCTGCTTGGTGTATTCGTAATTGTTGCGGATGAGGTAGGCGGCGTCGCGCTCGGTGGTGGCGGAGCAGGCGCCGAGGTGGAAGACCCACTGGATGTCGCGGAGGCGGGGGTCGTCTGTGGCGAGGGCGGGGAGGAGGGCGTCGGCCTCGAGGTAGTCGGCAAAGCGGAGGGGGACGAGGTTTTTGAATTTTTCGTCGGAGCCGAGGACGTCAGTGACGAGGATATTGTCGAGGCCGCGCTGATTGAGGGCGTGGATGAGGGCGGAGCCGATGAAGCCGGCGCCGCCGGTGACGAGGATGCGGCCGTGGGAGAGGGAGGGCATGGGAAGGAAGAACGGGGAGCGGAGAGCAGGGAGCGGGGAGAAAGAGAAGGAAAAGAGAAAGAGAAGAGGATTAGAGTTTGGCGAGTTCGAGGGAGCGTTGGTGGGCGGCGGCGACGGCTTTCTTTATGAGTTCGCGGAAGTCGCCGGCCTGGAGGACGGCGAGGGCGGCGGCGGTGGTGCCACCGGGGGAGGTGACGGCGTCGCGGAGTTTGTCGGGGTGCTCGCCGGTGATTTCCATGAGTTTGGCGGCGCCGCGAATGGTTTCGTGAACGAGTTTTTCGGCGACGGCGGGGGAGAGGCCGGTGGCGATGGCGGCGTCGCGAAAGGCGGCGGTGAACTCGAAGAGGTAGGCGGGGCCGGAGCCGGAGACAGCGGTGACGGGGTCGAGGTCGTTTTCGGGGAGTTCGAGGACGGCGCCGAGGCTGGCGAGGATGGCTTCGATGGCCGAGTGGTCGGCGGGGGCGAGGGGGTGAAGGGAGCAGTAGGCGGTGATGCCGGCGCCGATCTGGCCGGGGGTGTTGGGCATGGCGCGGACGAGGTTGCGGGCGTGGGGGAAGCGGGCGCGGAGTTTGGCGAGGGGGGTGCCGGCGAGGATGGAGAGGAGGAGCTTGCCGGTAGTGAGGGAAGTGTAGGCTGCGTCTAGCGCGGCGAGCTGCTGGGGTTTGCAGGCGAGGACGACGATGTCGGCGTGCTGAAGAAGGGCGGCGGGTTTAGCGGCGCAGTGGATGCCGGCGGCGGCGGCGAGGTGGGCGGCGGTAGGGTCGTCGCCACTGATGCAGGAGATGGCAGTGGCGGGATAAACGTGCTGGGTGATGAGGCCGCGCACCATGGCGGAGGCCATCTTACCTGCGCCGATGAAAGCGATGTGAGTCATGGAAGCCAAGGGCCCCAGCATAGGGGGCGTGGGCGGTTTGCCAAGGCGCGTGTTAGGGTAAAATCAGGCGACAGAATGGGGGGGCGAGGTTCAATCCTGAGGGGCGAGCAAGGGCAGAGCTTGATTACGGAAACGGCGGTAATAGCGGAAATCGCGGGTATCGAGGGTGATGAGTTTGGCGCGCGGGAAGATTTCAGAAAGGACGACGAGGGTGGCGTCGCCAGCGTCCATATTGGGATAGTGGGCGAGGAGCTGGCCGATGCGCGCGGGATATTCGGCGAGGACGGGAATGAGGATGAGCCGGCCTTCGGCGATGAAGCGGGGGATCAGTTGCAGAGCAGGGCGCAGTTTGCGCAGATGATAGCAAGCTTCAGCGACGACGGTTTCCGTCGTGGCCAGCGGCTCATTGAGCACAGAAAGCACTTGGGTGCTCCAGTCGTGCCATTGGTCGTCGGCATCGAGGAAGCCGACGATGGGGCCTGCGTCCACCAGATAATTAATCGCCGAAGCCTTCACGGGTGGAGAGGTCGCCGACGCCGGAGCGGACAATGCCGGCGTATTGGCGCACGGCCTCGCCGAAGGAAGCCGTCTTGCCGGCGAGTTCGCGGGCGGCGGACTCCTTGAGGTAGCGGGAAACGGGGATATGGCGGCGGCGGGCGGCAGCGCGGATTTTTTTGGCGAGGGGCGCGGGGGCGTGGAAGGAGAGCGTGGGCATGGTCTATAGGTTTCTATAGATTGGGGTGCGGGTCAAGCGGAAAGGAGGGTGGGGTGATTAACTTCCGGGACTTAATATAGAAAGCTGAACCACCACCGACTTGGTGCGGGAAACGCGACGGCGGAACGGCCAGCGCCAACGGCGGTTGGCTCCGGCGACTGTGGCTCAACTGATAATATCTGTCGCATAGGATTCGAGATAGCCGCATCCGACACAGCGGTAGCTCTCAATGTGGCGATGCTCCCGTCCCGCTGCCTTGATGTCGCCTAGAAACGACCTCTCTGGCTTGCCAGCAAACCAGCCAACCGGGAGCCGATGTTCGAGAGTGAAGCCCTCCTGCATATCTGCGCCGCATTTTGGGCATTTATGGTTACGCATAAGTTT
>CAZDAQ010000233.1:0-3797 GCA_964503425.1 uncultured Opitutales bacterium
ATGGCCGAGTATGAGAGCCGCTGGCTGAAGTAGCCGGGGTGGGGATGGCGCGGGGAGAACTTGACACGGGAGGCCGGGGCCGGTTTGCTTGACCTTTCGCCGGGTTCGTCCGGCGTTTCACGCAATCCTTTTATGCAACCGACCTACCGTCCGTCAAAACTCTGCCGCGCCCGAAAGTGCGGTTTTCGTGCGCGCTTGAAGACCCGCGGGGGCCGCAAAGTGCTGGCCGCGCGCCGTGCCAAGGGCCGCAAGCGCCTGGCGGATTGAGGCCCTGCGTCCCGCAGACGAGTGCCATGCATGCCGCGCCCGCAGACACCGCCGGGAGTGGTGGAAAGAGCCCGCGCCCAAGCGAGCGTCTGACCACCGCGCACCGGCTGCGCCAGCCGGCGGACTTCGACGAAGCGCGGCGATTGGGCCGGCGGGTGGAGACAGGGGCATTTACCCTGCGCCTGCGGGCGCACGCGGAAGGGGTGAGGCGGCTGGGAGTAATTGCTTCGCGGAAGGCGGGCCCGGCGGTGAGACGTAACCGGGCGAAGCGGGTGCTGCGGGAGTTATTCCGGCGCAATCCGGAGGCGCTGCCGGTGTCGTGCGACGTGGTGGTGGTGGTGCGGGCCAATTTTTTCGAGCATTCGTTTGCGGCGATTCGCGAGTTCTACTTGCGGGCGGTGCGGCAGGCGGGGACGCGCAAGCGCGATGAGGCGAGCGAAAAGCCCGCCGTCTAAACCCTTTTCAACATGGAACCGATCCACCCGATAGAACCCTCGTGGGCCGCCCGATTTGCGGCGGGCTGGGTGCGGGCATACCAGGTGGTGCTGTCGCCGCTGCAACGGCTGGCGGGGCCGGTAGCGGGCTGCCGATTTTCGCCGGGCTGCTCGGAATATGCGCGGCAGGCGCTGCTGGCGCACGGGTTTTGGCGCGGGAGCTGGCTGGCGGCGCGGCGGCTGGGCAAGTGCCAGCCGTTCCACCCGGGCGGGCTGGACCCGGTACCGGAGCCGCGGCGGTATGTGGCGGGACGCATGTGGCGCCCGCGGACGCAAGCCTAACCGGCGGAATTTTTTTTGCGAATGGACAAGAAGAACACTTTTCTCGGCGTGCTGTTTTTGGCGGCGGCGTTCGTCTTGATGATCTGGTCGGGCATGGATGAGCAGCGCCGCGCCGCGGAGCAGGCGGCCCAAGCCGCGGCGGCGGGCAACACGACGTTGGCGGGCAACGCGACCGCCACGGCGGCGGGAAATGGAACGGCGAGCCCGTCCGCCCCGACGAGTCTTGCGCCCGCGCCCGCGCCGGCGGCGCCCCCCGGTTCGGGCGGGCTGGTGGCCGCGCAGCCGACGGAGGGTCCGGCGAAAACCTATGTGCTGAAAAACGACGACATTGAGGCGACGTTCACCCAGGCGGGCGGGGCGATCCAGTCGGTGGCGTTGAACAAGTATCCGGCCAAGCTGCACGGGAACGATTCGCTGGTGTTCAATGACGGCGCGCCGGTGCCGATGCTGCAACTGGCACTGTCGCTGCCGGAGCGCGGGAGCTCGGGATTGCCGCCGGTGGCGATGGACGGGCGGTTTGAGTTGGTGAATTCGACAAAGAGCAACCTGACCTTTCGCTACGTCTCGCCGGAGAACGTGGAAGTGACGCGGACTTACACGATTATCGGGGCGGGGCAGGAAGGTGATGAATACACGATCACGCACGAGACAAAGCTGGCGAATCACGGGACGCAGCCGGTGCAACTTGGGCGGTTGTTCGTCAACGCGGGGATGGCGCCCCCGACGCCGGGGGCGGGCTACCTGACGGCTTCGTATTTGGACTTTGGGTATTATGACGGGTCGTCGGCGCGGTTTATTGCGATGTCGCAATTCAACGGGTATCCGGGGCTGTTCTGGGGGCTGCTGCCGGTGGGGCGGAAGGATCCGCAGCCATATGTGGCGGGGGAAATGGACGGCGGGCCGGACATCCAGTGGGTGTCGGTGAAGAACGAATTTTTCGCGGCGGTGTTGACGCCGCAGGCGGGGCTGCGCGGGAGCGGGTATTTTGCGGAGCCGGTGCCACTGGTGGTGGACGGCGCGAACACGACGAGCGTGACCGGATACCTGGAGATGAACCTCGGGGTGCTGGCGCCGGGCCAGGAAAAGACGCTGGCGCTGGACTATTACGTCGGGCCGAAGGCGTTCACGCGGCTGGACCAACTGGGCCAGCGGCAGGATTTGGTGATGGAGTTCGGGTGGATGGGCGGGTTGAGCAAGCTGCTGCTGCTGGCGCTGATCGCGCTGCATACGTGGCTGGTACATCTCTCGCCGGAGTGGGCGTGGGGGTGGGCGATCGTGATATTCACGATTTGCATCAAGCTGCTGACGTGGCCGCTGACGCAGATCCAGGTGCGGTCGGCGAAGCGGATGGCGAAGATCCAGAAGCCGCTGGCGGAGATCCGGGAGAAATACAAGGACAACCCGCAGAAGCTGCAGAGCGAGATGATGGAACTGTTCAAGAAGAACAAGGTGAACCCGGCGGCGGGGTGCCTGCCACTGCTGATACAACTGCCGATATTTTTCGCCTTTTACGCGATGCTGCGGACGGCGTCGGAACTGCGGTTTGCGGGCTTCCTGTGGATCCACGACCTGTCCGCCCCGGACACGGTTGGGCACCTGGCGGGCGTCGCGGTGAACATCCTGCCGCTGCTGATGGCTGGGACGATGTTTGTGCAGATGCAACTGACGCCCTCGCCGACGACGGACAACACGCAGCGGCGGATCTTCCAGTTCATGCCGCTGATTTTTGTGGTGTCGTTTTATTCGATGCCAGCGGGGATGACGCTGTATTGGACGTGCCAGAACCTGTTCACCATCGCGCAGCAATTGATCACGAACCGGATGAAGGACGACCCGGCGGCGGCGGAGCCTGCGGCGAACGCGCCCGGGCCGGTCAAGGCGCCGCCGCGGACGGTGATGAAGCGCCGGTGAGGCGGCGGGTTTCAGGGCTTGTTTTTGGTCAAAGAGTAGGTTTGAAACGAGGCGGTTAATCTGTTCCTTTAAACCCTCCCCAACCCCACATTCATCATGTCTGGACACAGCAAATGGGCGACGACCAAGCGGCACAAGGCGGTCATTGACTCGAAGCGCGGCAAGATTTTCAGCTCGTTGAGCAAGGACATGACGCTGGCGGCGAAGGCGTCGGGCGGCGACCCGGAGTTCAACCCGCGGTTGCGGACGCTGATCATCAAGGCGAAGGCGGCGAACATGCCGGCGGACAATATTGACCGGGCGATCAAGAAGGGCACCGGGGAGATACCGGGCGTGATCTATGAGGAGAACACTTACGAAGGCTTTGCGCCGGGCGGAGTGGGGGTGATTGTGGAGGTGACGACGGACAACAAGAACCGGACGGTGGCGGAGGTGCGCAGCGTGTTCACGAAATTCGGCGGGCACCTGGCGAGCCCGGGGGCGCTGGCGTTCAATTTCAAGCACGAGGGGCAGTTTCTGATTTCCGCCAGCAAGACGACGGAGGAGAAGCTGATGGAAGTGACGCTGGACGCGGGGGCGGACGACATCAAGACGCACGGGGATCATTTCGAGGTGCTGTGCCCGATCATGATGTATGACAAGGTTTCGGACGCGCTGGCGAAGGCGAAGATCCTGCCGGATGAGTCGGAACTGGCGTGGATTCCGGCGAATGGCGTGCCGGTGGCGGACGCGGAGGCGGCGCGGAAGATACTCAAGCTGATCGAAAGCCTGGAGGAACTGGACGACGTGAAGAGCGTGTTCGCGAACTGCGAGATTGACGAGAGCGTGGCGGCGGCGGGGTAG
>CAZDAQ010000234.1:0-3791 GCA_964503425.1 uncultured Opitutales bacterium
AAGTCAGGCGGAAAGGACGCGGAGGCAGTCGCGGATGGGGTATTCGAAGTCGAGGGTGACTTCGACGCGCTGGTCGGGGGTGGTGGCGATGGGGAGGCCAGTGTAGTCGGGAAGGATGGGGAGGGTGCGGCCACCGCGGTCGCAGAGGACGGCGAGTTCGACGCGGGCGGGGCGCCCCTGGTCGAAGAGTTCATTGAGGGCGGCGCGGGCGGTGCGGCCGGTGTGGAAGACGTCGTCGGCGAGGATGACGGTGGCGTCATCCATGGCGAAGGGGAGGTCGGTGGCGGCGGTGTTGAGCGGGATGGGCTTGAGGCCGATGTCGTCGCGATGGAAGGCGATGTTGACGGTGCCGAGGGGGACGTCGCGGCAGAGGCGGAGGGCGAGCAACTGGACGAGCTTGCGGGCGAAGATGACGCCGCCATTGGCAATACCGACAACGGCCAGGGCGGGAGTCTCGCGGTGACGGGTGACGACCCGTTCGACGAGTTCCTCCAAAGCCTGGGCAATGCGATCGTGCTCGATTTTGGCGGTTTCGTGCATACCCAGGGGCGGATACTGCCAAAAGGGTGAGGGAAAGGGCAATCGTTAACTAGGGAGGGGGAGAATGGAAAATCCCGGGGACAACGAAAGCCTGCAGGCGCGAGGGGCGAAATCAGCTTGCGGAGGCAGTGTTAAAGGGGACAATTGCCGGCCAATGACTTCCATTGCGACGCGGACGGGAGACGACGGGACGACGAGCCTGTTATTCAACCGGCGGGTGGCGAAGAATCATCCTCGGGTGGTGGCGTGCGGAGCGGTGGACGAATTGAGCGCGGCGCTGGGCCTGGCGCGGGCGACGGCGCAAGACCAGGCGGCGGCGGAGCGGTTGCTGGCGGAGCAGCAGTGTTTGATCGGGGTGATGGGCGAATTGTCCACCGACGATGCGGACCGGCCGCGGTTGCTCGAGTCGAAGCTGCAGCGGTTGCAGCCGGAGGATTTGGCGCGGCTGGACGCGCTGGTGGCGCAGATGGAGGCGCGGCGGCTGCGGTTTAGCGGGTGGGACATCCCGGGGGCGTCGCTGCATCACGGTCATTTGCACCAGGCGCGGGCAACGTGCCGGCGGGCGGAGCGGGACGTGGCCACGTTGCGGGCGACCGGGGCGGTGGTGCCGGAGTTGATGGCGCAGTATTTGAACCGGCTGTCGGATGTGCTGTGGCTGCTGGCGTCGGCGGAGCAGAACCGGGTGGCGATAGATCCGCGGGATCAGTGAGGCGGCTAGAAGCCGAGGAGGCGGCGGGCGTTGGCGGAGAGGATTTTTTGGAGCTGGGCTTTGGAAAGGCCGGAGGCGCGGGCCTCGGCGAGCGGGGCGGTGAAATTGGGCTGGCGTTGCTTGCGGGGGAAAACGCGGAGGGGATAGTCGGAGCCGAAGAGAATGCGGTCCGCGCCGACGACCTCGGCAACGAGGCGGTAAACGCGGGAGTCGTAAAGGAGAGGGCTCGCGGATGTGTCGTAATAGACGTTTTGCAAATCGCGGCGGACAGTGGGATTCAGCGCGTAAAGCGGGAGCAGGCCGCCCCAGTGGGCGAAGATGAAGGTGACGGCGGGGTGATTGCGGGCGAGGTCTTGATAGTCGCGCAACGGCGCGGCGACATAGCCGGGGTAGATGCGGCCCGCGGGCTCGGGGACGTGGAGGTTGACGGGGAGTTTTTCGTGCGCGGCCCAGGCGAGGATTTTTTCCCAGGCGGGATTGTCCATCGCGAAACCCTGGGCGGCGGGGAAAACTTCGCCGATGCCGCAGAGGCCCGCATCGCGCGCGCGGCGCAGGTCGTCAAGCGCGGCGGCACCGGCGCGGGGTTGGACGCTCGCGAAGGCGGAAAAGCGGTCGGGGTCTTCGCGCACCCATTGTGCGAGGTGACGGTTATGCCAGACGCAAGTATCGTGATTTTCCCAATACCAGCCGAGAAGGATGCAGCGGGCGATGCCGGCTTTGTCCATGGCGCGGAGCATTTGCGCGCGGGTGGCCCAGCCCTGGAGGGAGGGCTGGCCGTCGGTGCGCGGGCCGACGAGGGCGGCCCAGTGGTGCTCGTTGCGCGTGCGGGCCCAGGCGACGGGGTCGGCAAAGACTTCCGGCGGGTAGCGGTGGGTGTGGGCGTCAATCACCGTGCGGGCGGTGGCGGCGGGTTTATTCATCGTCGCGGGCGGGGAAGCGTTCGGTGGCGTTGGCGGGGAGCTCGTGGGGGAGGAAGAAATAATAGGACATCATCCACAAACTCCAAGCCGCCTTGTAAAAGAGGACGGGCAGCAGCAACGCGAGGACCACGGCGAGAATGACGAGGGCCGTCTGGCTGAGCCAGCCGGTTTCGAGCACGAGGAGGACGGCGAGAAAAATGACGAGCACGGCGAGGGTGTAATTCCAGACGGCGGTGCCGAGGTAGTAACCGGGGCTGCGCTGCCAGCGCAGGCCGCAGCCGGGGGCGGGGCACTGGTCGCGCAGGCGCAGGCCGCGGTCGAAAACCAGCGGGCCGCCGCAGTTGGGACAGCGGCACGAGAGGCCGCGCGAGACGATTTGCCGAAGGGTGACGGGCATGACGGCGGCGCGAGGCCAGAGGGCTGCTTATTGGCCGCTGACAGCCAACTGGCGGGCCATGGTGAGGTTGGTCTGCATCAATTGCCGCATGTTGGCCTGGTTTTGGCGGAAGATGGTCATTTGCTCGCTTGTGAGCATGCCGGCGGCGCGCTGGGCGATTTGGTTTTGGAGTTGCTCCTGCTCCTGGAGGAACGTGTCGGCGGCGGGGCCGGTGATGGACTGGGGGTTGAGCTTTGTCTGGTCGTAGAAATCGAGGGTGAATTTGAAGTTGGCGCGCTCCTGATACATGAGGTTGACGAGGGCGTCGGCCTGGGCGGGGTCGAGCGGGAGGTTGGCGCTGGCGAGGGTGTCGGTGAGGGCGCTGACTTCCATGCGCTCGGGTTCCTGCTGGACGTAGGATTGGTAGAAGGCGTAGTCAGCGTCGTTGTTGAAGAAGTCGCGGATCTGGGCGTCGGCGGAGTCGTTGGCAGTTTGGAGTTGCTGGACGAGTTGGGAGCGGGCGGCGTTGGAGAGGCTAGCGTCCATCATTTTGAGGCTGTATTCGGCCTGGTTGGTTTGTTTCTCGACGAGGAGCTTGAGCAGGCGGTCGCGCTGATCCGGGGAGAGTTGGAGGTGTTTGAAGAGGTCGGCAAAAATGACCGCGGCGGCGTTGGCCTGCTGGGCGAGGATGGCGTCGTGGACGCGGGGGTCTTGGAGGGCAGCGCTGGGGGTGGGGGCTTTGGGGGCGTAGCCGGGGACGCCGAGCTGGGCGAGCTGGCCCTCGAGTTCGGCGACGCGGGCGCGGAGGGTGGCGGCTTCGGCCATGGCGGGCCCGGCGGAAGGCTGGCGGGCGGCGACGGCAATGCGCTCGAGGAGCTGGGTGTTTTGCGTTTCGGCGTCGTCAAGCTCGTCAACGAGGATCCAATTCCAAGCGGCGGAGCCGAGGGCGGTCAGGAGCACGAAGGCCAGCAGGACGGACTGAAGGGAGGAGTGCTTGGGGCGGGCGGGGGCGGTGGGGTGGGCGGGGTCCACACGGGCAGGGTGGCACGAGCGGGGGGGCTGGGCAAGCCGTTCCTGTGCGGGGCGGGGGATTGATTCTTGACGGGGCGCGGGGGCGGGATTTACAGTTATCGTTCCCCTGCGATTGCCTGATGGTGTAATGGTAGCACAGCAGACTCTGACTCTGTTTGTCTAGGTTCGAATCCTAGTCGGGCAACCAATTTGCGGGTGCAGATGAAAACCGATT
>CAZDAQ010000235.1:0-3739 GCA_964503425.1 uncultured Opitutales bacterium
CAGCGCCGCGCCCTCGCCCGCCACCATGAATAAACTCCTTTGCTTCGGGCGCGGGTTGGCAATCTCTGCGACGCTTGGCGGTCTCTCCGGCTGTGTCCACACCACCTATTACGACGACGCCCCGCGCCAGGACACGCGCTTCGAGTCCCAGCAGGCCGCCACCACCTTTTACAATGCCGTGCTGGCGGAACATTATCCGCCCCCGCCGCTCAAAGACGATGGCCAACCCGCCCACGAAACCCTTTCCCTCTGGATTGGAGAAAACTTCGTAACCTGGAATCACGCCAAATCCTCCAACGTTATCTTCAATGATGCCGCCGCCCGGGCCGACACCAACCACGACGGCCTGATCACCGAAGCCGAAGCCACCGCCTTTGCCAATACCGTGCAGGCCAAATTCGCCGCCCACCATAAAACCCCTCCAGCCTGCTCCTCCCCGCAAAAATCCCCCGCCCCAACCGAACCACCAAAACCCTCGACCTGACCCTCCCGTGCGATTTTTCGTAACCTTTGCGCCACTTTCCGTATCTATACATAGACAGACTCTCCACGCTGGCGCGTCTTAAGGTATATCTCCCGTCTTCCATTTTAATTCTGTATTCTAAATTCCTCCCATGCCCTCCTCCGCTCATCCCGCCCTCCGCTTCGTTATCGCCGCCCTCATCCTCGCCGCCGGTTTCGGCGCGGGCTGGACGCTCTCCTCGCGCAACGCCGCACCCGCCGCCACTCTGCTGGACAGCAGAGCCGCCGCGCCCTACATCGCCCCCGCCAAAAGCTCCCCCCTCGCCACCACCAACCTCGCCGACAACAAAACCACCCTCAAGCACATCATGGCCGGCTCGGGCATGGTCTCCCGCGTCCGCGCCCTCCTCGATTTCGCCAGCACGCTCGACTCCGCCGGCGCCCACGCCCTCCTCAGCTCCCTCACCAAGGCGCCCCACACCGAGGACAACGAGATGGCCAAAATGATCATCGCCAGCCGCTGGGCCGAGATTGACCCCAACGGCGCCTTCACCTGGGCCAACACCCTTCCCAGCGCCCAGGACCGCGAGTCCTCCCTCTTCCTCATCTTCGATTCCTGGTCCGCCAAAGACCCCGCCGCCGCCCTCGTGGGAGTCAATCAAGTCCAAAACTCCCAAACCCGCAACATGCTCCAATCCAGCGTCCTCTCCAACATGGCCGCCACCGACCCGCAGGGCGCCTTCGCTGCTGTGCACAACCTCCCAGTTGGCCAGCAATCCAACGGCCTTTCCACCGTCTTGAACACCTGGGCCCAGCACGACCCCACCGCCGCTTCGGTCGCCGCCCTCTCTCTCTCTCCCAGCCAGTCGCGCAACAACGCCATTCAAAGCATCGCTGGCACCTGGGCCGATGCCGACCCCCAGGCCGCCCTCGCTTGGGTCAATGCCCTCCCGCCCGGCAACGCCCGCAACGCCGCCCTTTCCAGCGCCATTGGTTCCATCGCCAACCAGGACCCGCAGGCCGCCATTGCCGACCTCGGCAACCTCCCCAACGGCAACCAGCGCAACAGCCTCATCAACTCCATCGCCAACACTTGGGCCCAGTCCGACCCCGCCGCCGCCCTCGCTTGGGTTGACCAATCCGCCACCGGCAAAACTCACGACCAGGCCGTCCAGTCCATCCTCCGCCAAATGAGCGACGTCAACCCCACCGGCACCGCCGCTTACCTCGCCCAGGTCTCCGACCCAACGATTCGCGACAGCGCCATCCCCTCGCTCGCCTCCACCTGGGCCCAGCAGGACATCCAGGGCGCCCTCACTTGGGCCCAATCCCTCCCCGCCACCGACGGCAACACCCGCAACTCCGCCCTCCAAAACGTCCTCAATACCTGGACCTCTTCCGACCCCGCCGGCGCCGCCGCCTTCATCGCCGCCAACCTTACCGACGACCCCAACTTCAACAAACTCACCTCCCGCGTCGCCACTTCCTGGGCCAATGCCGACCCGAAAGATGCCCTCGCCTGGGCCCAATCCCTCCCCGCCGGCTCCGGTCAGGACAACGCCATCCGCTCCGTTGTCAGCACTGTCGCCAATTACGACCCCCAAACCGCCTGGAATTACGCCCAGCAACTCCCCGACGGCTCCAGCCGCGACAAAACCCTCGGCAATGTCATTTCCTCCTGGAGCAATCAGGATCCCGCCGGCGCCGCCCCCCTCGTCGCCAATCTCCCCGCGGGCACCGTCCAGGATGATGCCACCACCAAAGTCGCCCGCAACTGGCTCGCGCAAGACCCCGCCGCCGCCACCCAGTGGATCAACACCCTCCCCACTGGCAATGCCCGCGACGGCGCCGTCACCCAGCTCATTTCCTCTCAAGGCCAGAAGGACCCCTCCGCCGCCTTCACCTGGGCCGCCTCCATCAGCAAAGACACCACCCGCATCAGCCAGCTCGACAACGTCGTCTCCCAATGGGCCGGCAAAGACCCCGCCGCCGCCACCGCCGCCATCCAATCCGCCTCCCTCACCGACCAGCAACGCACCGACCTCCTCAAAACCGTCCAGAAAGTTACCGAGCCCTAGGTCAATGACCCTCGCCTAAAATCCCCGGCCGTTCCCCAAAAAGCGGTTTCCGCATCCGTCGGGTCGGTCTTCATTCAGGCAGTGCACGCGCCTGCCTTGCGCTGGCTGTTGACCTCGCCATGTCACTTATTCGCTTCTCCCTTCCCGGCATAATCTCCGGATAATCTCCCACCTGTTAGATTATCCGCTTCTATTTAACCCCATGATCTCACCCACCCGCCCCTCCACCCTTCTCTTCACCGGCGCCATCCTGCTCCTCGCCCTCACGGCCCGGTTGCCCGCCGCGCCCTTGACGCCCGGCCAGCCCATCTTGCTCCCCGGCACGCAGGGTGGTTACGACTTCATCCGCCTGGACGCCGCCGGCAACCGGCTTCTGCTCGGCCACGAGGCCAACAAAACTTTTGATGTCTTCGATCTGTCCACCCAAAAACTCCTGAAAGTCGTCCCCACCAGCACCTCCCAGGACGCCACCGTGGATGTAAAACACGGCTGCTATTATGTCAGCGGCAACGATCCTGGCCGCATGGTCATCGTGGATTCCACCAAACTCGCCATCACCGGCAATGTCGCCGTCCCCGCGGACACCGATTTGATCGCCTACAACCCCACCACCGGCCTCGTTTACGAATGCAACGACACCGCCGGCGAAATCTGGGTCATTGACCCCGTGGCTAAAAAAATCGTCACCACCATCAAGGTGGACGGCTCCGGCGTCGAAGACCTCGTCTTCGACACTGATTACAAACACCTCTATCAGGCCGTAAAGGGAACCAATACCGTCGCCGTCATTGATCCCGCCACCAACAAAATCTCGGCAACCTGGCCCTGCGCGCCGGATAAAGGCGTCCATGGCATCGCCCTCGTCCCCGAAAGCAACGGCCTCCTCGTCGCCTGCGCCGGCAAGCTCCTTCTCTTCGACCGCTCCACCGGCAAAATCACCGCCACCGCCCCCACCGGCGACCGCGTGGACGAAATCACCTACGACCCCGGCCTGCACATCGCCTACTGCGCCAGCCGTGTCGGCAAAATCTCCGCCGTCTCCGTCGCCGCCGGCAAATTGACCCCGCTCGGCGATGTCCCCGATGAAACCGGCACCGGCGACATCGCCGTTGACCCCAAAACCCACACCGTCTGGATCGCCTACGGCAAAGGCACCCAATGCTTCGCGCAGCCTTTTACCGTGACCAAGTAAGCGGCGG